>DJVG01000031.1 GCA_002441095.1 Elusimicrobia bacterium UBA6262
TGTTCGTGGTAATGTGGAAAAAATCCGCATCTTTGGAAAACTTAGACGGATCTATCTCCGGGATCTCTGCAAACTTTTTTTCTTCAGAAGAAGCGATGACGTTGGCTGTGCCATATTTCTTAGCTTCAGAAATGGCTTTTTTAGACCAGGTACCGGTATTGACAAAATCGGCTTTTTTAGAATTCTTAAAGAGGTTCAGGGGAACCATGGCGAATTGCTGCGAAGCTCCGCCTTGCAGGAACAAAACATAATAGGTATCGGAAATGCCCATGATCTCGCGCAACGTGGCTTCCGCGCCATTGATTATTTCTTCGAATGGCTTGGAACGATGGCTCATTTCCATGACGCTCATGCCGCTGCTCTTGTAATCCAGCATTTCTTCAGCTGCCTTTTTTAATACCGGCTCTGGCAGCATTGCCGGTCCTGCGCTGAAATTAAATACTCTAGCCATTGTTATTTCCCCCTATAATAGAATAAGTTAATCGAAACCTGAAACTCGCAACTCGTAACTGCTTTTATTTTCTCTGGCTGATGAGAGCTGAGACTATCCTGAGATATCCGGTATAGTCAATATTACGGATTATTACCTCCTCTGGGACGCTGACCATGGCTGTGGTGCAGTTTATGATCCCCTTAATATTTGCTTTTAACAGCTTATTGGCTGTATCCTGGGCTGCTTCCGGCGGCGTGCAGATAATGCCAATCTCTATTTCCCTGGATCTGATAATTGATTCAAGCTCATGTATTAGGTGGAGACTGACCTGACTGATAATCATCTCGATCTTATTTAGGCTGACATCAAAGCCGGCAGCTATTTCAAAGCCTTCATCCTTGAACCCTTCATAGGCCAGTATAGCTGTGCCAATGCGCCCTAATCCGATAATGCAGGCTTTTCGTTGCTTGAAGAACTTGAGATCTTGCCCGATATACTTCTTTAACTTGGCAACATTATAATCCCGGCCTGCTACACTAGGCATGCTCAAATAACTGATGTCCTTGCGGACTGTGGCATTGGTGGCATTAATGTTCTTGCCGATCTGAGCGCTGGAGACGGTTTTGATGCCGCTTTTCTCCAGCTTCCTTAAAAGGCCGTATATATTAGAGAGCCTTTCTATTGACGGTAAGGGTATCTTACGCATAAAAACTGCTTAGCGAATGACTCGAATGACAGCGAATGGCTCGAATAAGGATTATTTTTAACATTCGTGGTATTCGCCTCCTTTCATTCGGGATTTTATTCGGCATTAAGAATAAGAACACCTGTGAAATATTTCACAGGTATAATAATACCACTATTAATTAAACTTGTCAAGAAAATAATTACTTAGACGAGGACCAGTCAGAAATGAGCTTTTGGCAGGGCACTCTGCCGTACCAGGAGCAATTATGGCAAAAATTGCGCAAAGAAAGCTTGGTAAGGCGGCGCAGGCGTTGATGAATTTCTCCAACTGTGTATATTCCGGGTTTGATTTTAAGCAGGCTAAAGGCTTTCTTATCAAAGGCTATAATTCTGGAGTTTGGTCCGTCGATCGGAGAAATACAGGTGTTCTTGGACAAGTGCGGGCATTTTTTACAGGCCATGTCCGGACCGGCGACTACCTTCACTTTTTCAGCTGGATTGTTAAGGTAGGTTTTCTGCAATTTTTTAAAGTTCCGGGCAAAAGCAACAGAGTACCCTTCTCCCTGGAACGCTACCAGGCAAATCAAATGATGTCCCCGTAATGTAAGCATCTACGCCTCCTTCAATGCGGGTTTGAAGGAGGTGGATTTGGTTCCAGAACCAGATGTTTAATTCTACCTAGCTCTCTTTGATAATCAATATTATCGCATACAAATTTTGCGTATTCTTTTGGTTTCATTGAAATATACTCTTTATAATCGCATATTCTATTACTAGGATGTACTGATTGCAAATATTCAGGATATGAAGAGTAGTTCCATTCCTCTGGTTTTTCTTTGATAAAAGAGGTAACTGGATTTAGATGTAAATATCGGGTAAGATGCAGTAATTGATTATCGCTATCAACTAATACATTCTTAAATCTGCTCTGCCATAATGGACCCATTCTATTATATTTACAATTGAAATACTTACTATAACTTTTCAATATCAGGTTCATATACTTAGAGATACCATCTTCCTTGGATTGTTCCAAAACAAGATGAACATGAGTTGGCATCAAGCAGTATGATATTATATGAACTAGCTTATCTGACTGTCTTATTTCATTAATCTTCATTTCCCTTGTTTCTGATGACATATCTTTAAGAAAAGAAAACCTGCAATCAGTTTTTACTGCGGAATAATACTGCAGTGTTTCTATCATCCGTGAATAATCTTCTTTTGATCTAAAAATGTGGAATTCAGCTATGCTCCGGGTGTAGATATGATATAAAGAGCCAGCTATTAAGGGTGTTTTTCTGTACGGCATTGTATTCCTTTCTTTATACCTCCTTCAATGCGGGTATGAAGGAGGCTTCGATTTTATGGAACTTTTCGGAAGTATTTGTTTCTAATACGCAAGGAGGACACAATGAACAGCCTGCTAAAGGAAAAAAGGAAATTTGAGAGGTTCAATACTGCGGTTAAGGTTTTGTACCGGAATTCGGAAAATATCAATACCGCCCTGTTGAAGAACATCAGTATGAACGGCATGCTATTGCATAGTTCAGAAGCCTTGCCGGTAAATACTATACTGACGATCACTCTCTCTGTCGCAGGCTTAGCCGCGAATAGCCCGAAGATCGCAGCTAAAGTCCTCTGGTGCAAGGAACTTGAAGATAACGGTTGGCTGATCGGTACCGGTTTGATCACTAACTTTTCCCAGAGTGCCCGGTTCATGACTGATGTTTTTGCCTCGCAGAACAGATCTGAAAACTAGTAAAGATTATCAGGAGATCGGGAAATCAGGAGAAGTTTATCAGGTGATCAGGGTATCAGTTCTTTCTGATATTATGATGCCCATTAATTATCCTTCTAGCTCATACCGCACGATCGCTGCTACAACTATCCCGGCAGTTTCGGTCCGCAAAATATGCTGGCCGAGACTGACCGGGAGCACCCCCGCTTTTTTGGCTGCCGCTATTTCCTGCTCGCTGAATCCGCCTTCCGGCCCGATAAAAAAGATAATCTCCCTGGCTCCTGAATCTCTCAGGACTTTTTTGATACTGGTTGATTTTTCATTTTCCCAGGGGATAATAGCCAGTTGGTCAGGTTTAACTTGCTTAAGTACTGAAGCCAAATCAGTCACTGGTTCAACTAAAGGTATGGTTATACTATGAGACTGCTCAGCCGCTGACTGGGCGATCTTTTGCCAGCGTTCTTTTTTCTTGGCTGCTCCAGCCTGGTCTAATTTGACGATCGTCCGTTCGCTCTTACAGGGAATAAAGATGTCTGTCCCTATTTCACTGCACTTCTGGATGATCAGGTCCATTTTATCACCTTTGGCCAGGCCTTGGACCAGGGTGATCCTGACTTTATCCGGGGTGCCTGCTATGTAACGGTTAATGATCCTGCCCTCTGGTTCCGGAGAGATCTTTTCCAGGAGTATTTTATACTCAAAGCCAGTGCCGTCAAAAACCAGGCAGGAATCACCTGGCTTCATCCGGAGAACGTTTTTAATATGATTGGCATGCTCAGCCGGCAAGATGACTGTATTGTCCAGGATATTTTTCTGCGGTACATAAAACCGGTGCAAATGTTTTTTCATAGTTATCCTTCTTCTCCAAGGGGCCAAGATCAGACATTAAAAAGTACCTCACCTATGTACACGCCATTCTCTTGTTTTATTTTCAACTGGTGGTAGGTCGCTGCCTTGATCTCTTTCTTCTTGATGCTGGTCTGGTTTTTTTTAGTCAGTTTTATACCATAGGCTTCAGCTTCCAGCTTTTGGCGGTACAGGATCTTATTGATCTTAAAAATATTAAAAGCATATTTTTTTACTAAATACAAATACAACAGCTCATTGAGCCATTCGACTAGTAATTCTTCTTCATCTGCTGCTTCAACGATAATCTTTTTCTTCTGCTGGCCGGTGACCAGGGATAGATCAACCATCTGCCCAAACATCCCTAAGGCCATATGGGCAAACATCTGCTCCAGGGTTTGCCCGAATGCCCGGATGCCAATATTAGCAGTATGATCGATGAGTTCATACGATTTCACATTGACCTCTTGCGCCACCAGATGAATAAAGATATGGCCAGTGCCGCGCCAATAGCGTCGCTGATCACATCGCTTACACTGGGGCTCCTGGTAGGCTCATAGAATTGCACCAGTTCATTGACTATACCCCAGACTACTGCATAAATAAAAGAGACCAGAACAACGGATAATATGGAATATTTCCAAAATCTCAAAGCCAGGCAAAGCAAAGCAGCCAAAATAAAGTATACGGCGGCATGGGCCAAGCTGGCCAAGAGATCAAAAGGTAGGAATATTTCTACCTTGTCGGCAGGCTGTATGGAAAGGAACAGCAGGAAGACTGACCAGATCAGGGCCAGTAACAGATATCTTTTAGCGTGTTTAGAGAAAGTCATATTAGAGGTCCAGCAAGGTGCTGGCATTAAGGGAAATGATCTTTTCCAGTTCAGTTTCATCGCTGATCAGCGTTTTTAATTTAGCGAGTTCCTGTTTTTGGTCCTGCCAGGGTGAGTCAGTCCCAAATAAGATTAGGTCAGGATCGTGGCGTTCGATCAATTGGAGAAAAGCATGGCTGGACATATAATCCATGGCAAAGGAAGTATCAATATAGACGTCTTTGCCGATGATCTCCTCCAGCGCTTCCTCCCACATCTCGAATCCGCCCATATGCGCCAGTACCAGCTTCAGGCCGGGGAAAGCCGCGATCAGCCTGGCAAAACGGGCCGGCGTACCGTGCACATTCTCAAAAGCTATATCCCTGCCAGCGTGAAAAAATGTGATGAGCCTGGCTTTAGCCAGTTCTTCATAGACCGGAAACATCACTTTATCATCAGGGAAAAAATCCTGGTATTCAGGGTGGAATTTCACCCCTTTTATACCGCTGGCTTTCAGCCGGGCGATCTCTTCCTTGAAGTGAAGATATTTTGGATGTAAGGCTCCGAAGGATATGATTCTCTGATCACTGACTTTGATAGCGTAGGAGTTGATGCTTTCTACCTGGTCGGCCCGCGTAGCGACCGGGACTTGCACGCTGACCTGGACGCCTGACTGCTGCATGGAATCGAGCAATCCCTGCCGGGTCCCGTCGGTAAAAGCCTTACATTCTGCTTCTGCTTCCAGGGAGGCAATGATCTTAGCCGCGCCATGATCAGGGAAAATATGGGTATGAATATCAATAACCGGGTTTGTGGTCACTTCTTTTTCTCCATTTTGCAGACGTGGCTACGCTAAAACTTAAGATCAGAGCAGTCAGAACAGAAACCTCTGTTAAAAATAGGCGGGTCGTATGGAGCCTGTTCGTCATTAGCTTTGCTCCAGGGTAATGAAGGTAATTTCCGGCGCTGCCCCTACTCTTATCGGAGGACCCCAGGTGCCGGTGCCGCGGCTGACATAGACAGTAGTACTGCCGGATTGAAATAAGCCATAAGGCATGTCATAGATCTTTTTAACAATATACCGGAAAGGCCATAACTGGCCTTGATGCGTATGTCCGCTCAATTGCAGGTTCACTCCCAGGCGCTGCAGTTCGTCCATGGTGGTGTTAGGTGTATGATGCAGGAGGATCACTGGTTTACGCGTATTGATGCCTTTCATGATCTCGGCCAGCGGCGGTATTTTCTCGCCGGTTACCCTTGTACCAGCTTGATCATCCCGTGCGACCAGCTGTAATCCGTCAGCTACTTCTATCCATTGGTTGCGCAGGAGGCGCACTCCACCTTTTTCGATGAAAGCTGCTGCTTTTTCGATACCAGCGAAGTATTCGTGGTTTCCGGTGCAGGCAAAAACACCATATTTGCTTTGCAATCTTTGCAGCGGTTCTACTAATTCTTCCATATGCAGGGCTTGCTCATCTACCAGGTCTCCGGTAATGACGATCAGGTCAGGATGAAGGTTATTCGTGAGGGTTACTATCTTCTCCAGCCGTTTTCCCTGGATGATCAATCCCATATGCACATCTGATATCTGGGCGATGGTTGTGCCTTCCAGCCTTTTAGGGAGAGCAGGTATTTTTACGGTGATCCTGGTAATACCAATATTTGTTGCTTCGACCAAACCGTAGACAGTGATAGCCATGGCCAGGCTCGAGACCAGGGAGGTGAACAGGCGAGGGTTTTGCAGGGCATGATTGCCGGCTAATTTCAACAAAAACCTGGCCAGGTCAAAGCCGAGGGTTGCCAGGAACAGGTAAACGATCAATCCCATCCAGACCGAGGAAATGTAATTTATGATCTCTACTACCGGGCCGTTTTGTCCCCTGGAGACAAAATGCAGCAAGGGAAATGAAAGGCACAAGACGATAAACAGGATCTTTATCAGCAGGGCAGAAAAACCAGTCAGCCGGAGAGGATAGATCAGCCGGAAATAAACATGAAGATGGGTGCCGCCATAGACGATGATAAAAACAGTTAAAAAACTCATAAACAGCCAAAAGTATTGCCGCATTGCGCTACCCTTTCTTTAAGTAGGGCTTTATTCTCTCATATACCCGTTGTGCGATAATAGCGTACCCTGAAGCATTTGGGTGTATTTCATCGCTCTTTTTCAAAGGGTCGGTAAAGATGTCTTTGATAATATTAGGAATATAAATACATTTCCTATCACTGGCTACCTGCTGGAAAACCTCATCGTATTCATCTACCAATAAACCAATACGCACCCCGGCGATCGCTACCATGGCCCCTTTTTCCTGGATCTTCAGGACTATCTGGTCCAGGTTGTCCCTGGTTTCAGTCTTGGGTATCTTCCGGAAAAAATCATTAGCGCCGAATTGCACGATCACCAGCCGCGGATCCTGGTCCAGGACATCTGTCTGTAAACGTTCCAGCGCCTGGCGCGTAGTATTGCCACTGCTGCCGGCATTTATTATCGGCTGGTCCAAAAGCTTTGACAAAACAGCGGGATAATCCTCGCCTGGTTTGGCCCCATACCCAGCGGTGAGACTGTCGCCGAAGCAAATAATATTTTTGCCGGAAGTACCCGTATTAGCTACTTTAGGCCCGCAAGATCCGGTAATTAGAATGATTGATAGTAATAATGAATTAATAGTTAGTTTGTACCAGAACAAAGGTTTTCTTACCCTTCTTGACGATTACATTGGTGATTGGTTCTTCTGCCGCTTTTGCGCCATTGTAGTCATAATATTTGACCTTTAGGTCATGACTGCCTTCCGGTACAGTAAACCTGGCCATCCTGATAGTGTCAGGCAGTACTTGCCAGCCGCGCTTATCAGCTTTTTCTGTCAAAGCGGCTGCTATTTTTACTGTGCTGGATAGCAAGAAAGCACCGAGGGCATGGTCAGACTTTTTCTCTATCTTGTTGACTGCGGCCCGCGATAAGGCGAATTTGACCGCGGCGCGGGCAAAAGCTTTGGCATAGATCCGGCCAACCCGGTCATTCAGGCTCTTAACCGCTAACTTGCCTATATCTTCCACTACTTCAGTTGGTTTACTGTTTCCTCCCAGTTCGATGATGCTGGAAGTAATGGTATATTTAGTTGGCACATATTGCGGGAATGCGGCGATAATTTGCTGGTTGGCAGCAATTGACCTGATGGCTGTATTAGCGGTAGAAATGCTCTCAGCTGCTTCCCCTTCGGTTTTTACTGCGCCGACATAACCCCAGGCCTTATTAAAAGCTATTTCCAGGACATTATCGATTTTGTGAGGTACCCGTCCATTATAGTGCAGGACTACTATCTCGCCGTTTACATTGAGCAAGCCAGCCTGCTTGTAATTATCGGCCAGTGCCGGAAAATCTTTAAAAAGTTCTTCCCTCTCTGGGTCAAATTTCAGCCTGGCGGCAGAAACTATAGCGCTGTTGAATAATTCCTGCGGTATTGGCACTCCAAAAGAATTTTGCTGGTCACTGTATGTATATAACGCTTTGCGGTATGAAATGAAGGCGTCATTAATCTCACCTTCATTTTCATAGATCAAGCCCATGAGATAACGGACAAAGGCATCTTCCTGGTAGGTGTTTTTGTCACCGTAGTTGGTTTGCAGGAGTTTAAGGTAGTCATCTGCAGCCCTGGCTTCAACCAGGGCCTCTTCTCCTTTATTGAGGAAAACATAATTAAGCGCTGAAAACACGTGGACCATAGCCTGTTCAAAATCTTCCCCATAATATGGCCGCATATTATCGCTGATCAGAAATGTGGAAGCTTCCCGGGAGATGCTTTTTGTGAACAGATCCTTGGCCAGCTGGCTGGCTTCGTGTAACATCAAGTTAGATCTGGAATAGTCTGCCCCGATATGATACAGGTATCCCTGGTCAAGATAATACAACAGGAGGTCATTTTCGCCATAGAATCTGGCAGCATTATCTTCGATCTGTTTAGCGGCTTGAGCATAATCTTTCCGGGCTATATAGTTGTTGAGGGTATTATAATAAGCAAACCGGTTTGCTCCGCATCCGGTTAGGACAATCGACACTAAAAACAGAATAATGAATTTTGTTTTTATCTCCAAAGCTTATTCTTTCTCATCGGGCTTCGTTTCCGATAACCGATAACGAGATTGATTTATGGCTTTACTCTTGGCCTGGTGACCAGCTTTTTAATCTTCTTTTGGCCGATCCAGACTTTCTCATTGGTGAGAATATTGATCATTTCCAGTTCTACCTGGTAGTACATAATTGCCTGTTTGCCCGCTGCATCCATGATCGTATTGATCTGTCCCTGCAGCATGAAATCAGCGCCTTTTTCCTTGCCCATAGCTTTAATGGTGGCAGGATCGGCAAAGTCAGCCTGGTCCATCTTTTCTTCGCGCACTTCAGTGCGTTGTTCCCGGGCCGCGACGAATTTCACCTTGCCGGAATTTAGCAGTTCCCTTTCCAGGTCTTTGACAAAGGTTTCAGTATTAATGTGCTCACTGGAACGGTTCCGCACTGTACCGACTATTACGGTCGGTGGTTTGCCCTGGGCAGAGCGGAAATCGCTGACCCATGGACGGCCCAGGGAATCGGTGATCATCTCTGCCGATACCAGTTGGGAATCAGTATCATTCCAATTGCCGCTCAAGTCGATCATTTCTCCGGAATCGACTCTTTTCACTTTAGTCCCGCCGCAACCAGCCAAGAGAACTACAGACATAACTATGATCATAAGCGTAGCCAAATTCATTAACTTCTTCATAATTCCTCCCTTAATTTTAAATTCGAAGCGCTGAGTTCTAAATCCTAAACAATTCCAAATATCAAAATACTAATGTTCAAACCAAAGCGTTTANNATTTCGATATTCGATATTCGAATTTGTTCTTTATAGGTGCCGGGATATTTTCCCTTTCAACTCGGTGAAGTTCGGTGTGATATTTTCTTTTTTACGTCCGAAACAGACGCCCATTCTTTCGTGGAACCTGACCTGGTCCAGGTCAACAAAGCGCTGCTTAATGGCTTCAGCCGTGGGAATATACTTAACTTCTTTGCCTTCAACTCCAGCTACAGTTACTCCGGTAATACCTTTTTTCAGGAGTAATACCGCTGCTGCTCCTGCTTCTTTACCGAAATTAACATCAAACGCCGAAGAATGACCAGCCCTGACTAAGTGTCCCGGAGTCACCGAGCGTATCTCCGGGATCTCATTGATACCTTTGACATACATATGGTTTTTGATCATATGTTCCTTGGTTTTAGGGTCAGTTTTCATACGTTTGGAAACTTCCTGCAACACATATTTCGCTGCGCCAGCCAGCTTCTTGTGGCCAAAAGCGTCAATACCTGACGACTCATCATAAAGCTCAGTGCCATCAGAGTTCCGCAGGCCTTCTGCCACAACGATCGTATATGTACCGGCTAAGACATCGCTTTCCTCAATACGGCTCCAATAACGTTTGCTGATATGCTGGTAAAGTAAATCAAAATCCACCGGTATCTCAGGGATCAGGATAGAATCAGCGTCAGCGCCGATACCGCCGCGGAAAGCCGTGTGGCCGGCATAGCGGCCGAACACTTCGATGACCATGATCCGGTTATGGGTACGGCCGGTGGTCTTGAGCTCTTGTAAAAAATTAGTAATGCGGTTAATAGTAGAATCAGCGCCGACTGAATAGGTCTGCAGGTCCAGGTCCATCGTTTTCGGAGCATGAACGCAGGGAATTCCCTGCTGGATCAGGTCCACCATCACACTGCCGGAATCATCGCCACCGCTGATAACCAGGCCATCGATCTTGAATTTGCTCAGGCCATCTTTAATCCTCTTATATTTATCCGGGTCATCGATCTTTTTGATCTTGACGCGGGAATGCCCGGCTTCGCTGCCAGCCATGTTTGATTCAACTGAATCAATGCGCTCCGGCTGCAGGCTGACCAATTTATCGAAATCAACCAGGTTGTACAAGCCGGCATAACCATTGGGAATAACAAAGACTTCAATTCCTTCCTTATGCGCCATTTGGGCACTGCCTTTAACGACAGCATTCAAGCCGCCGCAATCACCGCCGCTGGTAATAATTCCTATCCGTTTAATTTCGCCCATGATTGTTCTTCTTCCTCCTTGAGTATTAGGTTCTTTTTGGATAAAAAAGTATAGCAAATTAACAGTAAAAAGTAAATAAATTACTGCTTATATCAGGGTTTAGCCAGATCATAGCTGACCAGCAGGTCTTTGTTAGAGAGAATCTCGGAAGCCGGACCAAAAGCCTTAAGCAGGCCACGGTTCAGGATAGCTACTTTGTTGCATAAAATAGAGACCAATTCCAGGTCATGGGTGGCAATCAGTTTAGTTATATTCAGGTTTTTCAGTAAGTCGATCAGTTCCCAGCGGTGTTTGGGATCAAGATTGCTGGAAGGCTCATCCAGGACCAGTATTTTGGGTTTCATGGAGAGTACCGTGGCCAGGGAGATCCTTTTCTTTTCCCCAAAGCTTAAATGATGGGAGGAACGGTGTTTCGCCGACAGCATATCCACTTCCTGCAAGGCCAGGTCAACCTGCCAATTGACTTTGTCTTTGCTCCAGCCCATATTGACCGGGCCAAAAGCGACATCTTCATATACTGAAGGCATGAACAACTGGTGTTCAGGGTCCTGGAAGACGAGGGCGACTTTCTCCCTGACCTGGCAGATGGTTTCAGGAGTGATCTCCATGCCTTCTATCAGGATCTGGTTATTGCCATGCAAGATACCGTTCATATGCAATAATAAAGTTGATTTGCCGGCGCCGTTGGGGCCGATCAAGCCGATGCAATCCCCTTCTTCCACCTCCAGGGAAACATTTTCCAGGGCCAGATTACCATCCGGGTAGGCATAGGAAAGATCTTTAATTTCGATCAAAGGGCTCATTGCAGGCTATACTCCATGATCTTAATGATAATAAAGATACTTAATGCTGTAAAACCAAATAAATAATCCCTGTTCTTGCATTTGAAATCGTCTAAGGTCCTGATCGTCCCGTCAAATCCGCGGGAAAGCATCGCCTTATAAATACGTTCACTGCGTTCATAAGAAGAGATAAAAACCACGCCGATGATATTAGCCAGGACTTTGGTATGGAACCAGGCCGAGCCGCCCACTGTCCGGGCATCCTTGGCCGTCTTGACATTCATTAATTCATCAGTGATCACAAAAAGATAGCGGTACATAAAAGAAAGGATCATGACCAGGATAACCGGTATTTTCAGTTTTTGCAGGGCTTTCAGGAAATGGGAAAAACTGGTAGTTGAGATTAACAGGATCATGGCCAGGATCGACAGGTAGGCCTTGATCACGATGACTCCACTGAACCAGGGTTGGCGGTGATGATAAAACAAGGAAAACAAGGCAAAGAAGATGATAAAAGGCAAACTTACCAGGGATTTCTGGAAAATACGGAGCAGCGGAACATTAGCCAATAAAGAACACAGCACCAGGATAAAAGTATAGTAAATCAGGGAGAAAGCTTTGGTGAAAGGAGTAATGTTCACCAGGAAGACAAATAATAAGGCAGAGATGATCTTGATCCTGGGATCAATTTTCTGCAGTATGCCGTCAACCTGTGAATATTCATCGGCAAAGTGGTGTTTCATAGTAAGTCCTTTATTAGCGTATAGCGAGTAGCGTATAGCGTATAGAGTATGTCAAGGAACCCCGGTATCCTGGCTCCTGGTGACCTGATTAATCTATATACGCCTTTTCAGCAGGTAATACATGAACTTGATATATTCTTCGTTAGTGGACAATAAAGCTTTTTCCGAATGCCACCAGTTATCCCTGGTATACCAGCTGTCCTGTACCGGATAGACCATGACCTTGATACCAGAGTTTTTAAATACTTTTTTAAAGGTGTAAAAGGCACGCTTGCTATGAAATGGCTCAGTGACTACGATTAGGGATTTAAAATTGCGTTTTTTGCACTCTGCCAGGCTCAAAATTGCATCATCGTGTGTGCTCATGGAATCAAGTATGGGAATGATCCGGTCCCAGGGCACGCCGCGAGCATTTGCCAGCTTGCGTCCTTGTAAAGCCCAATGATATACCGGCCCGCTCATAATCTGATTAAATTCACCAGTCATCATAATCTGGCCAGCATATTTCTCGCGATAGAGCTTTGCGCCTTGCAGGACCCGTTCACCCCTACCGCCGCCCAATACCAGGATCGCGTCTGCTTTTTCGATCTTGTCCTGGTAAATGAGCCAGCCTCCTACCTGCTTCAGCCAGAACTTGTAAAACAACGGGAACTGGATGATGATGAGCAGCAATATTAATAGAATGTATTTTTTAGATTTTTTCATAATTGTTTTAACTCTCCGTATATCAGTGAACTGTCACTATTTGTTCACTCCAGTGTCGGTTTTCATGTCCGTCCTTGGCGGACCTGCGCCAAAGGTCTTTTGACAACTCGGTGCCGAGAAACTCGCCCCTTGGGCTCAGACAATCTCGGCATCCAGCAGCCAACAGATTCCCTCGATGTCTGCAAGCGTGCTTTGGCTAAAACCGACAATCTCGCTCAAAATAATGACCAGTTCCCTGATCTGTACAGTTACCGTTAACATCAGAGTAACTGGGGGTGGCGAGGGTTTAAGACAGGACCCCGGTAATACCTTAAAGTTCTATTTAGGCAAATTCAGGGAAATATCGATGTCTTTCTTTTCTTCTTCCGAGATCCTGAACATCTCCTTCTCAGTATAACCCAGCATATTGGCAATAAACATATCCGGCACCTGGTTAATACGGATGTTATAAATATTCACGCTGTCATTATACAGCTCGCGCCGGTCAGCCAATTCTGATTCCAGGCCGCTGATGCGGGTTTGCAATTGATGGATGTTGTTATTTGATTTAAGCTCCGGATAGGCTTCCCCGACAGCCCAGATACCTCCCAGGGCCTTGGTCAGGTTCCCTTCCTTGACTGCCTTATCAGCTACACCCGAGGCGTTCATAGCGGCGGTACGTAATTCAATCACCCTCTCCAGTGTACCTCGTTCATATTGAGTGAATTGCTCGCAGATCTTGATGAGTTTTGGTATCTCGTCATGCCTTTGTTTCAGGATGACATCAATATTGGCCCACGCCTTCTCAATGTTACGCGAGACCCGGATCAATCCATTGTAGATAGTGATCGCATAGCTGATCAGCCCAATTACCAGGAACAATAATACTAACAAGACAAATATACCCATTTTATCCTCCTTTTAAGTTGGTTTATTTTAAATATCATATACATCCACATCGCCTTTATCTATAAACATTAGAAATACCAGAAAAAGTATTAAAGTAATCATTGCTATGGCGATTACTTCCATAGTATCAAAAATTATATATGCAGCGGAAATCAAGGCAAAAACAGAACCGCCAAAAATCCTGGTTATTGTCTTCTTTGATAAATTTCGGCATAATTCTTCTTCGCTTTTCTTGGATATTATAAAAACGTTATCTGCTTCACCTTTACTAATAACCAATGTGAAAATAGGTGAATCTGCTATTTGATTTGATTTTTCTATTGCTAACTTTTCTTTAACTCCTTTTGCTGCCTCATCCCATTCCTCAATGCTAAGTTCACCATTTTTATTGATGTCTAAGCTTGCCATAGCTTCTGGGTCAGTTTTTAAATCCACCAGTTTCCTTATAAGTTTGTCCTTATAACCCTGTATGAGTTGCTTGTTCTCCTGAACTGTCCCTAAAATATAGATAGGTTCTCCTGCTTTAATAAACCACTCTGTTTCGTATCTATAGTCATAATTAGGTGCTCCGAGAATAGTTTCCGCTCCCTGTGGGTCAATTAATATTAACCCAGTATTGTCTTGAACAAAGAAAGAAGAATTTGAATATTGTCTCTCTGTGCCTGTTTTATTTCCTGCTTTGTAACTATAGAAAACACAGTCTGCCTTTGTATATGGCGATTTAAGAGCCGAATCCCCATATTCAGCCGTACCGGAAACTTCAGCCAATCCTAACGCTAGTGAAGATATTTTTGATGTAGGAAGGTTAATAATCAACCTTTTCCTGCGCCAGCTTTTAAAGCCATCGAAATACAAAAGAATCCCAATTGCACAGAATAAAATTGCCGGACCATTTTTGACTAAAAATTCCATAAAATCAAAATTATTATCGTATTTATCAAACATGATAACAGAAATTATCGTGATAATGATGTAAATTATAGAACAAAGAAATGGATGCTTAAAAATTAATTTGCTTAATTTATCTAGAATATCCAAAAATAGCCGCCCACATCAATAATTTTAAAACATTCCACTAGTAATCATCATTATTAGGCCAACAATGCATCCCGACGCAAGTAAAGCTCCGCCGATGATCTCGGCTAAACACTGCCAGTTGAGATGCTGTAACAGGTCTTTTTCACTTTTTTCCGAGATAATGAAAATTGTTTCTTCTTGCCCCTTGTCGATCACGAAATTGGTTTCCTGAAGTTGTGCTGGCTGCTTTAATTGTTCCTCCAGCATTTCTTCTTTCATTTTGGCCACAGCCTGCTCCCATTCATAAACGCTGACTATGCCATCTCCGTCAGCGTCAAATTTCTTCATTTCTTCAGGTTTGGCCTTAAGTTCTCTTAAGCGTTCATTAAGTTTGATCTTAAAATCAGAAACGAAGCTTTCATTCTTGTTAACGGTACCAAGGACATAGACCTGGTCATTGGGACAAATATCCCATTCCCGGAAGCGCATCCGCTGTTTACCGAACCAGGTTTGATATTTAATATCATTATGGTCTAAAAAGCGCACCAGATTTGAGGGTATATCCCCACCGAATAAACCAGATTCAAAAGAGAAATCTGGCTTGTCCAGATTGAGTTCAGCCCGCTTGGGATTGACCAATACCTTGCCTGTACCATCGTCTAAATGGAACAGATTATCGTAACTGCCGCCGTCTGCGACCTTAACCCAGCTGCTATTCTTGCCCCGGCGTTCATACCGTTCGATCAGGTATTTGTAAAATACGCAACTCCGTCCGGTAAGCGGCCCTTTAAGCGAATATATCCATTGTTGCGCTTTCCCTTGCAGTTCTACCAGGCCCATGGCCATGGAGCGGATCTTAGAGGTCGGGATATTTTCGATCAACCGTTTACGCCGCCATTTTTTGAACCCGTCAAAGAACAACCAAATCCCTACGCCGGAAAATATAGCTAAATAGAGTAATAATTTAAATGAATCCCGATCGGATTTCAATCTGTCTCCTTTAAAGCTTTACTCTACCACTTTATGACTTTACCACTTATTTTATGGTATTACATCCGTGAACCTGGTCAGCCGGTTGAGAACTGCTGCTTCAGAAATAGTTCCTTTTTTGATCAATTCCTTTATTTCCGGCAATATTTTCTTAAACTTATTGATGAGCAGTTTTGAACACTGGCAGTAAAACTCCACTTTTTCCCGGCTAAAATGTAGATGCGGCACTACGCACCGTCCCGCGCATATTTCTTTTACTTCACATTCGCGGCAAATATCAAAGTCATAATGGTGCTGTGACTTGGACATATCCGCCCCTTCTTCGACACTGCCGATCTTGTTGTGATAACTGTCTTCGCAGGTATAAATGGACCCGTCGATAGCTAAGGCCTGGAAATTCTCGCCGATACCACAGGGCAGGCCGGAATATACATGTTTCTTCTCCAGGATGTCATATAAGCCCTGGAAAGGTATCAAATGCGGTACTTTGCCGGTCCTGAGTTGTGATATCCACCATTCCAGCAAGCGGTCCAAATCGCGGTCGTAGCGCTCCAGGAATGCGTGAAGATCCTGCTGGTTATCAGAATTTTCCAGGAACCAGAAGATGTTGCTGAATGTATCAACCAGTCCCATGACTGAATCGAATACGCTTGAGGTTGGAGTAATAGTGATAAAAGCCAGTGATTTGTCGACAATATGGTTTTTTACGGAGAGAAAGTTACTTAGGATTTTATGATGGGTTCCTTTTCCCCTGGTGGCGTCATGCTGTTGGGCCACGCCATCAATGGAAATAGAGATCATATTCATTTTATCAAGCATCGGCAGGTTGTCTTTACTGATCAGCGTACCGTTAGTAAAAATGTTGTACAAGGGCTTCCATTCTTTAAGGCCGGCCATTATTTCCGTAATGAGGCCCTGCTCCAGTAGCGGCTCTCCGCCGTAGAAAGTAACTACGATCGGGTCATACTTATGTTGGCTGGCATCATTTTTAATATGGCTGATGATCTTGACGGCATCAGCTTTGATGCTGGTCTGTCTACGCCGGTCGCTGTTAATGCAGTAAATACACTGCAAATTGCAGCGGTTCGTCGTCATTATGGAATATTCCATGTAGGAATCTTTAATGCAGGACATTTTATATGCTATTCAGTGGCAGTGTCTGCTGCTTCAGTATCTTCACTCTGAGCTTCAGGGATTTCTTTCCTGACCAGTGACATGATCTTGAGCATAAGGGAATCGATCTTGGGACTGGCTGATTTACCCCAGGTTGGTGATTTCATAACAATATAATCCCCTTTTTGGAAAGAAAAACGTGGCGGGTAAGCGTCCTGGGTGCCGGCTGGACGGTTATACTGGGCATTGGCCAGGCGGTTATATTTTATTATCTGTTCTTCGTTCAGGGAGAGCTGGTAGAGGAATATTTCAAAATAGGGATGATAGTCTTTTGGATGCTGGGCGTCTTTGGCGACGGTGTTCTGGGTATCTATAACGGTAAGTATGAAACCGGGTAATTTAGTATAATCCTGAATCTCCAATGACTGTGCGGCCCGTTCATACAAGGTGATGCCATCAGCTTTTTCCGTGACGGTCCAGCCTTCCGGCAGTATAGCTCGTACTTTTTCCGTCAGTGGCTGTTCCGTCGCCAAAGCCGGTAATGCTAATAACAGCAACACACTGAAAAAAAGTGCAATCAGGTAATTATTCTTCATATTATGCTCCTTGTTATTTCTTATTTATTGAGACGATATCTTCGCCGGTCACGGTCCGGAAGGAAAGCTGGTAATCGATCATGTCATCCTGGTAAACGGAAATCACTTCAAAAGAGCTGACCCGTCCTGCATATAAAGGCTGGGCCTGGATCTTGTCTGTATCAGTAGTAACCAAATTCCTATCTTTATCGATCCAGCGGACTATCACTTCCACATCAGACAGGATTTCCGAACCAAGGTTTTTAACTTCACCGGTAACCGCAATCCGGTCCGGACGCGGCTTATAGCTTTGCGAATAATTTATTTTCAAGCTGGCCACGGCAGCAGATACGCTCTCTTTATGAGACCAATTTCCGGTAAATATGTTCCGCAAAAAAGGCATCCGGGTGGCGATAACTATGACGAGAATCAGGAGCACCAACAAGATGACCAGCCGAATCTCTGCTTCCAGTGATATTTTATGAGGGCTGACGCCGCAGTGGGGACAATATGTTGCCTGGGTGCTAATCTTGCGGCCGCATTCCCGGCATTTGATCAAGGACATAGCTGCTCTCTGTTATTGGATTTAGACTTTGCTTTTTACGAGAATATCAAAATCGCCCATAGTCGAGATCAAAGATACCAGCATATACTCATCTTCGGCGTTGAACTGGAATTTGTTATTGGTACGGTTGTCATGACAAACCGGGGGCAAGGTGGTAAAACTAAGCCCCACACTTGATAATTTGGCGCAGCTGTTGCCGTCAATTATATTCAAAAATTCTTTTACTGCATCAATAACCGCCTCGTTGATCTGGACAATTTCCTTGCCGTACATAACAGAAGCAGTACGCAGCGTAACCTCTTCGGAGAGATTGAAAATAAAGGCTATGTCAATATTTCCCTTACCTACTTGCTCAAACGTATAATCCTGCAAAGTGAAAGTTTTGGCGGCCGGGACACAGGCCCTGACCTTGACCATCTCTCCGGCTATTTTCTGGAATATTTTGATCGTATAATCGATAAAGCTTTTAACGATGATCTGGTTCTTGACTTTTTCCAGCCCTTTGGTGATCTCCCATTCTTCTTTGCTTTCTTCTTCTTTATAGGACTTTAGCTCTTGCTCCAGTTCCTGCATATCCAGGGCACCGGTCTTAACCAAAGCCTCACCAATATAGATACGGGATTTTTTCTGTTCCGCCATTACTTCATCCAATTTGTCTTTGGGCATTAATTTTTCTTCCAGGATAATGCTTGGCAGGTCTTTATCCAGGTCTTTCTTTTGGATGTTTTTTATGCGCATGACATCTTTGCCGTTTAAATGTCCGCCCTGAATGAGCAGTTGTTCCAGGCTGATATTGATATTTTTCTGGTAGGTTATAGCGTTCAGCAGCTGTTCTTTGGTAATCCGGTGCTTTTCCAGGAGGTACTGGCCAAAAAAACGCATACCCATGATGATTCCTTTAAATGACAAACCAACATTGACTTTCCTGCTTTTTTCATCTTCTTTGCTGTTCATGTCGCGCAGTTCACGCAGGAAATGTTCCTGGTCAAACGGCTTTTGGATAAAGTGTTTGGCGCCGCGACGCAGGCAGTCAACTACGATATCTTCCGTACCTAAGGAAGAGACCATGATCACCTTAGCGTTCGCATCCATATCCAGGATCTTATCCAGTATCTCTGGCCCGGTCTGTTCAGGCAAAACCACATCCAGCAGGACGATATCCGGTTTGGTGCGTTCATACAACTCCATAGCATGGCTGCCATTCTGGCACTGGCCGACGATCTCGAACTCCGTACCTTTGAGCATATCCGTGATCAGTGATAGCATAAAAGAAGAATCATCAACCATCATGATCCTGGTTCTTTTTTCATCAGGCATTATTAACTCCTTTTAAAGTCTTTTTAAAAACGGTTAACAGGATAACAGATTATCAGGGAGTGGGTATCAGGTTAATAAAGCTTCAGGATAACAGGATATCAGAAGATCAGGACATCAGGAAATGCTTGATACTATGACTTTTTGATTCCCTGTTAACCTGATTCCCTGATACACTGGTCCCCACCTCCTGATTTCCTGGTGTCCTGTAACTCACCAGGGTAAAAAGCGATAGATGATAGCTGCTAATCCCATAGCCATTAACGCTCCGCCAAATACTATGCTCATCGTATAGATAAGTAAACCGATGACCAGCATGATCAGGCCCAGCACGAACGAGTAATCCTTGACCAGTCTTTTCTCTTCGTCCTGCCGCTCCTGCATCGCTACCATGCGGAATTGCTGTTCAATTTGCTTTTCGTCTGAAGGTAATAATTTCGGCATAAATAGATTGTATTAATTATAGGAATAATTTAGCCTAAAGTCAAGATTTATTCAGTTATTTTTGGGGACGGGGATTCAAGCTGTTTAGGCTGGGCGGCGTTTTCCAGCCGGTCACTGAATCTTTCCAGCTGGCGTTCTGATTCTTCGAATTTGTTGCGGGCGTTGGTCAGGTGGCTGCCGACTATCCGGAAATCATCCTGGAACTTATGGAAATCGTTTCTCAGGTGATTCAGGTAGAGGATGATCTGCTGGGCGTTCTTTTCGACCTGGAGTCCTTTCAGCCCGAGAACGATCGACTGGAGGTAGGCGAAAAAACTGTTGGGGGAGACTGGCACCACCCTTTTCTGCAAGGCATAATGATAGATGGTTTTGTCTTCATTTGCCGAAGGAGAGCCGTCATCTTTGATAATAGTTTCATAAAAAACGTTTTCCGCGGGTATATACATCAAAGCGAAATCAAAGGTTCCTTCTTCCGGCAAAATGTACGAAGCAGCTATTTTGTCGATGTGATTTTTGACATCGCGGTAAAAATCCTTCTTAAACCTGCTTTTTTCCGGTTCTGACGTGCTTTCCATGACTTTCTTAAAATTCTCGTACGGGAACTTGGAGTCAACAGGTACCAGCTTGTCTCCCAGCAGAATGACGGCGTCCACCTGCTGGCCGTTCTTGAATTTGTGTTTCAGGGTGTAATTTTGTACCGGGAGGATCTCATGCAGGAGATTTTCCAGCATCAACTCCCCGATGCCGCCCCGGAACGAAGGCGCCCGCAGCAAATCACTCAGTTTGGAAATATCCTTGCCGATCATGAAGATCTGCTGGTTGGATTCGTAAAGCTTGCCCAGGCTCGAGTCTACCCGGCTGATGATCTGGGCTGTAGAGTCAAGGCGGTTACCGATGCTTTGGTTGGTTTCCTGCAGGATCTTGGAACTTTCAAAAAGCCGCTGGTTTACTTGTGTGGAGATGGTATTGATCTGGTTGTTCAGTTGCTCGGAGATCTGGGAGAGCTGCTGCTGGAGCAAGGGAATAGACTGGTCGGCGGCTGGCTTCCTGGCTTTGTTGAGCAAATAAAAAATAGCCGACATAAGGACAAGTATTATCATTCCTAAGCCGACTATTATTATGTTATTCATTACTGCTCCCCGTTCAGAGGGATTTACTTTGAATCTTTCTTGGTCTGGCAGTTGATGCAAAGCGTGGCTGTCGGCACTGCTTCCAGCCGTTCTATGCTGATCTTACCGCCGCAGTCTTCGCAGGTACCGAAATCCTTATCTTCGATCTTTTTCAGGGCAATATCAATATCGACCAGTTGTTTTCTTTCATTATCGCTTAACTCAAATAGGACTTCGCGTTCATAGGAGTTGGAAGCAATATCTACCGAATCTCCCACTTCAGTAGTGGTATAGTCTTTGCCTTCTTCTTTAGTATTTTTAATTGATTTAAGGATAGCTTCTTTCTTAGCCAAAAGCAATTCTTTGAAAGTCGTTAATTCCTTTGCATTCATACTATATCCTCCTTATTTTTACTTTCTTAAGCTGCGCAGGTCTTTGCCGATTATAATGACCGCATCAACCAGATCATTATGTTCCACTTTGGCGACAATATTGGTACAGCCGATAATACTGGCCAGTTTGGCGATCTTTTCAGAATCCCCGGAGCGGTTAATAACCATGGTCGGGGTCGGCGAATATTGTCCGGGCACTTTTTCGATCACCGGCGTGATCCCGTATTCCTTCAGTTTGCCGGCCAATAATTCGGTCAGGTCTGCTTCCCCGCTGGAATTAAGCAGGCGTACTCTCAGGCCGGTTACATCATCAGACATCTTTTTTGCTCCGGCCAGCGGATAAGAATCTATTTCCCGGTAATTTTTCAATCCATACAACAGGAAAATGACACTAAAGGTTAAAAGAGCCAAAAAGATAAAATTTTTGAATAGAAAGGTTTCGCGATACCGCGTCGCCTGAAATCTCCTGATTATTTTCTTTTTGCGTTTCCTGGTCATGATTCCTGTACTACTTTAAGAGTTTTAAGCGTATGGCCTTCCTGACCGCTCACGCGAATACCCATTCTTACTAATTCCTGCAGGTAGTCGCAAACCTCACGGGTGATACGTTCTCCTGGTATCAGCACCGGTATTCCTGGTGGATACGGTGAAAGTATGTGCGCGCTGATCATGCCTACGGCCTTATTGATCGGCACCCGCTTCATGCCCATTTCGAGTGCTTGCATCGGGTTGATCACCATCTCCGTGGCAAAGGATAATGGCGGCAGAGGCTTGATCACTTTCTGTTTGGCGTACTTGGCGCAAATATCCTGCAACGCAAAGACCAGCTGTTTAATATCCTGTTTTGACGTCCCTACGCCGCTGATAGCAATAATATTATAAAGATCCTCATAATCTACCTGCAAATTATATTTCTCATTAAAAAGCGTGGAAACATCATAGCCGCTTAATCCGGATTGTCCCAGCATGACCGTGATCTTGGTCGGGTCCAGCTGGAATCCCGGCAGCAGGTCTTCCTGCCTGAGACAGGCAATGTGCTCGATCTTATTTATCTGCCGCCGCCCTTCTTCGCACATATCAATGAGCTTATCCAGTATGGCTTCGCCTTTGGTCGCCATCTGCATCCTGGCCAGGTCTATTGAACCCAGGATAAAATAACTGGGGCTGGTAGTCTGCAATACTGAAACTATCCTTTTGACCCGCATCGGATCAACCCGCCTGCCCTTGGTCAGCAATAGCGATCCCTGGCTCATGCCGGACAGGATCTTATGGGTGCTTTGCACGCACATGTCCGCGCCGGCATCAATAGCGCTCATCGGCAGCCGAGGCGAAAACTTGAAATGAGGGCCGTGGGCTTCATCAACCAGCAGGATCTTGTCATATTTATGCACTACCTCGGCTATCTCTTCCAGGTTAGTGGAAATGCCGTGATAGGTCGGATTAGTGATAATGACGGCTTTAGCTTTCGGGTAACGCTTGATCGCGTCTTCCACCTGCTCAGGTGATACATTGTAGACGATATTATTATTACGGTCGATCACCGGCTGTATATAGCGCGGTGTGGCACCGGCCAGGATGATGCCCCCAACAATTGATTTATGGGTGTTGCGCGGCAAGATGATCTCGTCAAAAGTGTTGCAGGCCGTCAAGATCATGGCCTGGTTACCTACGGTTGAACCGTTTATTAGAAAGAACGCCCGGTCTGCATTATAAGCCTTGGCCGCCAAGCCTTGGGCCTGTTTGATGCAATGGTGTGGATCATGCAGCGAGTCCACTTCGCTAAATACCGTGACATCCATATAAAAAATGTTGCGTCCCACAAAATTGCGGAAACGCTGATCTATGCTTTTCCCGTTCTTATGGCCCGGCGTATGAAAAGAAACCATCCTCTTTTTAGCATGCGCGAGGACGGTGTCAAATAATGGCGTTCGCGATTGTTCTGGGTCCAACTAAGTCTTACCTCGTGTTTTTCAAATAGTTAGATACTTTGAGCCTGAGTTTATTTATGATGGTTGTTAATTTATAATACTTACCATGATTTGTCAAGAATTATTTCAGTAATATCTATGTCTTGTCTTTTCCTATGCGCTACACCCTATACGCTATACGCTACTTTTAAGCCGCTGCCGGCGTTTCCTGGATCTCTGTTGGCAGCCCCATTTTGTCCAGCAGTTCAATGAACGGATCTGGATCCAATTCTTCGACATTGACCATGGTTTTGACATCCCAGGTGCCTTTGGCCACCAGGATAGCGGCGGCTACCGGAGGTACTCCGGCAGTGTAGCTGATCGCCTGGGATTCCACTTCCTTATAGCATTCAGCATGATCACAGATGTTATAAATAAATATTTCCTTGGGCACGTCGTTTTTGGTACCTTTGATCAGGTTCCCAATGCAGGTTTTGCCCGTATAATTGGGCGCCAGTGAAAGCGGATCAGGCAAGACCGCTTTTACCACCCTGAGCGGTACGACCTCGATGCCTTCGGATGTCTTGACGGTTTTCTCCGAGAGCAATCCGATCTTATTCAGGACCGTGAAAACATTGATATAATGGTCACTGAAGCCCATCCAGAACCTGATCGTATTGGCGTCGATATTCTGCGACAAGGAATGCAGTTCATCATGCCCGGTCAGGTAAACGGTTTGCTTGCCGACGATCGGGAATTCATACACCATTTTTTTAGTATGGACCTTCTTTTCTATCCATTTCCGGTCGATCCAGGTCCAGACTTTCTTGAATTCCCGGAAATTTATCTCCGGATCGAAATTAGTAGCAAAGTATTTGCCGTGATTGCCGGCATTCACATCCAGGATATCAATAATATCTATTTTATCAAAGTGATGCTTCACGGCGTAGGCGCAATAGGCATTTACTACGCCGGGATCAAATCCTACACCCAGAATGGCCGTAATGCCGTTTTCGCGGCAGCGGTCCCTTAGCTTCCATTCGTGGTTGGCATACCAGGGCGGGTCTTCGCACACTTTGCCGGGTTCTTCATGAATGGCTGTGTCCATATACACAACCCCTGCCTGGATACAGGCTTCCAGCACTGACAAATTGATAAAAGTTACCCCCACATTGATAACGATCTGTGAATTAGTTTCCTTGATCAGGCTGACCATGGCGGGAATATCCATAGCGTCTATCTGGCGGGAATAAAGCTGTTTGGCTTTGTCTTTGAGATTATTTTTCTTTTTAATACTATCAATGATCTTGTCAGCTTTGCGCTGGGTCCTGGAAGCTATGCAGATATCTCCCAGTATATCATTATTTTGGGCGCACTTGTGCGCGACCACGTGGGCGACCCCTCCGGCCCCGATGATCAACACATTTTTCTTTTTTTTCATCCCTATGTCCTCTCTTAGTCAGCGTTATGATAAACTGTTCACAAAATCCTTATATGCAAAGGAACGCACCACATCCATTGTGCCATTGAGCCTCTTGATGACTATGGACGGCATCTGCAAGCCGTTGAACCAGTTCTTCTTCACCATGGTATAGCCGGCGGCATCGCTGATCCTGAGGATGCTGCCTGTCTTTAGCCTGTGTTGGAAACGATAGGTACCAAAAATATCTCCTGCTAAACAGGAACGTCCGGCAATAATATATTTGAACCGGCCAGAACCAGCAGTCTCGATCTTTGCCGATGTGCGGTAAACCAGCAGGTCAAGCATGTGCGCTTCGGTAGAAGCGTCGATAATGGCAATATCTGCTTCATTGTGGACAATATCAACTACAGTCGTGACCAGTTCTGCGGATCGCGTGACGGCGGTTTCTCCTGGCTCCAGATAGACTTGGATTTGATACCTCGCGCTGAATTCTTTCAGCTTTTTACAAAATCTTACCAGTGGGTACCCTTCCTTGGTAAAATACAAGCCTCCGCCTAAACTAAGCCATTCCAGTTGCTGCAGCAATTTCCCGTAGGTCCGGCCAATCAGCTCTAAATTAGCCGCAAAATTATTAAAATTATCATTTTCACAGTTAAAATGGAACATTAATCCGCTGATCAGGGGCATTGCCGTCAATAGCTCCTGCCGGTCTGTTACTCCCAGCCGGGAGTAGCGGCGCGCCGGATCAGCCGGGTCAAAATGCGAATAACTGACCTGGGGATTTATCCGTAAACCGATCTTCAGGTTTTTAACCGCAGGATAATAAGTTTTAAGCTGTGTTAAGGAATTAAAAATAATTTTATCAGCATAGCGTTTAACCTCCGCTATGTCGGCTTTAGCAAATCCTACGCAATAAGCGTGTACTTCCTTGCCGAATTTATCATGGCCCAGTCTGGCTTCATAGAGTGAACTGCTGGTGGTCCCGTCCAGATATTGCTGCATCAGAGGGAAAACACCACAGGTGGAAAAACATTTAAGCGCCAGAACCGATTTGGCTCCGGAGGTTTCCCGGACGTATTTGATAATTTTAAGGTTGCGCAGTAATTTGCGTTCATCAATTAAATAATATGGTGTAATCGGTTTTTTATTCATAAAAATGATTTTAACAATATTTAAATAATTGTGCAAGACATTTCTGTTAAATTGATCATGCGGGGATCAGGATATCTGGTTACCAGGTAGTGGATATCAGGTTATACCCCCTTGATTTCCATTGAAATCAATACAGGGAGTACAGGTCAGGACATCAGGCGAACCTGATATTCTGTTATTCTGATACCCTCTCCCTGATTTCCTGATTTTCTGATAGCCGTCTTAGTTTTTAGACTAGTTAACAAAAGGCAGGTCACAGCTAAACCAGTAGGTCCTGCCGGGCAAAGGATAATAATTACCGAATCCATCGGTCCGCATGGCGTAACGCTTATTGAAGATATTGTCTGCTTTCAAAGCAAAGATAGCTGAATTTATTTTCTTCTGCAAGGCCGCGCTCCAGATATTTGCTGACGGGATCTTTAAACCCCTTTCGCCGTCTTGCTCAAAGCTGGCGGCCTGAAATTGGTTGCGGATGGATATTTGCACTGTTTCCTTTGGTGTATAGTCCAGCTGGTAGGACAGTTTATGTTTCGGATGGAAAGCCAGTAAAAGATAATCCGGGTCGCTATTCTTTTTCCCCTGTGCCTGCATAGCGGTGTAGACCAGTTTATGCTTGAGATCGCTGAACAGAGACTGGCTGGCTTCCACTTCTAAGCCTATATTTTTGCCCTGGGCGATATTCTGGGGTGAATAACGATAGGTAGTTAAAGTAATATTTTCCTGCCGCCACAGCATCAAGTCTTTGCTGGCAATATAGAACAGCGTAGCTTTTCCTTGGCAGGAATCGCTGAATTTCCCATCCAGGCCCAGGTCATAAGACATCGCCCTTTCCGCGGATAGGTTTTTATTGCCGACGGTAATATAGGTCAAGCCAAAAAATGATTCCTGGTTGAATGGCCAGAACAAGTCATTGACTGTCGGTGGACGGAAGCCGCGGGCAATGTTCAGCGAAGCTTTCCAGGTACTATTTAACAGGTACACCAGGTTCAACCGCGGATTAAACTGCCCGCCGCTGATCGAATGATGGTCATACCGCGCGCCAACCGTATACCGCCATGCTTCGAGTTGTCGCATATACTGGCCATATAAGGATTGGAAGAAAACCGCTTCATTGATAGTGTCAGACTGAATATTGCCATCCCTTTGCCAGACAGAATCCTGGCGATATTCTACGCCCGTGCTCCAGCCTGAAACCAGGTCAAGCTGCATACTGGCTCCATGCGACCGGTTGCGCCGCAGGTTATCTATCGACCAGTCTGTGTTGCGGTAGATCTGTTTTGCGTCATTCAGGAACGTACGTACTTTAGCCGCAGTTTGATTAGACAACATTACCTTATATTCAGCATAGGTGATATTGGTACGGTCTTCCTGCCGGGCATTGGGCGAAGAGGCTTCCCTCTCCAAAGCATTATTCCAGGAATCGATAGGCACATTAGACGGTCCGGGCAGGCCTAAAAAACTCCGGTAATATTGATTATGCAAACTGATCGTCCCAAAGCGCTGCAGGTCATATCCTAAGTGCCCGCTCAGGGCATTACTATCAAAGTCGTTATTCTTTCTCCAGCCACTGGAAAAGGACCGGCTGGCAGAAACTAAATAATCAAGATTTCCCGGCTTGGCGCCGAAACTGAACCGGTAGGTTTGGGTATTATGACTGCCGGCCAGGATGCTAATGTCAGTTAATGGTTTTGGATCTTGCGGTTTTTTAGTGATAATATTAACTACCCCGCCGATAGCGTTAGCCCCGTATATAGCTGAGCCGGCGCCGCGTACGATCTCAATAGACTCTATATTTTCCAGGGGGATCTGGGATAAGTCTGATAATCCAAGCGATGGGGAATTTAAAGGAAAACCGTCCAGCAGTATTAGCACTTGCTGGCCAGGAACTCCGCGGATAGATAATATCTGGGCATTCCCCATGCTGGCCTGTCTGGGCAGGTCCAATCCGGCTGTCTGGTTCAGCAGCTGGCTGATATCCTGGGTATGGGCGGCAGCAATATCTTCTGCTTTGATCACCGTGACATTAGTGCCGGTGAGATGCGCTGGCAGAGGTGCTAAGCTGGCTGAATTCACGGTCATATTTAAATTGACTTCAGCCCCTTCTTCGGCAGATACAGTAAGTACCGCTAGCCATAGCGTTAAGGTTAACAGGGTGATAATTTTCTGACTGAACATTAGTCCTCCTTGTAGTTAGACTGTTTCCCAACTCTCTTTTGGTCTGCAATTGCAGCTTTCGGGCTGTGCTTGACGAAAGAGTTGCGACACAGTCTAGTGGTCAGGGATCAGGGTGATTTGCAGTTTTCTGATCTCCTGGTGCTGATGTATGGCCACCTGGGTCTGGTAAACATTTTTTATATTTTCTGCGGTGAGCACTTGTGCCGGCGGGCCCAGGCTGAAGAGCTCTCCTCCTTTTAGCAAAAGCAGCGTATCGCAATAAAGCGCTGCCAGGTTAAGGTCGTGCGTTACAGTAATAATGGTCAAGCCGTGTTGTTCTTGCAAATTCTTTAGCACATTAAATATTTCGATCTGATGATTGATATCTAAATGCGCCGTCGGTTCATCCAGTAATAAAATATCAGGTTCCTGGGCCAGGGCCTGGGCGATGAAAGCCCTTTGACGCTCGCCGCTGGATAATTCATTGACCCGGCGGCCGGCCAAGTACCGGACTGAAGTTTGTTCCATGCATTTGTTGGCTTTGGCCTGATCTTGGGGAGCCAGGGATTGCAAAAAAGAAAGATGCGGTGCTCGGCCCATCAGGACCAATTCTTCCACTGTAAAAGGAAAATTAAGTGCAGTTTCTTCAGGTACCAGGGCTATTTTTTTGGCCAGTGTGCGTACCGGATACTGATTCAGGTCAAGATCATTTAGCGTTACAGTACCTTCTTTTGCTTTCAATAGCCTGGCCAGGATCTTCAGCAAGGTGGATTTACCGCTGCCATTGGGGCCGATGATACCTAAAAAATCACCTGGCTGGACCGTAAAAGATATATCTTTCAGGACCATTTCTTCCCGGTAAGCAAATCGTACCTTGGCTATTTCCAGGGAACTCATTTTTTTATTCCTCAAATAATAAATTAGTTCTTTTCCGACGGAGCAAATATAAAAAGAACGGTGCGCCGGCCAGGGCAGTGATCACGCCTATGGGGATCTCCAAGGGAACGGCTATGGTTCTTGCCAGGACGTCGCATAGCAGCAGGAAGATCGCTCCCAGCAACCCGGAGACCGGAAGCAAGACTTTATGATCCGGTCCTACCAGTAACCGGCTGATATGCGGAATGATCAGGCCGACAAAACCGATCATGCCGCAGATGGAAACCAAAATGGCAATGATCAGGGAAACAGTCACAAATAGTATTTTACGCATTAATTCAACCGGGACACCGAGTGATTGGGCTTTTTCTTCACCGAGCGTAATAATATTGAGATAGCGGCTTATGAGGATGATAGCGCCAGATAATAATAAAACAGTGGAACCTCCCAGCCAGGTAGCTTCCTGGTCAGCCTGGTTAAGGCTGCCCATGATCCAGAACATGATGCGGTATAATTCCTGGCGGTTCAGGGACATGATCAGCGTTACCAGTCCTGACAGGAAAGTATTGACGATTACCCCGGCTAAGAGCAAATTTTGTACCGGCATTTTCCCATTCTGCTGCGCTAATTGGTAAACTATGAATAAAGTCAGCAGGGCAAAAATAAAAGCGCTGAAGGAAATACTATAGATAGATGCACCCAGGCCAAGCGCAATAGCCAGGACCCCGCCCAGGGCTGCTCCCGACGAAGTACCAAGAATATAAGGATCAGCCAGGGGATTACGCAATAAGGCCTGGAAAACAACACCGCTCACACTTAGTCCGAAACCGGCAATAATAGCCAGGATGATCCTGGGCAGGCGCAGCCTGAACATGATCAGGCGGTTAACTTCATCCTGTGCCTGGAAAGGAGCGATTTTGACCGCACCCCAGTATAGGGAAAGATAACCCAATAAAAGCAATGATAAAAATAGCAGTATGATCGTAATTACCTGATTTTTTTTCATTTATTGTCCGGTCAGCGTATTTTAATATTGTATATTACTTCAGCCAGCTGTTCCAGCCCATCGATCAACCGGGGACCGGGACGCAGCAGTAAGTCCGGATCAACAGTATCGATCAAGTGGTTCTGTTGCACAGCTGTGGTCTTACTCCAGGCTTTATTAGCCGTAAAATAACTCCGGCTGTGCGGGCTGGTCAGGATAATATGATCAGGATTTTGACGGATAACAATCTCTTCACTTATCCGGCAGTAAGGACGAGGCAAATCACCGGCTACATTTTTGGCTCGCAGCAAGTTGATCATTTCATCCAAAAAAGTATAGCGTGAGGCAGTCATGAGCGGTTGCACTGAGATCTCAATAAATATTTTCAATGGTTCAGTAACGCTGGTCCCTAGCGCTTGCCTCAACTTGGCGATCCGCGCTTTAATTGATTGGTTGAGGATCAAGGCCACGGACCCTGTTCCAGTTAATTCGCCGATCCTGGTAATAGAATCAAAAAGCTGGCTAAAATCCTGCGGATCGATCACATATACTGTAAATCCCAATTTCTTTAATTTGGCCACGGCCGGATCTTGCTCCAATCCAGCAGCCAGGATCAGGTCCGGCTTTAAGGCTACGATCTTTTCAATATTCGGGTTGGAAAAGTCACCTACTTTTTCCTTATTTGCGCATGGCGGCGGATAATTGCAATAGGAAGAAACACCCACCAATTTATCGCCTAAATTGAGAGCATACAATATTTCAGTATTAGCCGGAGCCAGGGAGACTATCCGCTGGGGAAGTTCAGCGCAAGTTAAGGTTGAGGTTAATGTTACTACTGCCAAAATAATAAGTAATCGTAAAAAATTATTCAATACTATCTCCTTTTAAAATAAAAGCTCAACCAAATGAAAGGTTGAGCAAAATCAGGTTTATAATATCTTTCACCCGCCCTTCCCTCGAAGGATTGCTATTTATACAAACAGGTGTTCGGACTCTAACCGTTGCGGGGCAGTGTCTGATTTTCACAGACTTCCCCTGTTTGGTTTATTTTCAATTTATTTATACTATCAGTAAACAATAATATTGTCAATAAATTTATAGTATAGTTTTTATGCTTCCGGCTACATCCCTGGCTTTCGAGGATCCGACAAAAACTATCAGGGCTTTCTCAATAGCATTGCCAAGTCTCGGCAAATCCGGAATAGATAATGCATCCGGATTGATCCCGATCTTTTCGCATTGTATCTTGACTGTTACGGCAGCCATGATCGTCCCCAGCAGGGGTGTCAGCACTATTTCAATTCTTCTCGCTAGTTTATTTTCTGTCATAATTATACCGATTCTATTAATTGTTTTTGATAAATACCGCTTAAACCGATCAGTAAATAACCCAAGTTGAAGAGAACATCAATGTAATTACCCGGACCGTAGCTATTGTTCCAGCTGAGATAGGAGTATAAAATATCAGCGATGATCATAGCCAGAAATCCCAGCGTCATAAACTGCCAGGGACGGGAAATACGGCCTTTATCGAAAAGACTGGTAATATAGGCTAATATTGCCGCCGGAATGATCAGGAAAATATCACCCAGAGGATAGTAAAGATAAGCAAGTTTAGCCAGCCAGCTTAATTCTTCATCCTGCACTATGGGTATAAATAGGATATAGGATAGCCTGATAATTAAAATCAGTACCAGTGCCAGGCCAAAAAAGTACTTCCATGGCCGGCCAAAAACCAGCCCGCTTTTTTTATATCCATATAGCAGGAGTAATAAGCCGGCGATCAAAGGCAGGTACCCCGCCATCCAGAATAAATCAGCCAAAGTCGGGAATACCTCATTGACATCTACCTGTAAGGCCAGTTCCAGGACAGCATATATAGTTTCCGCAGTACAAAATAAAACCATGCCGGACAGCAATAAGATCCAGGATAATTTTGTCTGGTCAAATGATTTAAAACTCCGTACCGCTAAAATCATACCCAGTACAGCAATTATCGCGCATACTACCGGCAGCAGGTCGCTGATAATAGTTAATAGCATGCCTTCCTTAAGGAACCAATAAAAAAGTATGTTAAACAGGATTAGAACGGCTGATAGATACCAGACTTTCTTGGGTGTGATCATAAGCACCTCAGTTAAGTATTCTTGGCTTCACTAAGCTTTTTTTCTATATAGTCAAAATGCTTTTGCTCATCATGGGGCCTGATCATCAGGAATTTGACGCCGATACCGCCTTTGCGCTTATACCAAACTACTTTGCCCAAGGCCGAGACCAGTCCCTCTTTCTGCGGCAGGTCTATTTTAATGTCCAGCAGAGTGTCCAACTGTACTTTTTTCTGCTGCAACAGCTTCATTCCGGAAGCGCTGACATCCTTGGCTAAGGATACTACCCCATTTCCTTTTTTATCATACAGTTTATAAACTACATCTACCAGCGTATTTAACCGAGGACAGGTTCTTTTTTCTTTGTATTTCTTTAATCTTTTTGCTTTTGCTTTTTTGAGCCATTTAAACATGTTTATTATCTCCTTCAGGAGATGCCCTTTTTATATTCCTGCATTTTATCTAATATTTCATACGGGACTTCCATGTTTCCCATCAGTGGTTCATTCTTGTCGATCTCACCGTGGCAATCACTGCCGCCGGTGATCAGCAAATTGAATTCACTGGCGTACTGCCGGAACCGGTCGATGTCAGATTTGCTGTGCCGGCTGTGATATACTTCAATTCCTTTCAGCCCAAAACTAACGAGTAAAGCAATCATATCGCGGTTGATCTCAGAAAAATAAGGATGCGCTAAAACAGGTATCCCGTCCACAGCAGTGATCATTTTGATCGCCTGTTCAGGTAAAAGCCTGGCTTTGGGTACATAGGCTGGCTTGTTAAAGCCAATGTAGCGCTGAAAGGCTTCCTGGATATTATGAACGTATCCTTCTTCCAGGAGAGCCTGCGCAAAATGCAGGCGACCTATCGCATTATCATTGGTTGTTTCCAGCAGCTTGGTCCCATCCAGGAAAATATTCAGGTCCCGGAGTTTCTCCAGCATCATGACTGCCCGCTCATGTCTTTTTTTCCGGAAAAAACTTAATCTTTCCTGGAAAGAGGTATCCTGATAATCCAGGTAATATCCCAGGATGTGCAGCTCCAGGTCACTGCGGGTGGGCATTTCTACGCTTAATTCCACGCCGGCTATTACTTCCAGGCCGAATTGCGCTGAATGCTCCTGGGCAATAGGGACACCGTCAGTAGTATCGTGGTCAGTTAACGCTATGGCCGCTAACTTTCTTTTAGCGGCATATTCCACTATCTTCTGCGGTGTAAGAGTGCCGTCGCTGAAAGTGGAATGGACGTGCAAATCTATATATTTCATTAAAGCAGTTGGGCCGCCAATGCAGCCAGCGGGCTCCTTTCAGTTTTAGTAAAATTAATATGTCCGTAAATTTCCTGGCCTTTTAGCTTTTCCACAATGTATGTTAAACCATTAGATGAGGCATCCAGGTATGGATTGTCGATCTGGTATGGATCACCGGTAAAAACCAGCTTGGTGCCTTGTCCGGCCCGGCTGATGATGGTTTTTACTTCTGACGGGGTCAGGTTTTGTGAATCATCAATGATGATGAACTGGTTTGGCAGGCTGCGTCCCCGGATATAAGTGAGGGCCTCGATTTCCATTTTCCCGGTTTCGGTGAGATACTGGATCTTTGATTCTGTATCTTCATCGGCGCTTTTATCTCCACCCTTTTCCATCAGAAATTCCAGATTATCATAGATAGCGCCCATCCACTGGGTCAGTTTTTCTTCCTTGGTCCCAGGCAGGAACCCTATGTCTCGTCCCATGGGCATGATCGGGCGCAGGACAAAAAACCGGCGGTATAATTTTTCTTCAACAGTTTTTTGCAAAGCAGCAGCCAAAGCCAGCAAAGTCTTGCCGGTGCCGGCTACACCGACCAAGGTTACGAGCTTGATATTATCGTCCATCAGCAGGTCGATGGCAAAACGCTGCTCAGTATTAAGCGGTTTCAAGTCCCAGATACGGGTATCTTTGCGCAGGGGAACAATTTCTTTGGTAGACTTCAGGTATTTGCCCAGCGCAGACTGGCTTTTTTCATCGCTGGATTTCAGGATACTGAATTGGTTGGCAAAAAGCTCTTCATCGTTCAACTTAAGTTTTTTATTCTGGTAAAAAGAATCGATCTGTTCACTGCTGAGCGTAATTTCCTTACAACCGGTATATAATTCATCTATTTTTACTTTGGAGCGCTCATAATCCTCAACTTTTAAGCCGATCGCTTCGGCTTTGATGCGCAGGTTGATGTCTTTGGAAATAAAATAGACATCCTCTCCTTTGCTTTGCAGGGCCAAAGCAGTCATCAGGATCTGATTGTCATCGTTGTGATTGCGGAATTCGAACGGCAGTTCAACCTTGGCATCGAGCTCTATTTTCAGGATACCGCCATTATCCAGCTCTATTCCTTCATTCAATTTTCCTTTTTTGCGGAGTTTGTCCAGATAACGGGAAACGATACGGGAATTCCGGCCGCGCTCATCATGGAAAGTCTTAAAACGGTCCATTTCTTCGATAACGATCAAAGGCAGCGATATTTTATTATGTCCAAATACAGAGAGTGCTTCCGGATCATGGATCAGCACATTGGTGTCTAATACAAATGTCTTAAATGGTTTTGAAAGGATCATTAACCCCCCTGTAGCTATTTTATTTATTATTTAGTTGGCGAGTTTCGAGTTTCGGGTTGCGAGTGATAATAAAATAATGATTCAAAACTCGTAACTGACAACTCGGAACTTTTTTTATATAAGCGGGTGATGGGAATCCTCCTCCATCGCGTCGTATTGCACGCCGCTCACCCGTCGCCGGCCAGTCTTCCGCCACTAGAAATCGGCGGACTCCCTGCGGTCGCGCTGATTGGCAGAGTTTATCCGCCAGTCTTTTAGGCGGAATTCCTTCACCTTATTATAGTTTTATAAAAGCGGGTGATGGGAATCGAACCCACGTATGAAGCTTGGTCCCGCACCAATAAACACATTGTAGTTTGGAGCGAGAGACGGGAATCGAACCCGCATGTCAAGCTTGGGAAGCTTGCATTCTACCATTGAACTACTCTCGCCTTACTAATATGGTGCGGGATACCATTGAACTACACCCGCGGCGGCGCGAAACCTAAATGCTGCGCCTTTCCGTAGGGGGAACCTCAGGTTCCCCACTCTCGGCGCTCGTTCGCTTAGCTGGTATGACGTAGCAAAGGTTATTACTCACCTTCGCTGTCACCCCTTCCTAGCTATATCTTGTCAAGGTTCTCCGACTATAAAGTTAACAGCTCTTGTAATTAAATCGGCCTCACTGTCGCCTTTTCCATGCTATTTTGTTGCTAAGTTTATATTACGCTATAGTATAAATTATTTTTCGTCAGAGGTCAACAATTTATTACAGTATTCATACGCCTGCGCTTTTGTAGTTACCAGTTTTTGGGCCTGGGCTTCTTTTAAACTGTTGATCATTTTTCCGATCAGCGGTCCTTCCGTTATTTTGAACCTGGACATGATCTCGTGGCCGTTAAGCAGGTTCTTTGGCACTATCTGCCTGTGCTGGGTGTAGTACCGCTTAATGATTGCGCGCACCCGGTTGAGATGCTGCCGCGCATCCACCGGGTAGATGTCCTGCTTTTTTCGGCTGATCACGGTTTCTTCGGTCGTATAGGCATCAGCAATAGACAGGACTAGTGTATCCAGCCCTTCTTCTTTCAGATCCCGGAAATAGCGGTATATCGCTTTATCAGAGATCTTTCCCAGCGCGGATAGATTTCCCGGCCGCATATGGTTCATGATTATATTTTTTATGGTATGTATTTCCTTATTGGAGAAATGCAACCGGGTCAGTATTTTATCAGCATAGAGCGCGCTAGCCAGTTCATGGCCGAAGAACCTGCTGCGCTTGCCTTCTTTAGTTTCCGTATCTGGTTTGCCGAAATCATGCAGGAGATAGGCCATTTTCAGGATTACCCAGCGCGGGACATCCGCAATGACCAGGGTATTCATGTGCTGGTTAATCTTAAGCGCATAACGGGGAATATATTTGTTTATTTTTAGAATAATAGTTTCCAGGTATTCCATTCCGGAAAGCGTATGCCGCCATACCCCGTCTGAACCATAGAAATTCCTGGCTGCGGTTTTCAATTTTTTAATTTCTGGTATCAGCACCGCCAATAGCTCATGCTGGTCCATAGCCCTGATATATGCTGTGCTGCCAGGACAAGACAATATCTTGATTAACTCTTCGCGCACCCTTTCCAGCGAAACTTTTTTAATCAATCTGGCCTGGTGGGAGATCAGGGCCAAAGTATTATTTTCTATTTTAAATCCTAATACCGCTGCCAGGCGAAAAGCCCGCATCATCCGCAGCGGGTCATCCTTATATATATCTTTTCCCACCATCCGGATTATTTTGTTCTTCAGGTCTTTTTGTCCTCCAAAAGGATCAATTATTGATTTACTCGCAACTTGCAACCGGGAACTCGCAACTATCTCCAACGCCATCGCATCTATCGTAAAATCCCGCAAGGCCAGGTCAGCTGCGATTGATCCTCCACGCATTTCAGCGAAGTCATAATCATATATCGTTGGTGGTTCGTCGTTCGTCGTTCGTAGTTTAATAACTACCCTGTAAATCTTATTCTCTTCGTCAAGGACAAAGAAACTGCTGCCGGTAGATTTAGCGAACTTTTTGGCCAGGGACCGGGCATTTTTGCAGACCAGGTCGATGTCTTTTGTATTCCGCTGCAGCAGGATATCGCGTACTACTCCGCCGACCAGGTAAGGCTTATGAGGATGTTTTATGTTTTTGAATTTATTCAGGATACCAGCAACAGACAAAATGTTTTTCTCCTTTGGGCTCAAGTATTGGTTCCATATCCCGGCAGCGGTTTGCAGCTTTAGTGCACCGCGCATAAAAAGCGCATCCCTTGACAGGAGCGGCGGTCTTATCCCCTTCTTTCCCGGCTACTTTATCATTTTTCTTGGTTTTAATTGAAGGAATGCTCTGCAACAGTATTTTAGTGTAAGGATGATATGGTTTGGCAAATAGTTCATCGCTGTCAGCCAGTTCCACGATCTTTCCCAGGTACATTACGGCTATCCGGTTGGCGATATGCTTTACTACTCCCAGGTCATGGGAGATAAAAAGATAGCTTAAATCATATTTTTGCTGGAGGTCCTTGAACAGGTTAATTATTTGCGCCTGGATCGAAATATCCAGCGAAGAAACCGGCTCATCAGCTACGATCAATTTAGGATTCAGGGATAGTATCCTGGCCAGGCCGATGCGCTGGCGTTGTCCGCCGCTCAACTGATGCGGATAACCTTTGACTATATCATTGGACAAGCCGACCAGATTAAGCAGTTCCTCTACTTTAGTATTGATCTCTTTCCGTCGGCACAGGTGATGGATCCTGAGCGGTTCTGTTATTATATCATAGATACTTTGCCGCGGATCCAGGGATGAGAACGGGTCCTGGAATATGATCTGCACCTTTTTACGAAAATTATTTAAGCTTTTACCCTTGAAGCCGTAGATGTTTTCTTCTTCAAACAATACTTGCCCTGCAGTCGGCTTGAGCAAGTTGGCGACCAACCGGCCGCAGGTAGTCTTGCCGCAGCCGGATTCCCCGACCAGTCCCAGGGTTTCTTTAGCCGCGATGGAGAAATCGACTCCATCCACAGCCCGGACCATACCGACTGCTTGCTTAAAGACACCTTTTTCCACAGGGTAGTATTTTGATAAGTTTTTAACTTCTAGTAATCCTGGCATTGTACCCTTTGTCCCAAGTCATGGAATTTCCTTCAGCAAATCGTCATATATCTTCATATACTTATTATAAGCATTGATCGACCACATGATCAGGAAATAACTTACGACGATAATAATGATGGTATAAATAGTCTTTCGGTTACGGTTTAGATAAGGATTGAACCAAACCAATGGCAAAGCCAGAGGTCCGACTGATAATACTGCGATTATCAGGGTGGATGTTTTCCAGTACCATTTTCTTGCTCCTGTATCTTCATCCATTATAATCTCCTTCTTCACCACAGTTTTCTTACCTGGCTTTGCCCTTTTCTACCAGCCACAGGGTGCTCTTTTTTAGGCAGAATTGGATATTGAAATAACGGAATATTTCTGACCCAAGTATACCGGTGCAGCCGGTCAAAGACAAGTTTTTCAGCAAAACATCCGGCAGCATGCCAAAATGGATATCCATGGTTTTTCCCCTGAGCTCAAGCGGGAGATGGTATATTTCCGTGACTATAGTGTCGGAGCCAGGATAAAACACCTCCAAAGTCCCGACATTTTTCATGCCGCCCAGTAAACTGGAGTCAAGGTATGATAATTTAGAACCAGTATCCAGGACCATTTTCACATCCACTCCACCCATCTTAAGGGTGACGATGGGCAGGTTAAAGCCCATATCAACAGGCAGTTCCTGCATGTTCTCCTTGAAATTGATAAAGAAATCACTGAAGATGATGGCTTCAATGCTGTGCGAAACGTAAAAAACAAATTTACTTAATATGTCTATGCCGATAATGGCATTAATGTCTGTCTTTAGGGCGCTGGCGACTTGCTTGATATCTTTGCCCAGCAGTTGCTTTTCCAGGTCATAGTTCTGTCCCAGGATCGAGATATCCGGTGTATCACCGACACTAATGGGAACTCCGGTACTGATCAGTATCCTTTTGCCATTCATGATGGCTATGGTATGGCTTTCATTTAAGGCCAGCGAGTGTTTTTCCATGGTTACCTTTATCTTTACTTATATTTCCAGCACTGCACAAAATGCTGTTTTTCCCGTTCGACCAGCGCCGGAGAGATGTTCATGCATTCATCCATCACCTCGGGACACCGCGGATTGAACGGACAGCCTTTTGGCAGGTCGGCTGGATCTGGAATTTGTCCCTTGATCTGCACCAGGCGTTCTTTTTTTGCCGCAATATCTGGCACTGAATTCAATAGGCCGACAGTATATGGATGTATGGGAGCAGTAAATATCTTTTCCTGCGGTCCCAGTTCCACGATCTGCCCGGCATACATAATGGCGACAGTATCGGCGATCTGGCTGACGATAGCCAGGTTATGGGTGATCAGCAGGATGGACATAGTTAAATCCTTCCTGAACTTGACCAGCAGATCCAGTATTTGCGCCTGGATAGTGACATCCAGGGCGGTCGTTGGTTCATCAGCTATCAGCAACTGCGGGTGGCAAGACAGGGCCATGGCCAGCATCGCCCGTTGCTGCATGCCGCCGGATAACTGGTGCGGATAAGCTTCATACCGTTCATCAGGCTGTGGAATATTGACCAACTGTAAAGCTTCAATGGCTCTTTGCCTGCTTTTTTGGTTACTAAAATCAGGATTATGCAGTTTGATCGCTTCTTTGATCTGGTCGCCTACCCTGAACACCGGATTCAAACTGGAAAAGGCTTCCTGGAAGACCATCCCGATCTTGTTACCGCGAAAGTCGCGGCATTCGTCTTCAGACATGTTCACTATATCCTGGCCGGCAAAAAGTATCTGTCCGGCAGTGATCTTGCCTTGTTTAGGTGGTATTAGGCGCATAATAGATAAGGCGATAGTAGATTTACCGCAACCGGATTCCCCGA
>DJVG01000047.1 GCA_002441095.1 Elusimicrobia bacterium UBA6262
CGGCGTAGAAGTGATCGTGTCAGAATTAAAGGGCACGCCTAATTATGAACTAGCTGTTAAGAATGGGTTTAAGCCAATGACTGCCGCTGAATTGGCAGCCAAGGCTGATATTATACAGATGTTGGCGCCAGACCAGACCCAGGCCAAGATCTACCGCGAGGCAGTAGAACCAAACCTGAAAGCCGGCAAAGCATTGGTTTTTTCACACGGATTCAATATCCATTTTGGCCAGATCGTGCCGCCGAAAAATGTTGATGTGTTCATGGTCGCGCCCAAGGGCCCCGGCCATTTAGTGAGACGCGTATTCACAGAAGGCAGCGGCGTGCCGAATTTGATCGCGATTTTCCAGGATGCGACCGGCAAAGCGAAGAAATATGCTTTAGCCTATGCCAAGGGTATAGGCGGTACCAGGGCTGGTGTCATTGAAACCACTTTTGCCGAAGAAACCGAGACTGACTTGTTCGNNACCAGCCGGAGATCGCCTATTTTGAATGCATGCATGAATTGAAGCTGATCGTTGACCTGTTCTATGAAGGCGGCATTAGCCGGATGAGATATTCAGTCAGCGATACTGCCGAATTTGGCGATCTGACCCGCGGCAAAAGAATAATTACCGAAGACACCCGCAAGGAAATGGTTAAAATTCTCGAAGAGATCCGCAGCGGCAGGTTTGCCACTGAGTGGCTCTTGGAGAATCAGGCTGGACGGCCGACATTCAATGCCTTGCGTAAACGCACCGATGATATGCTGATCGAAAAAGTCGGAGCGAAACTGCGCGGGATGATGAGCTGGCTGAAGAAGAAATAGCAAACAGGTGTAAAGGTATATAGGTGTAGAGGTGTAAAGTAAAGACGTGAAAATTATAATCAGTTCTTTGCTGATAATAACTTTACTATGTCCGGCTGTATTTGCGGCGGAGCAGTGGGATAAGCACCGCGTTGCATTCTCAGCTACTATTGGCGGTTTGAGCGGCGGTATGGTTGGGGCCGTGGCTGGCTATGGTGCCAGTTATTTCCTGGCTCTGGACCAGGAACAAACTGACCGTGCTGGCATGCTGGTTGGTTTCCCGCTCGGCTATGCGGTTGGCTGCTATATCGGGGCTAAGTCGCAGATCGATCGGCTGCATTTCCCTGATCAGATCAGTGCCGGCAGAGTGACTGCCTACAGTGTAGCTGGCGGAATGGCTGGATACCTCTGGTGGCGCTGGACTGTGAAAAAGTTCGGCTACAAAAAAGGTTTCTGGCAATTCTGGAGCATTATTCCCCTGGCCTTGATCGGTGCGCGCATTGGCACGAATAATATCTATATACCAGTTACATATATAAGCTTCTAAATAAAAGGGACTGAAGTATGGGAATAAATAAAGCAGGATTTAATTTAATTAAAATATTTTTAGCTCTATCTCTATCTGGGTATATATTAAGCTACTGGCAGGAGATATTCGGGAAAATAGGTATATTTTTTATTCTCATTACTATCTTCCTGGTATATTTTTTCCGCGATCCTAACCGGCAAACAGAAGAAAATGATAAAATCATCTATTCCCCGGCTGACGGTGAAGTGATCGAGATCCAAGAAGTAAATGAAGATAAGTTCCTTAAAGCGCAGGCTGTAGTAATTAAGATCTTCATGACTCCTTTGGATGTGCATGTCCAGCGGGCTCCGGTCAAGGGACGGATTGATTACCTGGAGTATAAAAAAGGCAAGTTCATGCCGGCTAACCTGGACAAGGCCAGTGAAGAGAACGAACAGAACCTGATCGGTATAGAAAATACTGAAGTAAAAATATTGGTCAAGCAGATAGCCGGAATACTGGCCAGGCGCATTGTGTGGTGGGTGAATATGCAGCAGGGAGTATCCCAGGGAGAGCGCCTGGGTATGATCAAGTTGGGCTCTCAAGTGGATATTTATGTGCCACTGAATGTGGATGTTAAAGTTAAAGTTAAGGATAAAGTAAAAGCCGGACTTTCAATAATCGCAGAATTAACATAATCTGTGCGAAGTCCCCAGTGCTAGGTTTACGAAGTAAGCCTACAGGGGATAATCCAGGAGTTTTTATGAAAAAAGGGCTATATCTTCTACCCAGTCTTTTTACGCTGGGCAATATGGGCGCGGGTGTATATAGCATCATCCTGAGTATTAGCGGGCGTTATCCCAAGGCTGCTTTTGCTATCTTGGCTGGGATCGTCTTTGATATCCTGGATGGCCGGATCGCGCGAATGACCAGGACCGAGAGCAAGTTCGGTATCGAGCTGGATTCCCTGGCTGACCTGACCACCTTCGGCATTGCTCCGGCACTGTTAGTACACCAAGTCGTACTGCACCACTATGGGAATCTGGGTGGCGTTATTACGTTCCTGTTCATCATTGCGGCAGCGGTTCGGCTAGCCCGTTTCAATACCAAAGCAGATAGCGGCATCCCCTCGGCTTTTTTTACCGGGTTGCCTGTCCCTGGGGCAGCAGGCATCTTAGCGGCGTTTGTTTTAAGTTATAATACATTTATCCAGGAAATTACGATACGGACTATCCCTATGGTCACAAAAAATATGCCATTAATGTTGCGCTTTATGCCGGTATTCATGGTGATCTTAGCGTACCTTATGGTTTCTAATATACGCTATACCAGCTTTAAGCGATTAAAAATCGGCAAGCGCAAACCGATCCAGTACTTCATCTTCATAGTTCTTTCCGCGGCGCTGGTCTGGTTGTATCCGGAAAATATGATCCTGATCATATTCATAGCGTATATCTTAAGCGGATTGTTCGACGTATTCTATCGATTGAATAACTGGAGCAAGTTAAAAAGAGCAGGAGATAATAATTTACCTAAGTTAAGAAGATCAGGAGATAAAAAATGAATAATAAAAATAAAATAATAATATTTGATACCACCCTGCGCGATGGCGAGCAATCGCCTGGGGCCAGCCTGAATACGGCGCAGAAAATAGAGATCGGCCGGCAGCTGGCCAAGCTGAAGGTTGATGTGATCGAAGCGGGATTCCCGATCTCTTCACCCGGGGATTTTGAAGCAGTGAAACTGATCGCCCAGGAAGTCAAAGGCCCGCAAATTTGCGGCCTGGCGCGGGCCATAGAAAAAGATATTGATGCCTGCTGGAACGCAGTGAAACACAGCAAACATCCGCGGATCCATACGTTCCTGGCTACTAGTGATATCCACCTGAAACACAAACTGAAAATGTCACGCGAAGAAGCGCTGGCACAGGCGGTGAAAGCCGTGAAATACGCGCGTCGTTTCTGTGATAATGTGGAATTCAGCGCCGAAGACGCGGTGCGGTCCAACCAGGAATTCCTGTGGCGGGTAGTAGAGGCAGTCATTAATGCCGGCGCTGCTACAGTCAATATTCCGGATACAGTAGGGTACAGTATTCCCGCTGAATTTGCCGTCATGCTTATGAATATTTTCAATAAAGTTCCTAATGTCGATAAAGCAGTCATCAGCGTGCATTGCCACAATGATCTCGGCCTGTCTGTGGCTAATTCGTTGGCTGCTGTCGCTGCCGGAGTGCGCCAGGTAGAATGTACCATCAATGGCCTGGGAGAGAGAGCCGGCAATGCCAGCCTGGAAGAGATCGTCATGGCGATCA
>DJVG01000017.1 GCA_002441095.1 Elusimicrobia bacterium UBA6262
TCATGCCGCAGAAGAAAAACCCGGATGTGGCAGAGTTAATCCGCGGGAAAAGCGGCAAGATCTATGGCAACCTGATGGCTTTGTTGACCTTGCTGAAAGGATTACCCCTGTCCTATAACCGGGATCTGCAGGAAGATAAAGGGCCGTTGTTTGATACGGTAGATACAGTCATCGATACCTTGGCGATTACGGGCGAACTGGTGAAAACCATGAAAGTCCGGTCGAAAAACATGGCGCAAAAAATGTCTAAAGGATTGATGGAAGCGACTGATATCGCTGATTACTTGGTGTTAAAGGGTATCCCTTTCCGGCAGGCCCATTTTGTCGTCGGCAGCCTGGTGAAGTATTGCCTGGACCAGCATAAGGATTTTCATGACTTGAACCTAAAGGAATACCGGCAGTTCAGCCCTAAATTCAGCCGGGATATTTTCTCTTTCATCAAAATAGAGAATTGCCTTAAACGGAAAAAATCAACCGGCGGCACTGCTCCTCTGCAGGTGCTGGCTAATATCAAGAAAGAGAAAAAGGAATTATCTTGAACCCAAAAATTGCATTAGATTTAGAAATTCGACGTAATATTGCTTCATTTTCCTTTCTAAAAAATTGCTTACATACTCCTGTGAGTATGCTCATAATTTTTTATGCGGGAAAATATCGCACTTTTACGTCTCGGTTCTCAAAAGCTAATACAACTCTCGGGTTCGTGAGGAAGATTCTTGTGTCATTATGCTTAATACTGTGGGGCGCAGCCTCTTGGGCACTGGAACAGCCTGAGAAGATACTGACTTTGGAAGACAGTATCAGATGGGCGATGACCAATAACCAGGAGCTACTGGCTGCTTCTGAGAAAAGGTATATTGCCGAACAGAAAATTGAAGAAGCAAATTCTTACTTCTTTCCTAAACTAAACTTGTCTGGCGCTTATACCCGCCTGAATGTGAGCACGCCTACGACTTTACCGCCCAACTTAGGTGGATCCAGCCTGGCAGTAGGGGTCAGTAATCACTATGCCGCTCGGATCTCCGTTAACCAGTATTTATTTACCGGCGGGTATCTCATGAACCAGCTTAATATTGCCAATAAGGACCTGGATATATCCAGCCGGGCATTTGAAACTACCAGGCGGAGAGTTTGCCTGGAAGTGACCCTAAAATTTTATAATGTCTTCTACCAGCAACAAGTGCTGGAATTTAGCCGGGATTCCCTGGCCCAGGTCAAAGCCTTTATTGAAATAGCCAAACGTAAAGCCAGGACCAGAGATTATGAGATCACCCTGTTTGAGATTGAACGTTCCCGGCTGGAGATGCAGCTGGCCAATGAGGAAGAAAAGCTTGAACTGGTGTACACGGCATTTAATAAATCTGTCGGGTTTGAACTGGATGCACAGGTAAAACTGGTCGGTGATTTAAAAACGGTACTGTCCGGAGAAGACTGCCCGGGATGTAATACCTATATTGCCCAGGCCATCGACCGGTCCCCGGTCCTGCAAGGGCTGTCTTTAGAAGAAAAAAAGATAAATCACAAGATCAGCCAGGCTTTCAGTGAACGTTACCCGACCATCGTGCTGGGAGCTGATTATGAACGCAGCGGGTTGAACTCTGAGCTGGCCGGCCGGAACTGGACCGCCACGCTGGCACTGCATTATCCGTTGTTTAACGGCTGGCTGAGCTGGGCGAGGGTCAGGCAGATGCGCAGTGAGTTGAAATCCACTAATTTGTTAAAAGTGCGGGCCAGCGATGAATTAAAAATGAGCATCGAAGAAAGCTATCGCCGTTTTATTCGTGCCGGGAAAAACCTGGAAGAAATGTCCAAAAACAGGGACCAGGCGCAAAAAGTCCTGGAATCGGCACTTGGTTATTATAGAGATAACCAGATATCCTGCACCGAATTACTGGCGATACAAAAGAAAGCTTTTGACGCCAGGATGCAAGCTTTGGATAATTCTTATGAGTATACCTTAGGCGAGCAGGAATTAAAAATAGCTACGGGATTGGACCTGGTAATAAAATAAATGGTCCCACACACAAGTAAAAAACCTATAATTTATATTTTCCTGGGATTTCTCCTTTTGTTTCATACGGTGACGGTGTCAGCCGGCAGTATGGATGAAGAAGAATTGCTGATCGATTTTTTATGGCAAAAATATGTATCATTACCAGCGGCAGAAAAACCTAAAGTGGCCTTAGTTCTGGGTGGCGGCGGAGCCAGGGGTTTGGCTCATGCCGGGGTTCTCCAGGTTTTTACTGAAGAACATTTGCCGGTTGATATAATTGTTGGGACCAGTGTCGGGGCATTGATCGGCTCATTGTATGCCGCAGAGGTGCCTGTCGATACTATTGTGAATATGGCCCAGAATATGACCTGGAATAAACTGGTAAGCTTTAAGATCTCCCCGGTGGGCTTGTATTCCACTAAAAGAATAGAAGAGTATGTCACTAAGTATATTGGCAATAAACGGTTTGATGAACTAAAAATACCATTTGCCTGCGTAGCGGTGGATATCCGTAACGGGGAAAAGATCATCCTTAAAGAAGGGCAGGTAGCCCCGGCGGTCCGGGCGAGCGCAACAATGCCTGGTTTGTTCCAGCCGGTAGAATACCGGCACCG
>DJVG01000014.1:0-10394 GCA_002441095.1 Elusimicrobia bacterium UBA6262
GCCAGCCGCCGCCCCAGATCCAGTGTCCGACCACCGGATAAATAAGCAGGGTCATGACAAAAGAGAAAAGAATGAACGATTTATATTTTATCCTTTCAGCTACAGCGCCTGAAACAATAGTAGCCGCTGTCCCCGCAAAAACCAGCTGGAAAAAGAACTTGGCTAACAAAGGCACTCCGGTCCAGGAAATAGCCGAATAGACTCCCTGATACGCCTCCCCGACAGCCGGGGAATTATCAGCTCCGCCTAAAAAGAATAATCCATTCCAGCCAATAAAACCATTGCCGTCGCCAAACATCAATCCCCATCCCAGGAACAGAAATCCCAGCGAAGACACCGAGAATACGATGAAGTTCTTAGACAGGATATTAACGGCATTTTTAACCCTGGCAAAACCGCTTTCCACCATGGCAAAACCAAGGTTCATGAAAAAAACCAGCATCGCGGAAATTAAAACCCACAATGTATCTAAAACTACTTTTGTATCCATACGCTTGATCCTCCTTAGAAGTTAATATCTAACTGTGTCGTCATCTGGTCATTCGCATTTACCTGATCATTATTGTAGATCACATAGCCAAGGATCACGCTGACATTCGGCGCGAAACTATAAGAAGCGCCAAAGCTCAAGGAACCGTAGAAGCTGTCACCAGACGCGTAATCCACAGACGCCCAGATCTTATCCGTGAGAGCCTTATCCCAGGTCAGGATCACGCCGGTATTGGCTTTTTCGCCATTCTCATCCAGCAACAGCTTGTCATTGCCAGAGTATCCGCCAACCGTGATCCTGCCAACCGGACCAAAAGTCTTAGCCACTGCGCCATAAAAGATATTGTAGTTAGTGACATCACTCTTGGTCCCCAGGCTCAGTATGCCTACTGCAGCCGATGGCATCATATCTTTTTCCGGCAATCCGGCCTTGAAATTAAAATACGCCGGATACTGGGAAGGATAAGCCAGATCAATACCTGCTTCAAAATAATCCAGGAACCCATAGGTCAACCCCACATACGTAGGTGAAGCATAGGGATGATCCATATTATCCTTCACTGAATAATAGTTATCAATGCCCAGATGGAACTTGCCTGTCGGCTGTATATCAGTAGAAGGATTCCAGATCTGCGTACTCGGTGTGGCCATTGCCAGGCTTACCAGGTAAAGCCCGAATACCGCTACAAACGTCACTAGAAATATTACCTTGCTCAATGTTATTTTATTCATCTTCGTCTCCTCCAAATTTGTTTCAGTATTTTCTATCAACTATCAACAATCTCCGCCAAAGGCGGATCAGCCTCTGGCTGAAACTATCAACTGTTTTATACAATTGCCTTGATCTTTCTCTCCCCGGTCCTGATCCGCAGCGCATCTTCCACCGGCAGGATCACGGCTTTGCCGTCTCCCATTTGACCGGTCTTGCAAACCCGGGTAATAGTCTCAAATACTTCTTCCACTTTTTCGTCTTCCAGGTATATCTCTATCTTGGTTTTTGGCAGGAAGAGGTAGTTTTCCGGCCGGGTAGTCTGCTGGCCAAAGCCCTTGACTTCAGTCACAGTCAAGCCACTAACCCCGATCCCTCTCAACTCTTCAGCTAACTCCTTCAACTTTTCCGGTCTGATCACACATTCCAGCTTTTTCATAGTGTTCCCTCCTCTTTAGGCGCTCTATAAAACAAAAAACGCAGGCGCCTTATTCTTATCCTTCACGGATACTAACAAGACATCTGCGTCTTTAAATAATAATAGCGTTCTGACACTTACTCAGAACGCCTTTGTCTTTTTGCCCCTTCATCGGAGCCATATTCTATTGCCTTACTTATATACAAGTAAATCTGCAGTGATTTTGGTAACCTTAGTCATTATTTAAGACAAGCACGGCCTTCACATAAGTTAGAGAACTATTCATCTTTTTGAGCGAGCTTGTCGATTTCAGCTAAAGCACGCTTGCAGACAACGAGGGTATCTCAGTGTAGTACTTCTATCATTTCTTTACTTCTGCGGTAGCTATTTTTTCCTGATTCAAGGCGCGAAGAGCGCAGTGTGCTTGAGCCAAGCACATCAGCGATGAGCAACGCCGTAAGCAGGGAAAAAGAGCACCGCCCTCCGGGAAGGTTGTCTTTGGCTGACTACGGTGTCGCTTCTCCTGGACGTATCTTCAGATACGCCGGTGTCGTCGCTCCTGGTATTCAGCTCAAAGCCAAACCTTCAGATGTCAAGAAATGATAGAAGCACTACACTACGGTTGCTGGATGCCGAGCTTGTTTGAGCCCTGTGGGCGAGTTGCGAGGCACCGAGTTGTCAAAAGATCTTTGGCGCAGGTTCGCCAAGGGCGGACATGGAAATCGACACCGGAGCGAACAAAAGATGAAAGTTTCCTGGTTCTATCGCAGCGTGACAGCGAGCCTATATTTTATTTAATTGTTTCACTTTCTCTCTTATCTTTTCCATCGTCTTTAGCACCGTCACATGCGACACACCGATCTGCTCCCCAACCTCCCGCACTGTAAGCCCATCAGCATACAAATGCAACACTTCCTGCTCCTGGGCAGTCAAGCCGCAGCGCTCCAGCAATTCCCTGGTCTCAGCAGCTTCATATCCGCCGTCATCCTCAACCGGCATCAGCTCACCAAGAGTATCACCATCTTCGCTCACTGGCTCATCCAGCCGGGCAAAAAAGGTATTATCATCCAATCCGCGCAAGTGGTTCTTGAGGTGATAATATGCCCCTTGCAGGACATAGCTGTCAGTCTTGCCTTCCAGCTTGCCGGCGCAGAACTCTTCCCACATATGCGCTAAGGCCTCCTGGTACAGGTCATCATGGTCCAGTACAGTATACTTGCCATTCAATCTATATGCTATTCCCCTTAATTTAGGGGTCAACTTTTTAACTATCTTCTCAAACTTCATCTGCCCCTCCTTTGCTCTAGCTCCTAGCCTTCAGCATCTAGCATCTAGCATCCAGCATTTAGCAGTATTTATCCTTTATACTTGCTCGTTATCGGCATTCTCCTGTCTTTACCAAAAGACTTCGGCGTGATCCGCACTCCCGGCGCTGACTGCCGCCGCTTGTACTCGCTCTTGTCCACCATCCCGACCACTCTATCCACTAACTCCTGCTTGAACCCCTTCTTGACTATCTGGTTCACGCTCTTGTCTTCCTCAATATATTCCTTCAGGATCGGGTCAAGCACCTTGTACTCAGGTAAAGTATCAGTATCTTTCTGGTGCGGTCTCAGTTCAGCCGTAGGCGCTTTTTTCAGCACATTCACTGGTATCACAAAGCCCTTGCGGTTCCGGTACTTGGCTAATTTATAGACCAGGGTTTTCGGGACATCTTTGATCACCGCGAAACCTCCGACCATATCCCCATACAGGGTGGCATAACCGGTACTCATCTCTGATTTATTACCAGTCGCTAACACCAACCAGCCAAATTTGTTAGAAAGAGCCATCAGGATCGTACCCCTGATGCGCGCTTGCAAATTTTCTTCCGCGATGTTCTTAGCTTCGGCCGCGAACACCGGGTCCAATATCACTAAATAAATATTATATAACTGCTCAATGGATATCGTCATTAGCTTGATGCCCAGCTTGTAAGCCAATTGCTTGGCATCTATTTCACTCGCCTTGGATGAATACCGTGACGGCATGAATACTCCTACCACGTTATCCTTGCCCAGGGCATCGGTCGCCAGGGTCGCTACCAGCGCTGAATCCACACCGCCGCTCAATCCCAGCACCACTTTCTTAAATCCATTCTTATTCACATAATCTTTCAATCCCAATAGCAGCGCCTGGTACACTTCCTCTACCGGCTCCAGCATTTTCACATGGCTCTTAGGCAAAGGCAGTCTTTCTTTCTCTGATATTTCCTTATCAATCAGGACTGCATTCACTTTCTTGCCCTTGGACTCGGGAATTTCCAGGTCAGTGACCAGCAGGTCCTCTTTAAAAGCCTTTGCCAAGGTCACCAGCCGGCCTTTCGGATCTACCACAATACTCTGGCCGTCAAAGACCAGCTCATCCTGCCCGCCTACCAGGTTGGCGTATACCACATGCACATTATTCTCTTTAGCCTGGCATTTCACTATCTTCTCTCTCACCTTGATCTTGCCTGTATAATATGGTGAAGCATTAATATTCAGTATCAGCTTGGCTCCGGCCTTGGCCTGCTTGTGGGTCGGCCCGGTAGCATGCCAGATATCTTCACAAATATTCAAGCCGAAGAGTATCTTGCCATATTGGTACACAACTGACTGCTCACCAGAGGCAAAGTATCTCTTCTCATCAAAAGGCCCGAAATTGGGCAAGATCATCTTATGCGCTACGCCTTTGACCACCCCATTATAGATAATAGCTGCGGCATTATAGAGGTTGCGGCCCTTTTGGTCCACAAAGCCCACGATAGCCAGGATATTGTCCACACCCTTGGCTAATTCCTTCAAAGCAGCCAGGTTGTCCTGGACAAACTGCGGTTTCAGCAGCAAATCCTCAGGCGGATATCCAGTCAGCACTAATTCAGGAAATACGACCATATCTGCGCCAAATTCCTTGGCCTTCAGTATGGTCTGGCTAATCTTCTTGGCATTGCCCTGAAGATCCCCAACCGTACTATTAACTTGGGCTATTGCTATCCTTAATTTCCCATCTTCCATTGTCTTTTCCTTTGTTTTCGCTTTTAGACACCTTCGAGGTGTCCGTACGTCCTGCCCCCGCGGCTTTTATTTGCCTTAAAGCAAATCAGCAGGGGGTTCCCAGGGGACCCCTGGAAGGTGTTTTCCGGTTAATTATATTATACCACATATTTAGCCTTTTGTGCTTATCAGCACAAACTGTCTTTCTTATCTGCACTGCGATAGCTTTGTCTTGAATCCGCGTCATCCGCCTTACCAATCCGCGTAATCTACCCCGACATATAACAAAAAAACGTAGATTCCCTAAATCCTCCCGGATTATCAGGACACCTACGTCCATAAAAAAAGCCTTCCAGCAACTTTGCCGGAAGACATCCTTGTCTTACCAACTTCTATGTAATTATCTTACAAAATAAGTGTACAACAAAGAGGACCACTTGTCAAGTGATATTTAAAGAGAATTATCCCCTATATTTTCTAACTTTGCTGCCTCCGACTTTTTATGAGCGTTACATATTTTACAAGTACAAGGTCGTTTAGTATAATGTCTAATCCCTACAACGTTAGAAACACTATCTCCTTTTCTATCTGCTCGCTGGAAAATTAAATCAAATAATTCTTCTTCACTATTTTCTAGATATCTCCGTAAAGAGTAACTACACAAATCTGCTATCTGCACCATTGCTGTTAGTTCACTGTTTACAAAAAGTGGGGTTTCGATAATACAGTTAAGCTTAGTCCATAATGTTCCTTCTCTATGAAACTTTTTCATTAGTACTGTGTGCTTCTTTGCTACAGTTTCATTGTTATCATGAATTAGCATACCACAATGTTTATGAGTAATTCCTAGATTTGTAACTTGGATAAAATGTTCGAAGCGTGAAACAACCTGCTCAAAGGATTGGACGTCAACCGTTGCTTTTTGTCTAATAGGATCGAAACATACTTTATTAACACATTCAGCAAAAAGGCGAGCAAACCTCCAGGTTGATACTTCAGAAGCTATATCATAAATTAGCTTCTGCCTTTCCTTTTGTGTTAAATGAATATATTTTACTGTTTTACGATAATTTTTCTTTGTTTGTTGATATAATTTTGGGTTACGCGCTCTTTGAAGACGAAGTAATTCGGCATTACGAAAAGAGGTCACTTGCTGTATTCTATCCGCGGTGCTCAATGTTTCAAATTTTGCTATTTTATTTTGTTCCGGATAGCTTCTTAATATCCAAGCCACATGTATTTCTTCCCCAGCGAGGCTATACCTCGCTTTAATATTTTCTATTTTTTCGTCACATGTCTTCCATCTTTCTACTGGGATAGAAATTCCAGCTAAAACATAATGAGATGTATTGCCGGTCTCCGGTGTACCAGATTCATCTAGGTAACAAAGATACATAATTATCCCTTCCAAACAAAAAAAAGCGACTGGGTTAAAGGCTAGAAGCCCTAAAAAGAGACGCTATGCGACTCCTCCCAGACGCAATATAAATATACTATATGGAGTCTTGCTTGTCAAGTATTATTATATTTTAATCAAGAAATCTCACGCTCCCTAATTATTGGTAATTATAGGAACACCTACTCATTTCCAATTAAACCTGAAACGTCCCCATTATTTCTTTATTTCACAAAAAGAAAATAATTTTATTGCACTTCCCTTTACTAAAGTGTTATAATTAAATTATGGAATTATTGTCAAGAACAATCACGAAGGATTTCTTGCACCTGTTTCCACGTGAAGAATGGTCTTTCCGTAGTGCTCTTCGCTCGCAAACCATGGCTTTCACGCATGATTATCATCGATATCCTGCAAAGTTTATTCCACAAATCGTTTCGAAACTTATTCGAGAATACGCACCAAACCGCACTCAAGTTGTTCTTGATCCATTTGGCGGATGTGGTACTACACTTGTTGAAGCAAAGCTTTTGGGGCATAGAAGTATCGGCTTTGATATAAATCCTATAGCTAAACTAATTACTCAAACCAAGACCACCCCCATTAATCCAAATACACTTACAAACCACAGGTCAATTTTTTTAGATTACTATAACTGTGCCCCTTCAACTTCATATAAACACCATCCCCGCATTGACTATTGGTTCGATGAGCAATCAATTGCAGAGCTTGATAAAATTTACTTCGCTATCAAGGAAATAAAGAATCACAATGTTCGCCGTTTTTTTCTTTGCGCTTTTTCGCATAATTTAAAAAATTGTTCGCGTTGGTTGATGAAAAGCATTAAACCTACAATCGATAAGAATAAGGTTATGCCAGATCCAAAAAAATCATTTTTACGCCATCTTGATTCAATGATAAAGAAAAATTACCAATTCTATTGCCGTTTAGAGCTATTAGGATATAGGGATGTCGTCGCAAGTATGTATCGGAAAGATTCAACAAAAATGTGGATATAGGGGACGTTGTTAGATAATTAGATATAGAACTTCCCCCTCAAACAACAAAAAGCAACCCGGACTTCCTGCTTTCCCCTACTTTCACCGCTTACCTCAACCGCGTAGGTTGAGGTTGGTTCCAAAACAGCTAATTAGACATCTACACCTTAAAATTAAGATGCGATTTTAAAATAATACCCGCAGTTTGAGCATTTTTGTACTTTCGTTCTCTTATAACCTAGCCTTGCTGCTCCAATCATCAAGAATATTCCAATAACGGTTCCTATAGGAAAAGCAAAAAGCAAAGCAATACCTACAATAAAAAGGATAACCCCTAGAACCTGTAATAGTAAATTATTGTCAGTTATGGTAGTTTTATCCATAACTGAACCACATTGCTGACATTTTACTTGATTATCCATGTATTTCTCCTTCCTTGTTTCCTCTCCTATTTCAGAATCTATATTTTGTTGTTTCTTTTCCTCAGTTGTTAATCGATTTAAATCATACCCACAATCACATAATAAAACCGAATTCTCATGTATTATTCCACACTTAGGGCATTTTTTCATTGTTCTTTCCCTCCTTAAACACAAAAAGCAACCCGAACTTCCTGCCTTCCCCCTATATTTAACCCCTTGTTCCACCTCGAAGGTGGAAAGTCGATTAAACCTTCATCGGCCATTCTGCTATATTTTTTATATCCTCACAATATCTAATACCTTTACTTTCAAGAAATGATCTAACTTTGTTTTTTTCTATATTATCAGGAATACCAATAGTAAAATGGGTGCCATTTTGGAATAAAACCGATAAAGCAGTACCAACAAAATCAGCTTCCGAACCTTGAATAAAATGAAATGCTTTTATTTCCACATAAGGGAAAATGGCAGATTTGAATTCGTAATATACCCTTAGAGTATCTTCATAGAACCATATGCGAGAGCTAACTGTTTGAGATATAAATGTACTAAATATCCCACTTATACCGCCTAAAACGCCACCAACAGCACCCATTATAAGTGAAATATTAAATATTTGTGATATTTTGTGTCCTAAATATCGAATAACAAGAGTCCCTACGAAACCACCAATAAAAAATAGTGCCATTGGTATAAGAATTGGGATAACAAAGAATTTATATCCAAAATCCTGTTTTCGCTTTTTAAGCAAATTCATCCTGTATTTAAACGGTTCCCTAAAATAGATTATTTCGTTTTTCATATTTAGCTCACCTTATAAAAAGCTCAAATAAAAAAAGCAACTGGGTTATTCCTTGAAATGTGAAATGATCACTATTCTTTCTTTTTTCTCATCCTTATAACAACAGCAACAACGACCAATAAAATTATAATCAATAAAAATCCTGGGCTCAATAGCCTGGGTAGTAACGCATATTTAACATTATTAGCAAAAGATTCAGAAAATGTGGCCCAAGATAATGTACTTTGTAGCAATAACATTATTAACAACCCGAATCGAACTGTTCCTTTGATCATTTATACCCCCCTTTATAAGCTAATTACTATAGAACGCCTTTCTATAATGACAAAAAGCAACCCACTATTTCTTGGATTGCTTTGTATTTTATTCCCCCATTTCCAATTTCTTTTGTCTTAGACCGATTTCAGACACCGCGTAGGTGTCCAACCGGTTAATCATTGACATTTTTCCTTATACTCCACTATCCCCTTTATTGTCAAACGATTTCACCATTTTCCCTCCAAAAAGCGCTGGCGGGCGACTTTCAGTCGAACCGCTACTGTCAACTCCGCCAACAAGCTCTGGCGGACTCCCCAAGGGTCGCGCATGTAGGTTGAGACTTGGTTCCCTACACCTATTTTCCACCGCGAAGGTGAAAAGTTGATTTCACTACTCGTTTCAAACCTTTGTTCCACTTCGGAAGTGGAATATATTCTCCGCTATTTTGATATATATCTATGAATAATGCTAGCTATAAGGGTTTGATAAGGCATTCCCTGCTCAACAGCCTTCCTTTGGATATGTATTAAATCCCTTTCAGATAAACGTATATTTATCCTTTTATTTTTCAATAGGGTATTACTGGCATAGCGCTGATAGCGGCGCTTTTCAGCTTTACCGTTCTTTACCGGCTTTAGCCTGCCTTGCTCAAAATCCTTTAATAATTCTTTCTCTTCTATTGCCATTTTATTCATATTTTCACCTCTTTAAATATTCTTTAGTTGCTTTTCGGCTGGGGATGATCGTTTTCAAGAATACTACTTCTTCATTTTCCACAAACGGCACCAAATATATGTAGTCATCAATATCAATGATAAAGATCTTCTGGCCCGGATATCTTTTACGATTAGGATGCGCTACTATATCAACAACGCTTCCTTTTTCTATGTAAAATACGATTTCCTCAAATGAAATACCACGTTCTTGCTTAAGCTTCTTATTCTTCGTCTCGTTCCACTCGAATATTTTCATCTTATAATCAATATATCATATTGTGTGCCTTTTGTCAACAGATATATACTAATTCCCCTTAAAAATACCTAAAGCAACCTCTATTTTATGAGGTTGCTTTAGTGTATCAAAGTTTTATATGGTTATTCTACTGCTTAAATTCGTACCCTTTTGGCGCGGCCTGGCTGTGGATGGACTTGATGATCGCTGTATCCAGGGTCTGCGTTGTTCCGGCTTTGGCAGCTTCTTTTTCTTTCAACGCTACATACTGGCGCCGCTCATTGCTCAGCTTGGTGATCCTGTCTTGTATATCCTTGCGTTTCTGGATATTAGCATTGATGTATTTTTCCCTTTCCTTGGGCGACATGCTTTGCATTTCTTTGGGCAGGTCTTCCTTTTTTAGTTCTTCGGCCTTAACGCTGCCGCTGGCTACCGCGCTCACCACATCCCAGGAGGAAGCGGTATTGCTATATTGTTTGCTGGCTTTGAAGGCGGCACGGTCGGAAAGATTAGCCTTGCTATAAGACACCTGGTTGCTGTCCTGTTGTTCCTGGGCAACCTTGGCTACTTTCCCCTTCTCACCATAAGCTATATAGGTTTGGTTGAGCTCATTATTCAGGCGCAGTATCTCGTCGTCCTGGGGCGCGGCAATGGAAACAACTCTCACTCCATGGTCTATATTAAAATAGTCGCCGTGTCCTGACTGGGCGCCGGCCAACCATTGGGTATTAATACCTTCCTGGTAAGGTCCACAAAAAATAGTATTGACGATGATACCTTTGGCAGCGGCCATAGCCACTGATTCACGGAAAGGCACTCTGCCCTGGGTAAAAGGTTCGTTACCGGCAATAAAAATGACCTTATAGACATCGGCATGACGGGACCAATCCAGTCCGGTGACCGAATCGCGGATAACTGTCCCGCAATATTCACTGCC
>DJVG01000014.1:10421-31767 GCA_002441095.1 Elusimicrobia bacterium UBA6262
GCTGAAGACAATTCATTGACAATTCTCCAGAGCTGGCTCTTGGCCTGGTCGATCAAGCCATCCATGCTATTACTGGTATCTAAAAGAAGAGCGACTTGGACGATCGGCTTTGCAGAATGATGGATCTGTCCCGGAGCGGATGTGATCCTGGCGGGGGAAGCATTGGCAATTGCGATGAAGCAGGTTAAAATCAGTACTGGTACCGCTAACAAACGTCTCATAAACCCTCCTAACAAGAATATTGCCTTCCTGTTTATAAGACCCTTCAGGTAATTAAAAGTTCCAACCTTCGTACCACCTCGGAGGTGGAGAGGTGGAATATGGTTCCCAATTTACACCAGATAAATGCTTTTCAGTTGTGCTAGTGACTGATGTAATGTTTCGTGTGTGCCGGCACCGATCTTAGTTATCTCGTATTGTCCGAATTTTATTACCAACTCATCCTGCTTGCCTGCTGGCAGTCCCTTATCAGCCATCGGGAATAGGATATTGGCTTCGGTATCAAAATGGGTTTTCAGCGTGATCACGTATTTATGCCCGGGTTTGACAATATTATTAGCCACGGTATGATCGCCGGCTTTATACTTCTCAAACCACATTCTCATCTCTTTCATATTACTGCGGCAGGAATCATGGTCCTGGATCATGGCCCCCAGCGGGCCGCCGTCCTTAGGGATGCCGATCTTTTCCAAAGCGGGGAAGAATAACTCCTCTTCTTTTCCAAAATGGCATTTACCGACATAGAGTTCCAAATAGTTCAGCGCCAGCTCGACATGCTCAAGACTGGCTCCTTCTGAAGCCTCAAGCTTAAAAACAAGTCTCTCAAAAATATTCAGCATAATTTTGATGTCTTCGTGTTCTTTTCTCAATATTTCGGTGGGTTTCATGATAGTCCTTGTTTTACTAGTTTTGCAGCCTTAAAAATACAGCTTTGGCAGTATCTTGGATGAATAATGCTTTCTGGTTAGTAGTTAAATCATACAAATAGGCGTCATTTCCCTGGCTAAATAATATTTTCCTGTTTGCAAGCCAGTTGAAATCAGCCCCTTGAATCTTATGGATATCCCCTGGATTTTGGACTTCTATCACCAAGGCCTCTGGGGTAAAAAACATCCCGATATATTGCCCGTCAAAGGACCAGGATAGTTCGCTGGCTCCGCCAATCTTGGCCCTTACCGGCCCCTCATACAGCTTTTTCAGGGATTTGTCACGGATATTGCAGACCCATAAAACATCAGTCTCTTCTTTTTCTTTGTACTCCACTCCCACAAAGGCAATGCTTTTTTTATCCATAGATATTTTGGGGTCCATGACACTTCTTTTAGAGACCAGGATCCTGTCATTGTTCTTTTGCAGGTCAACTAAATGGAGGTCCTGCCTGTAGGTCTCTCCCAGGCCCGAATCATCTACATAGGCCTTAAGAGAACCGTTACCATAAAAATCAGCTTCTAATAATATACTGCCCTGGTGATAGTCTAGTTCATTTTCGCTCCCGCTATCAACAGCATACTCAAAGAAGCCCCAAACATCAAAGCCTGAAGCTCCGTAATATAATAACTTATTACCAGGTATCCATTTCACAAAATACAGCCAATTGTCTTCCGGAGGCATTATTTCTTTTAATATTTTATCAGCACCCAGGTCCATGATAACGATTGAACATAAGGATCGTTGCGGTATTGCTTCCCCTTCATCCCACAAGCCTGGTTCATCGACATATTTGATAATTTTGGCATAAGCCAGGTATTGAAGATTGTGCGCGAATAGAAAGTCCTCAACTTTCCCGTCGGTTTCAGTGAGCTGCTTAATTGCCGTCCCCTTTTGGTCGGCAATCCAAATTTCCCCGCTTTTAAGAAAGGCAACTTTGTCTGAAAGTTCGGCGCTTTCCCACGCCCAGGCATTTACTGACCATAACAATAGGTAAATAATTACTAAGACTGCTATGTTCAGATTTGCTCTTCTTTTCAATCCATCCTCCATGAAAAGCATTAGTGGAAATGGCAATTTATTTATACTTTTTGATCTCTTTGAGGGTCTTTTTTACATATTTGCCGAAAGTTTTGTCCTTTTTCCTTTTTTCTACATAGGACATTTCATTATATTTTGCTTCCTTTTGAAGTTTCTGGTAACTATTCAGGCGCTCTGCTGGTAATTGGCCCTTGTTCAGGGCTTCCAGGATCGCGCATCCTGGCTCATTAGTATGGGTGCAATCTTTAAATTTGCACCCTTGGGCCAGGGAAGCTATTTCACTAAAAGCTTCGGTTAATCCTGTAGCAATGGAAATATTCCCAAATTCCCTCATGCCGGGAGTATCTATCAGTAATCCCCCGGAATCAAGTATCGTCAGCTGCCTTCTATTGGTGGTATGCCTTCCATGTGCATCCTTGACTCTCACTGCTGCGGTTTTATAGATATCTTTTCCTATTAGGTTGTTCAGCAGGGTGGTTTTCCCGACTCCTGAAGAACCTAATAAGGCATAGGTCTGGCCAGGCTGGATATTTCGCTGGATATCTTTCAGTCCAAGCCCTGTTTTGTTGCTGAAGGCTACTATTTTTAGATCACTATACACCTGCTGGATCGCGGCGATCCGTTCTTCTATCTCTTTTCCTGTCATAAGGTCAGCTTTACTTAAAAGGACAACTGGCTCAATACCACCTTCTTTTACTGCTACTAAATACCGCTCCAGTCTTCTCAGGTTGAAATTAGCATCCAGGGATTGCATAATAAAAGCAGTGTCAATATTGGCAGATAATAACTGGTAATCTATCTTTTTACCAGCAGTTTTTCTTTTTAACAGCGATCTCCTGGGCAATATTTCATGGATTATGGCTAAAGTATCATTATTATAATACTTAACATAGACCCAGTCCCCTACAGTAGGCAGGGCCATACTTGTTCTGGCCTGGAACCTGAGCTTGCCTTCTATTTCCGCGAATACTTCATTCTTTTCGCCTATAACTACATAACTATCCTTATCTACTGCCGCTATCCTGGCCAGTTGGAATCCTGGTAGTGCATAAAGACTGGCTTTTTCTGCAAACCAATCATTAAATCCTAATTGTTTTAGTTCCATATTATTGCCTTATTTCCAGCTGCTGGAAGCTTGTTTGTGTTTTGGGATGCATTGGTTAATGTTAGCGTAGCTGTAGTCCTAAAAACAATTAAAGCAACCCGGACTTCCTGGGTTGCTTTGATTGTACGATAATTCATGCCCATTCCGCTAGCCTGTTATTTTCAATATATTTTTTGGATACCCAGGATGTCTCCATTGCCTAAAGTCCGCTTCAGGGTTTCTCCGGCAGAAGCGTATCCATACATGGTCAGGTATTTATCCCGGCTGTTATAAAGATCGCTTAAACCGAATATATGACCGTGTTCATGGGTAGCTATATCCGGCAGGTCAAATGGCCCGATATCGCCACCAGGAATGTAATCCTCACTGGTGACAGGATATACAGTCCAGGCTTCAGCAGCGCTGTAAACCTGGTCAAATTCTATTATTTCTTTAGAACTTGTATAATAAACATATTGCGTAACTGCCAGGGCATCCCGGCCATACCCGGACAAATCACCGAAGGAGATAGTATTGACCCTGTCTACATTCAAGCCATATAATGCGCCTTCAGGCAGTATAGGGGTATTGCTATCGCTGAAGACAGGAGCATTTGGTTCGGCATAATTCCAAGTTTGGAAAGCATTGGCAAATACACTATTCAAATCAAGATCCGCCCGCGGTTGGACATAATATATCCCGCCATTGGCCCATTTTACGCCAGTTAATTTGTAATCAGGAGTATTCGCACTCCCGGAATTTCCCCTGCTCTTTTCTGACCTCACAGGTGATTTGCGGAAAATATGTACTACCTTGGTCAAATCCGGCCGGCTGGGCAAAAGAGAGCTGACCATGTTTTTACTGGTATAGTCAACCAGCTCTGTTTCTACTCCTAGATCATACAAAGGAGATTTGTTACTCTCACAGGAAACCAGGAAGATACTAAGCAGCAGGATAAACAGCAGCCCAAAGATGGAAACTTTAAACTTACTCATGCTTTGCCCTCCTTATTTCACAATGGCGATTTTGCCGACTTTCTGCTCATCACCACTATTTACTACATAAAGATACACGCCGCTCGCCACATATTCCCCGCCCTCATTTTTACCATCCCAGGTGGCTATTCCGGCGACAATTTCTTCCCCATCATTTAAGGTCCGTACTAATTCACCGGCCAGGTTATATATCTTTATAGTGATGGTTTTATCTAATGGTAATTCGCTAATGGTTATGGCTTGGCCATTCTTAGGGTTGCCGGGATTGGGCCAGCTGTATACCTGGGACAGGTTATTGGCTAAGGCCACAGTTTGCCCGTCTGAATTAGTCACTGCAGATAATAATCCTGCCCCATTCTCTACTTTTAAGGTAAAATAATATTTTGTTTTGTCAGTTAAGGTTAACCCGGCCTTAGTTACATACGTACTGACCCCGACATCGGTCCAGCTCACTACATCGGTATCACCCGCAGTTGTGCCTATACCATACCAGTATCTGGCAATTCCGCTTTCCGCGTCAGTAGACGCTGGCCAGTTGGCGGACAAAGTAGTCCGCGAATTAACCGTATCAATATCAGTACCAGTTCCGTCGTTTACTGCCGTAATAGCTGCCGGAGCGGTAGTATCATTTGACCCGGCATAAGCTTTCAGGCAAACATTACAATCATCAATATGGCTGGCAAAACTCTGACTGGCGATATCCGACCAGGTTGAGCCGTTGGAGCTGACAAAACTCTCTCCAGTGTTGGCGGTAGCGGCACTACTCCACCATTCGCCAGTGGCACTATTATAGTAAGGATATTCTATCGGAATTGGATAATTATACCCCGGGGTGGTGAGTTTGACTACTATGGAAAACTTCTGTCCAGAGGATAGTGTTATGGGTGAATCCAAGACAATAGTGTGATAGCCGGTAACAGCAATAGTACCGGTTTTAGTCCCCACTAACGACCCGTCTGTAGGATTTGTGGTGGAAGTACCGTCTTGATAAATATATATTTCATAACTTGAGTTTAAAGCTCCGGTATAAAAACCAACAGCTTTTAGCGATTCACTGCCAGTAGCGGTAAAAATATTGGCAAACCAGCCGGTAGTGCTGCCATACCCGTAGCTATTGATCCAACCAAGCGGGTCATATTGATAAATTTTATAATAATTAGTAATAGATTCGGCGTTATTAAAAACAGCATTGCTCTCACCTATCACCGAGTCATAATAGGAAACATAAAAATAGCCAGCATCTCCCCAGGCTGTACCCCAGCTATTTTTGGCAATGAAGGCACCATTCCCCGCCGGAGCAGTGACAAAATTACTACTGCTGTAATTATCATCCCAGCCAACAATAGCAACAGTGTGATCACTGGCAGCGCTGCCGCTGTAATAATAAGCATGATTAGTGGAATTATAATAACTGTCAATACTCCCGTCATTAGTATAGATGCTAGTATAGACAGCGCCGTAGGTCATAACTGCCTGCTTAATAGTGTCGTTGGCTGTAGGATCAGTGGCATAAGAGCTTCTGGCTGGCAGGAAAAGCACTTCCTGGACATGTTTTTTAAGAGCTAATCCTGACGGAGAACTAGGAGTAGTACTAGGGAGAGGATAAGGGTCATCTGTCTCATTTACGGGTCCGAGCCACCTGACTAAATAGGCTGTAGACATAATATGATTGCCGCCGTCATCATAACCCCAATCAAAGCCATCTTTGTTCACCATATTATTTTCCGAAAAATCCCAGGTTTCATTTGGCATAAGACATGATTCTAATGAAGCCAGGCTGGCGTGAGCCCAGCAGGTACCATATGCTCCCTGGTTTCTTACTGCCGTCAGCTTATTCTCATTCCGCAGGTCATAACTCGCATCAAAAGCCTGGACTGAAAACGGCCAGGAGACTTGTTGCCCTTTTAAATGGGAAAGATCAATAGTCGGCGGGATATATCCCGTGCGCTGGCCACCTGCGGTTTGGGTATGGATTTTCCCCTGGCTAAAATCCTCCAGATACTGAAGGAAAACAGGATTAAGAGGAGCTTCAACAGGATCCTGGGCAAAAACAAATTGGGTAAAAATAAATACTAAAATCAGATTAACCAAAACAATGATCACTTTCCTCATATCTGCCTCCATAAATTTGGTGCTCATTTTTCCCTCATATTTTTTTGTTTGCTTCTGCTACTAACCACTAACTATTAACTATGAACAGCCACTGCTCTATTTATAGCCCTTGCCCCCGCTCCCTGTCAATCCATTTTTCTATTTATAGAGCAACATGCCTGCCAGACCGGCTCCGGCCAGGATGTAAAGGATATTCAACTTTGTCGCTGTGACCAGGATAAAAGCAGTTAAAGCAATAAGTATGGACCAGAGATCACTGATCCCTTCCCTGCCAATAGAGATAGCGGCACTAAGAACCAAGGAGAGAACCACCGGAGACATCGCCGCGAAGAATACTTTAACTGATTCTTCACCCTTGGACAGGTATTTCTTGAATATATAATATAGTAAGGATATGATAATTACGGAAGGTAATACTACTGCTATTGTTGCTACTGCACTGCCTATCACTCCTGCCACCCGGTAACCGACAAAAGTGGCGCAATTGATACCTACCGGGCCGGGGGTCATCCCGGCTACTGCCACCACCTGGTAGAACTGGGGTAAAGTAAGCCATTGATGCGTGGAAATTATCTCCTTCTCGATCAAAGGGATAGTAGCATAACCGCCGCCGAAGCTGAACATCCCGATCTTGAAAAAAGCTATAAACAACTGCCAGAAGATCATACTTTCCTCCGGTAAGTGATCCATAGCGCAACGATCATGCCTAAAACAATTACCAGGACCGGGTTTGCCCGCCAGAATACCAACAAGGCTGAAGCTGCCAGCAGAGCCGCATATTGATAAAAACCTTTCAGGTTCTTTCGCGCCAGGACAAAGACCACGGCCCCGATCACCCCGCTGGTGGCTGGTACTGCTCCTTTAAAGAAAGCTTTCAGCCAGGCAGTTTCAAAATACTTCAGGAACACTAGAGCGATCAACAGGATAGAAACAAAGGAAGGCAGGACTGCTCCCAATAGCCCGCTCAAAGCTCCGCTCAAGCCATTTATTTCCCAACCGATAACCAAAGAAAGATTGACGGCCATTACTCCGGGTGAGGACTGGGCAATGGTCAGAAAATGCATGAATTGCTCTTCCTTGATCCATTTTCTCCGGTCAACTACCTCTTGCCTGATCAGCGGCAGCATGACAAAGCCGCCGCCGATTGTGCCAGCGCCGATTTTCAGAAAGCTCAGGAATATTTTAAGATTTTTATGCATGCTTTATAAATACACTTTAATTTAATTTTTGTAAAGAAAAAACCCCCAGAATTCCCTCTGGGGGTTAGTTAAATATATTTTCTTGTTTTTTTCCTTATTTCTTCTCCATCACTGGCTTTTCTTCCATCATCATCGGACAGTTTCTGTGCCGGTGTCTTTCTCTCATCCCCATCCTGCCCTTGCCCTTATCTTCGCCCATTTTCTTCTGCATCTCTGCCTTCATTTCATCAAATTTCTTGGCCTGTTCCGGAGTTAATACTGTTTTTACTTTTTTATGACCAGCATCACGGATGGCATCCATCTCTTTTTTCGCCTTATCCATAGCGGCCTTAGTTTTAGCGTCATTCTCTTTAAAAATCGCTGCTACTTTATCTTTCTGCTCTGCTGTCAAGTTAAGGTTCCTGTCCATTCTTTCAATCCGCTTAGCTTGCCAATCTTCCTTTCCTTTTTCCATTCTATAATCCTTCCGCTCCATTTTACGTTCTCGCGGCCCTGGACCCTCACCTTGCATCTCCTTGGCAAAAACCACTCCCGCCCCCAGCATAAAAATACCGACGATCACTACTGCTAGTAACTTTTTCATCACCTTTCCCCCCTTCTCTTTGGTTTGCCTTTCTCACAACTTAGACTATGGTCAAACCAAAAAAGTTTCATCTTTGTCTCGTTTTACCAGGAATGGCTCAATCGGACACCTAAATATGAATCACCTGCTACTGGTTGTATATTCCAATCTTTATTTGGCGTGGTAATAAAAAAAGAGCTGGCAAAACCAATTGCCGCTCCGGCTAATACATCCCTTATAAAATGCTCATCAGACCTAACGCGGCTGTATCCCACATATGCTGCAATAACATAGGCCGGGAGGCCATATTGCCACCCATATCGTTTGCGTAAGAATTCGGCCCCCTGAATAGTAATTGCCGTGTGTCCGGAGGGAAAAGACTGAGGATCCCCGTTGGGACGAGTAGAAGGCACTGTGTATTTCAAGATGACCACGATCCCCATTGCCAGCGTTGCAGACTCAGCGAATTGCTTCGTCCCTTCATAATCCTTCGCCCCAAGGGTCAGGCCAAAAGCTGCCGCCGGCACGATATAGATCAGAACATCACCAAAGTTTTTTATCACATCAGCCGGCGTGTTCGATGACCCTTCTGCTCGAGCTACTGAAACCCCGGAGAAACAAAAAAGTGAAATTAACATGATAAGCAAAATTATTTTATGAAAGTATTTCACAGTATGAGTTCCTTAATTTTCAGAAGTATGAAGACATGATACTCGTTTACCAATTACGGCTCAGATTGACACCTAAATATGAAGAACCAGCCACTGGCTGGATATTCCAGCCTTCGTATGGCGTAGTAAACCAATAAGTGCCGACAAAGCCAATTACCGCTCCCGCTAAAACATCCCGCATATGATGATCATCGGACCTAATGCGGCTGTATCCCACATACGCGGCAATAACATAGACAGGAAGGCCATACTTCCACCCATAACGCTGGCGCATAAATTCAGCGCTCTGAACAACTATCGCGGTGTGCCCGGAAGGGAAAGATTGAGGATCTCCGTTTGGACGGCGGGAGATCACCGTGTATTTTAAACCGGTGCAAACGCCCATCGTTACTACCACAGATTTAGCGAATTGCCACATGCCTGTATTGTCTTCCTCCATCAGGGTCATACCAAAAGCTACGGATGGCGCCATATAGATCAAAACTTCACCAAAGTTCTTCATAATATCACTTGGCGTTTCTGAAGCTGAGGCCCTGGTAAAAAAACACAGTAATGTGAAAATGGTTAGGACAAATACTCTCTTTGCGCATTTCATGTGTTTGACTCCCTCCTGTTAGATTCGTTTTCGTTGCCAGATCAGTGTTTATTTTTCTCGGGTTCGTCGCGCCACTCAACTGCTCCGAACCCTGAGTTGCCAAGTAATGTATAAACAAGACTGTAAGTCCCTAACGATTGGTGACTGCTAGGCCGGTCGGGATACCACGCGTTACGGATGGAGGCAATGTATTGGAACCCGAGGGCGTGACGCCCGTAAATACGAACAGTTAATGCCATATTCAGGCGGTTGATGTCTTCTCTTCCCCCAGGGTCATTTCCCCCTGTGCCGGATATATAATAGACACGTTCTGTTAAGTCGAACATGACCTTATCTCTAAAGTTGAAGCGTAAGGCGACGAGCCCCTGCGGGGCAACGCCAAAGTGGTAGTCGCGTTCACCTGTTTCTGCGACATTACCAGCCGCCGCATAACCTATTCCCCCGAGAGCCGAGCCCTGGAGCGCTACTGTCCGTGAGAGCCACCATTGATAGGTAGTGCCGATAGAGGCAGAGGTGCTGGAGACGCGGAAGACGTGCGGGGATATGTAGTCATAGCCGCCATAGAGACCCCATATTCCGCGATAAGCGTCGCCAGACTCGTAGTCGGTTCCGAGGAGAAGGCCCCGGAGCATAATGTTATCAAAAGGATTACTGGATTTGGCGAGGGTGGAGAATTCAAAATGAAAGTAGTCAAAAGGACGATTATAGCTATAGCCAGGCTTCCCAGGCAATCCGTAGGCTATAGAATAGTCAGCCGTCGCTTCGTTATGGTTGACAAGACTATCGTAGCCCTTGTCTTTCAGGTGTGAATTTAGACTTCCGCCGAGCCGCAGGCGCCAGGAGACAGCTGGATCATTGCTTGGAAATACAGGCTTGAACCGGTTGCCAAAAACCAGACGATTGATGCCTAGGGGTGGCGAAAGTATCGCCGCACTCATCTCGCGCCAAAACCCAGGTTTGTCGCCATGGCCCTCGAGTACCCGGCTAGCCATTCGGAATAACGCCTCTCCGAAAAAGCTACCACCAGTACCGCTGGCGATCTGGTCATTAATAGACGGGCGCGTAGTTTCTCCTCCTGTTTCCCAAAAAAAACTGCCCACATTGTCATAAATGAGCGCCTCCCAGTAATTGAGGCCGGCTGATCGCGCGAATCCATGGTATATGGATCCCTGATACGGATGGGCAAACTGGTTCATAGCAAAGGCATCCGTGTCGATTGTCCATGGCCCATGATAAACGTGGTCCCAGGTAGTTTTCAAAGTTGAGGAGTAGACTTTTTTGCCATCATCCACAAGGTTGGGGTAAATGAGCCGGTCAGCCCCGTTAAGGAGAAGGATGAAAATAGGGATTTCCAGTGCTGGGATGAGGTAGCTCTTGCCAGACTCTGTATCCCAAGACAGAGCCAATGTCGGACTCTCGCGCTGTTCCTTCAACCACGCGTGCCTGCCCATAGAGACATTTACATTCAGGTTCTGGGTGACATTAGAAAGCTCGATCACATTCAAGGCGGTCATATTTCTATAGCCATATTTTGACGCCGCGAGAATGTATTTACCCGGCACTGAAATATCCACTGAATAGTTACCCAGCGCATTGGTCGTCCCTTTTCCTGCCAATTTACCAGTACTTTCATCTTTTACCGTAATGGCTACCCCTGGGATACCCTTGTCGTTAGAGAGATCCTTGACAGAGCCGGAGATACTGCCTCCTTGAGCAAAAGCCAAGCTACTAACAGTGAGCATTGCACCCACAAGAAGTATAGTGAAAATTGCCCTAGTTTTATTTCTCGCCCATTTCATAGTTTTCCCCAACTTCCCATACCTAAAGGCAACTTTTCCCTTTTGCAATAAGCGTTATTTCTTCCCCTTTTCTTTATGCCCGGTGTAAAGCAACACGATAATTTATTATTCCCGGCAAAACATCCGCAAAATACATCATCATGTCATCAATAGACTTTAATCTGTAAATTTCCAGGTTATCCTGGTTTAGCTTTAGCGCATACCCTGTTTCTTCTTGAATGATCTTTTCGATAGTTTCATTAGTATAATTCTGAGGGTCAAATTTTACCTGTTTCATATCTTGTAGCTCCAGCGGCCCACGAGCTGTACCAGGCAGGTAAATCGTCCCGTTAGAAAAATCCACAGCGTAAGCAATGATACCCGGAATTAAAAAGAACAATAAGCCTATGCCATCCAGCAGGGCAACGCCGATATCGATCCTTCCGCCCCTTTGTCCTCTGCGTTCAGGATACATAATGGTCCCACACCCTGCCAACTGGACAATTAAAACAGCGCAGACTAAAACATTTAACATGTACCATAATTTTTTAAACATAAAATCCCCCTTCCCTTAACTTGAATTACTTTGTATCTCGCCCATAACTATCAATTGTTTTTTTTGCGCCCGCAAAGGACACAGTACAGAATTGACCCCTGTTAAATTAAAACAGAAAATTTATGGCCATTGTGAACATAGGGCCGCTGTCCCGAAAGGTTTTGTCCAGCGCGTTTGCATCCCTTGATGTCACGCTTTCCAGCCAAACATAGCGACAGCTTCCATCTAATGATACAAACTCGTTCAACATGACCTCAAGGCCGCCCCCGGCATGCACTCCGAACCGGGAAGCTGTATTGCTATAGCCGACGGGACCCCGCACCCGTGTGTAATACCATCCGGCTCCGCCAATCAAGAATGGGCTCCAACGCTCACTAGGCATAATATACCCCAGCAAGCTCAGCTGGACAGGATATGTTCTGATAGTTGTGTGATAGCCAAAATCATGAAGTCTATAAGCGATCGACCCTTCTATTGCCAAACTCGGTGACAAATGCAACCTGGCTTGAACACCGCCAAACCATTTTCCATTATCCGCATCATTCGGCCGGGAATAGGTTACGCCAGGCCCGATAGAAAAAAGCTTGCTTCCGATACTTAAATTCTCGCCAAACACCAGCATAGGAACAGCTAAAAATAACACTGCCCCTACGATATACCCAATAAGCTTAAAGTTTCTCTTTTTCATTTTTACCTCCATTTATATTTAGTTCCTTACCTGCCGGAGCCCTGTAATAGTTCCTCTGCTTATTTTACGATCAGGTTATTCGTTACGGCTTTGACCCCCTGGATGCTCCTGGCAATTTGGCCGGCTTTATCAGAAGCCTGTACGGAATTAACGAAACCGCTCAGCTGGACAGTACCCTGGAAAGTTTCAACACTGATCTGGAATGATTTGAGAAAATCATCTGCTGCGATCAGGGTTTTTACCTTGGTTGTGATGACTGAATCGTCAACATATTGACCGGTGCTTTCCTGGGTGCGGGTTGAAGCACAGCCGGAAAAGACAGCGCTCAGCATCAGCAATGCTAAACAATAAATAACAATATTGCTTTTTTTCATAATCTTTACTCCTCTTTATGTTTAATAGGAACTAAATCTTCTTTCCCTGGATGACTTTGACCAGTACAACGATGATGGCCACGACCAAAAGGATATGAATAAAATAACCCATCGTATAGCCGGTGATCAGCCCCAGCAACCACAAAATTATCAGTACGACAGCAATAGTCCACAACATCTGATTCTCCTTTCTGGATACCTGGGAATATGCCGTTACTTTTTACCATGTCCTTTATTACTATTCCCGCCGCGGTTATCCTTTTTATTTTCTTGGTTACCTTGATTCCCCTGCTGCATTTCGTGTTTTTCCGGCCGGTATTGTTTACCCCGGTAATTATTCCGGTCATGTTGATAATTCCGGTACTCATCATCCCTGACTTTGATGATCCTTGCATATTTATGACGTCTCAGTCCCCGCGGCAGGCGCTTGTATTGGACTACGACCCAGGGGCCATTGTAACCGGAGCTCCTATACCACCCGCCGCCATGGTACATATAATAATTCATGTTAACGTAGAACATATCGTACGGTATGCCGACCGCCACATAAAAACCGAGTGCTGGCGGAGCGATAAAAACAGGGGGATCCCCGATGTTGACATTAAGATTAATCCCCACATCCCCGGCCTGGACCAGACTGGCACTGCTGAAAAGTAAACCTAAAATAGCTAAAACACGGATTAAGTTTTTCATTTGACCTCCTTATTTAATTTATTGCAGTTTATCAAGTATCTGGTACAAAACCCCTCCGGCGATATCAGGCTTGGGAAATAAATATTTACGCGCGGAAATCGTTATTTCAGTCTTATTATCTGTTTGCCCCTTAAGTTGAAGCGCTACCCTCGCTCCGCTAATTTTGGCTTTAATTGTTCCCTTGGGCACATCCTCTTTAGTGATCCTGCCCATACGCTTTACTACCTCAAAGCTAACTTCATACGCCCTTTTAAGACTTACATCTATGACTTGTCGCACATAATCTTTACCTATATATGTCGTTACAACACTAACCGGCAGAGTTGCCACTCCAGTCAACATACCAACTCCGTAAATTATGGCGCCTTCAATCGTAGCTGCCTTCATCGGTTCCACCAGCGAGAGTATAATCAATTGTTGCAGGGTAGGAATGCTCTTATAGATCTTGTGCTTATTAAATTCATAGACCCGCACACTGGGTTCTGTGCCGTCTCTGTAGTCCTTATAAACAACCTGGCCAATATTTAAATCGAGGAGATCGATCCTTACGGCAGAAGATCGAGCAGATTTTTCTTCCTGCACTATCTTTAGCGCATCTACATTGAGCTTTCCCTCTTTGTTTTTGGTGATCCCCATCTCTTTTAATTCAATCTTCATAAATATAAAGTGCCGTTGCTGCTGAAACAAGGTAGCACGATCGTAGATGACTTCTATTTTGGGGCAAGATAATAGTATCCCTTCCGGGAAACCGCTCGGATTATACATTTTAAATCCGGATATATGTATTGTTGAGCTTAAATAATTCAAAGAAAGCCAATCTATATGTACCGGTGCCCCAACAATGCGGGAGACAGCCGTAGTTACCACTGATTTAATGATCAGGTTTCTAAGGATTATGATACCTACTAATAAAATGGCTCCTATTCCTAACACTTTAAAAACTTTCTTCATACGCCTATCCCTATTCGAGTTTCTTGACATCTGGTGACATCTGGGGACATAATACTCATTTATTTCATTAGTACTATGCCCCCGGATTCCCCGTATTGTGTCTCCGGATTTCCGGATGCACTTGGCTTCCCCTTGACTTAGCACATCTTTTTTCTATAAAAATGGGGTGTAAAGGGGACGGTTGTACACGTCCCCTTTATGGAACATTTGTTTAATCAGCTCGTGCTGATGTCTCGATCGCTTCACCGCTCAAAACTATCTCCACCCGGCGGTTTCTTTCACGGCCCTGAGCTGTATCATTTGATTCGATAGGATTGGTTTTGCCAAACCCACGCGAAGCAATGGAATTGGCTGGCACACCCTGGCTGACAAGGTAATCCAGCGCTGACTTGGCCCTGTTTTCCGACAACTTCTGATTATAGGCATCGCTGCCAATACTGTCAGTATATCCTTCGACTTCCAGTTTTAAACCAGCATGTGACGATACGATCCCGGCAATTTTTGCCAATTTCTCGCGGACCACCGGTTGCAGCTCTGAACTTCCCGTTTGGAAAAGGGCGCCAGACATGTTGACGATGAGTCCCCGGGCAGTATCCTGCGTTTGCAGGACGGCATTTAACTGTTGCAGAAGTTGGGCGCGTAAAGCAATTTTGTCGCTCTCGGCCGCTGTTGCTCTATTATCGGCCTCTTCTGCCCTATTATCTGCCAGTTGAGCCCTGCTATTAGCGGCATCCACCTGTATTTTGGAAGCCTCTGCTGCTGTCCGAGCCGCAGCCGCTTCTGTTTGAGAAACGGTTGAGGAAGCTGCAGCGCTGGTCGCCAGAGCAAGAGCCGCGGTGCGTTCGGTATCTGATTGCCCTTTAGCTAGTTCGGCTTTGGCCTGAGCATCTTCTGCTTTTACCTGGCCAGCAGCAGCGATAGAAGCCTGGCTCTTGGCACTGCTGATCTGCTTCTGCGCTTTTTGGCGTTCCTGCATTAGAGCTTCATCAGCTTGTAGTTTCACAGCCAGAGAACGACTGGCTTCAGCTATTTGCACAGCTTCACGCGCTGTCATTGACCGGCCTTTCATACCGCCTTCTTTTGTCTCAGATAAGGCCAGGAGCCTCTGCGCATCTTTGAAACCATCAGTTGCATAAGCTTCGGCACCCGCGGCTTTGGCGATCTGTACGGCATTCCGGGCTTGATAAACATAGAATGGCGTTTTCTTATCCATGACTAGCGGCACTAGATCCGTGGCAGAGATATTCTTGGTGTATTCTCCCCGCGCAAGCAGCTCGTATTTAGAATCAATTAATTCTATTTTCTCTGTGTTATCAGGTTTGATCGCATTTTCCAGGATCACCACATTGCTTGGTTGTGAAACAGCAAAGTAAGGTTCCGCTGTTACGATCAGACTCAAAGCCTGGAGAGTTGTTTTTGCATCCAATTTACTTTCACCGTCGTCTATGATCAGCTCCCCAAGGTTAGTTGCCCGTCCATCCGGGGATATGGCCCAGAAGACATAGGTCATATACTCAGAGCCGAACTGGGCTGGTGCCGCCAGGTTCTTAAATCTCCCTTGGATTCCTATTACCCCGGCCTTATTCTTAATAACCGCATGGCCTCTGGCTGTAGGCAGGAGCACAGTGCCCTTGAAATCAATACTAACCGACCCCTTCAGGTTCCGGTAATTAATAGCTTGCGCCGCGTTCTGCACGACCGTAACCTGGTACAGCGGCTTCTCAATAACCGGAGCTGCTTGAACCTGGCTTTGCAGCAGCAATAACACGGTGAAAATGTACAATAAGATTAGTGTTTTCTTCATACCCATATCTCCTTTTTAAATTTTTTTGTCAAACCCCTGCAGGTTATAACTAATGAATTAGTTTGACGTCCTTCCCTTCTACTTATAGTTATTAACACCCTTACCCCCCTTCTATATTACCTTTTACATATACCGCATGGATTCAATTAAAAGTTTTGGCTCAAACTGGGTTCCTGACCTATTCTTCAACTCAGTCAAAGCTTCTTGTTTGCTTATACCTTTCCGATAAGGCCTGATATTGGTCAGGGCATCATAAGCATCCAGGATCGAGAATAACCTGTCTTCCAGAGGTATTTGTTCGCCTTGTAATCCCCCAGGATATCCCTTGCCATTCCAGTATTCATGATGATGGAGAATAAGATCAGCTATCGGAGATAAGGCCTTTGAACGATTGGCGAGGTTATATCCTTTTTGCGCATGCTCCTTCATCTTTTCTCTTTCTTCATCAGTCAAGATATCCGGCTTGAACAGTATTTTATCCGGGATACTTACCTTTCCCAGGTCATGCACCTTGGCCAAAAGGACCAGGTTTTTCCTCGTATTATCGTCAAGATGCATATTGTCCGCGATCGTCTCCGCCATTTTTGAAAGACGTTCAGCATGCCCCTGGCTGATAAAGTCCCGTTCTGCCAAGGCAGTCAATAAGATATCAACTATTTCATCTTTAGGGCGGGCCGTGCGAATATTTTTTATTTTATACATTTCCTCATCTGCTCTTTGATAAAGGCCATAGATATTTTCGTTTCCATCATCCTGGGAGGTAGCTACCCCGATAGACATATGCAGGTGGATAGCCGGGTTATCATTACTATACGCATTGACCATTTTTTCTATTTCCTTCTTTTTTTCGAGCGCGGCATGATTATCAGTGTGCGGCAAGATGACGCAGAATTCGTCACCGCCTAACCGGGCGACGATATCGATCCGCCTAAAAGGCCTTAGTATTAATTCAGCCGCCTCTTTTAATAAGGCATCGCCGGCCTGGTGCCCAAAGGTATCATTGATCAGTTTTAGTCCGTCTATGTCTATGGACATTATGCTCAAGGGGACTGAGCGGGCGAGATCCCTATCCAGGCGGGTCATGGTCTCGGTAAAATAGGTCCGGTTATAAAGGCCGGTCAGAGAGTCATGAAAACTCATTTCTTTAAAGCGTTCTTTGCTTTCGAAAAGAGCTTTTTCTATATTCCGGCGGGCAGTGATGTTGCGGATATTACACTGGATCACTCTAAGGCCATCGACACCGTAAACATTACTGACGAATTCCACATCGACTATTTTCCCGCTTTTTGTTTGCAGGGGCATATTCTCATACCGGATATATTTTTTAGTCTGCAGTTCCAGGAAAGCATCTTTACTTATCTGGGTATCTTTGACCGGCCCGATCTCCCACAGTTTCTTCCCGATAAACACATCACGGGGATACCCCAGCATCTCGATCAAATATGGATTAACATCAACGATATACCCGGTGTCGGCATCGAGAATTAAGATGCCGTCCTGCGCTGTTTCAAAAAGGCGGCGATACCGTGATTCGGAAAAGCGCAGCGCCTCCTCGGCTTTTTTGCTTTCGCTGATATTTTGGACCTGGAATATATAATAAACCGGTACGCCTAACTTATTACAAACCATGATCGGATTCAATACGATCCAAAGATAGTATCCTTTTTTATTCACACAACGTATTTCGATTGGCGTGCCGGGAATACTTCCTTTAAATACTTTATCCTTAAACGCTTCGCCGTGGCCGAGAGTATCTTTACTAATAATGTCCACAAAATTCATGAACAGCAGCTCGTTTTCTGAATACCCCACGATCTCACATAAAGACCGGTTTACCTGCAGGAAACTCCCGTCAGGCTCAACCAGGGCCATGCCAATACTTGATAATTCAAAAATACTGCGGAATCGTTCTTCACTTTCCTGTAATTTATCTACTATCTTCCGGCTATGATCAATATCATGGAATATTTCCTGGATTATTTGCCTGCCTTCCACAATAGTCAAGACTGAGGTCATCTGGACAAACCGTATCACTCCGGTGCTTGATATTACTTCTGCTTCTTCAGCAATAGCCCCATCTTTTTTAATCAGCTTCATGAACATATCAGCATAATATTCAGCCTGCTGGGAAGCATAGATGGTTGAATGATGGCGCCCAATGATCTCTTCTTTACTTGATTTAAAGAGCATTTCTGCTGCATGATTGCAGTTTATGATCAAGCCGGTCTGGGGATCTGCCCAAATAGTTGCGTTTTTAGAATTTTGGATTGTAATACTCATTTCCATAATTTATCTCTCTTCTTTTTTTATCCTTACTTTTTAACTATACCTACTAAACCGACAATGCAGGCAGCCAATCCGCCGCCCAGAAACCAGAGCGCTTTATCTGTCGGTTCTCCGGTGAAAAAACGGGAAACGTCTGAGGCCGCCGAATGATAGGCATTATACCCAAAAAACAACAAGACAACCCCTGCCACCAGCAGTACAATTGAAATACTTTTATTCATAATATCCTCCATTTCTTTTTTTATTTCTTTAGGCCGAAGACACTATTTTTTTCTTGCCTATTAAAAAATAAAGCACCATCCCGATAATAGGCAAAAACAGTATCAGCAGGACCCATAATATTTTATTGCCTGTGTCCAGGGAACTTTTTAGAACATCCACAATGGCGACAATATCCAACACCAGGATCAGTAGTCCTAATATCCCGTTCATAAGTTCCTCCTTGCAATTTACTTGCCGCTACCGGCAACAGCTTTTTATGAATTATTAAGAACAGGTTACTTCAATTCGAGCTTGATTCCCTCAATTGGCCCTTGCGCCGCATATTTCACTTTATCCCCGATATCCGCGCCTATCTCATAGCCGATCTTCACTGCCCTGTCGGCAGCCTCAGAGACTGCCTGCTCCGCATCAACCCCGATATGTTTTGCCGAATGGAAAACCCCCCTGAGCAAATCTTGTGTGGCCACGGCCACATCTCCTCCGGTATGCACTGTGGTCTTGATGATCAAGCTGGCTAATGCTTCGACCGGAGAGTGCGCTACTACTCCTGAAACATCCAGTTCCTTTTTTATTTTAGTCATAACTAACCTCCTGTTATATATTCTTCTTTATTTCATTTTTTCTGTCAGCCAGAGTTTCACGCGATTGCCTTCTTGTATGGCAATATTAATATCCGCGTATTTAAGGGCTTTCGCCTTCCGATACGTTTGTATTAATTCATGTTCGTCTTTAGGCAGAACTCCGGCCCGTCTTTCTACTCTTCTGCGATCTTCCTGCAATTGCATATCACCCTCCCTTGTTTTTATAACTTTGCTGGTAGAATTCTATTCGTGTTTTATTAAGGCTTTAATTATTCTCCTTTTCACATAATTATAAATGTATTGAAAATAAAAGAAAATTGGCTAATAACGCTTTTTGATGACTTTTTTCTACGTTTAAATTATAACGGAAACTACTTCTTTGCCCTTGGGCCATACATTTAATGCATCATTAAGAAAATCTTCCTTTTTGTCTTTATGCTGCTGCCCACACTCAGAACAGCTTTTCCCATAATTCAAACAGCGTACATGATACCCACACATATCCATAAATACCCCCTTTTTTAATAGTCATTATCATTTACTACTTATCTTTCTTTTTTCTATTCAATGCACTATTAATAAGATCGATTAAGGCATGGTCAGTAAACGGTTTTTGTAAATAGCCTATTGCCCCTGCCTGCAAAGCCTGCTTAGTATTCCCCGGGGTTACCTCCACTGAGATCATAATAACCGGACATTTGGAGTTTGATTTAATAAACCGCCTTAACGCTTCCCAGCCATTCAATCCCGGCAAATGAATATCCAGGATCAAACAATCCGGAGCAACATTTTGCCCAGTGCTGAAATAATCCTCTGCGGAAAGAAAAGTGTTCACCTCGAACCCATACGTCATTAATAATATTTTAAGTGAGCGGCATATCGACTCGTCATCATCAATAATAAATATGTGTGTTTTTTCCTTGATCATCTACCTATCCTCTGTTTGCTTGCAGTATAGGCCTGATCATGAATAGAGTCAATTGTACCTGGGTATAATCATAATTAGCAGATTAGTCTCATCTTAGAAATACTGGTGGAGTTGTTGGGGAGAGCTTTGGGAAGTGGCTAGGAAGTGTTTAGTTCTTGGAGGAAGATATACCGGCTATTTGAGCAAAGCGGATGAGTTCGGTAACGGTTCCAGCATGCATCTTCTGCATGACCCGGCTGCGATGGATCTTGATCGTTTGCAGGGAAGTTCCCCGCTTGTAGGCGATCTGCTTACTAAGCATCCCCTTAGCGACTAGCTGGAAAACTTCCAGTTCCCGCGGGGACAAGGTTTTGATGCGGTGTTGGATCTTGGTTATTTCAGCTTGTTCTTTAAGTTGCGCAATGCTTTTGGAGATAGCCAGGGTAATAGCATTAAGCAACTTTTTCTTAGTAACCGGCTTGGTAAGGAAATCAATAGCTCCTGCTTTCATAGTTTTTACGCTCATCGGGATGTTACCATGCCCGGTGATAAAAATAATAGGAATGGTAATTCCCCGCTTCGCCATCATCTCCTGGAGGGTAAGCCCATTGATATCCGGCAGGCGGATATCCAGGACCAGGCAGGACTGCTGCCTGGGATGCTTGTAGGCCAGAAAGTCTGCCGCCTTGGTGAATGTTTCAACTTTAAACCCGTAGGCTTTTAGCAATAATTTCAGGGCCCGGCAAATAGAAACGTTATCATCAACGACATAGATAAGCGGTTGGTGATTATTCACTTACGCATCCTTTGTGCCAATAGGAATGGTGAAATAAGCGGTAGCGCCGTAATCAGGATTGTTTTTAACATCCAATCGTCCGCCATGCGATTCAATGATAGAGCGGCTAATAGACAATCCCATACCTAACCCATCTGGCTTGCTTGTAAAAAACCGGGTGAAGAGTTTCGGTATATTCTCCGCAAGCAGACCGCCTCCTGAATCCTTCACTTCTACGATGATCTTGTCAGAATCTTGCCGCGCTGTGCGGATCAATATTTCACGGACATCGCGACTGCTATCCAGCACATCAAAACTATTACTGATCAGATTCAGGAGAACCTGTTGCAGCTGTATCCGGTCTCCCTGGATCAGCGGAAGATCACGAGCAAATTCTTTTTTTAAAACAACATTCCTTACCGTGGCATCAGTAGCTATTAGCTCTACAGTATCGTTAATAACAGTATTGATATCGAGCGGTTTCATTTCAGGCTCACCCTTCTTCAGCAGTGAACGCAGGCGATGGATGACTTCAGCCGCCCGTT
>DJVG01000053.1 GCA_002441095.1 Elusimicrobia bacterium UBA6262
AGCGTTGCCGCAGGCAACCAGGCAAATCTATATCCTGAATTGTATAAATAACTGACTAAATTTTCTCTTTCTACAGTATCGGTTATCCTTAATATTTGCGCATAATCAGCATAAGGCTGGCTGTGCCATCCGACTAATCTGTTTCTCCCTCCCTGGCCCCGGAATACTTGGTCCTGGGCCAGATTTATATAGTAATAATGGAATACATAGGTGTCTATCCTGACATTATGCGGTGCATTGCTGCTGTCTAAAATATTGAGAGCGACAACCGGCTGGCCAAAAGTGGCAAAGAACAGGCTGTTGCCGAAGATTTGCGGATCAAAGCCTGATTCATGCGGTGACAGGACTCCGGAAACAGCTATCTGAGGCAGTTTGGAAGAAGCCTTTGGCACTGGATCTGAACCGAAATTAATTCGGGCCAGAAAAGCCAGGTCATTAGCTGAACCACTGCTGAATATCCTTTTGTTCAGGGAAATCACGCGGCCCAGCCGCCCTAACTCCCTTTGCCCGTTAGTCTTCATGGTATTGTTCACGTCTACTTGGGTGAATACGGCATGGCTCCTGCTGAAAAAAGACATAGCGACAAAGATTAAAATGCCGCTGATCGTTACCGCCATCATTAACTCTACTAAAGTTGTTCCTTGGTGGTTATTTGTTCTAAACATAGAACCTCTTAAATACTGTTAAGATAGAAGATGGTTTGGTGATAGCTGTAATGCAGGCTGCGGTTCTGCCGGAAAGCTTCTACCCTGATCTGGTAAGTACCTTTCAGGAAACCAGTGACATCCCAGATGCATGAAACCTGTGGCTCGGAGATATCCTTAGCAGGGTTTCTCACTCCGGCTACCGCCGGTGTGTTATCCAGGAATTTCCAGGTACTGCCATTATCCGCGGAATATTTCACGTTATAGACGATCGGCTCGGTTTCATCGAAATTAGCCGGATAAGATTCAGTATATAGGCTGCCATCCCAGCGCGTCCACTGCGGATCCCAGGTGACTGTTATTGGCCCGGCATTGGTATATTCCAGGTTAGGATTAGGCGACACCACATCAACCCGCAGCAGTTGCGGTATCCTCCCGTTAACAATGCTGGGTAACCCAACATTCATGAAGCCCCGTAAGGAATTCACGATCGCCAGTTTTCCCATCTGGGCAGTACCGAAGTTTATCTGTGGTGCCAAGCCATTCAGTATGGCATACCCTGTGCCTACCCCGTTTTCAAACTTGAGCTGGGCTGCAGCATCATAATTACTGGCATTATTAGTGCATTCATAAAAAGTCGTAATCGTAGAAATTGTGGTCCGGTCAGCGGCGTAATTAGCCCATTCCATGGGGAAAGTGCCATAATTCAAGGTAAACGGCCGGTCAGCCGCGATCGTAGCTGGCAACGGGAAATTGAAGACTTTAGCTACATATTTTTCTTCATTCTGGATCAGCCCGTTCTCAGTGCTGGAAGTATGGCGGAAAGGACCATTACTTGCGCTTGGTTTGCCGTTAAAGAATGACGAACAACCATATTCCTGGGTGGTCTTGGATGGTTTGATGGACAGGTTAGTGGTATTGGCTGAATCATAATGCTCGCGGTAGTAATTAGTGGATCCGGTATTAAGATTGCCTTCGTTTTTCCAAGAGCTGTAGGCACTGTCTGGACACAATTCTCCTATCCAGTAGCGGCTATACCAGCTGCCGCCGTCCTTGGCAATGATCCGGGTATATTTGTAATCACAAGAAGTGTTGGCATTGATCTCATCGACTCCTTTTTGTACATTGAGGCCTGGAACCCAGATCCTGGCATTTAGCGGCAAGCCGCTCGGAAAGCCGTTGCTGGCGTCTGCTCCCAGTTCGCCGCCTATCCCGATGTAATAATTGCTCCAGCCCGTAATACTGGTCCAGATGGAATTGGTTCTTTGCAGGGCCTGGCGGTAGATGGAAAACATACGCGGTACATCAAAGATAAGCCGGTTGCTGCCGCCGGAAGACCAGTAATTGGCCGACCGGTCAAAGCCGGCGTAACCAGAGCCGCTGATCTGCTGGAAATACCAGTTATAATGGTGCGCCAGCTTGACATCGCTATAAGGTACATGGCGCGGATCGCCGACAAACTGGTACTGTTCTGTTACCGGCGGTGTGGACACCACCCAGAAATAATTGCGCGAAATATTTTCCGGAGGTAAAGAAGTGCCAGTCATCCATTCGTCGCCAATACTGGCATCATATTCATAATAGCCTTTAACTCCCATGCCGGGATTAGTTAGCCTGATCCGCCAACGCGCCGTATTCTTGGCATTATTCTGAGAATTATCAGTCAGGTCCAGGCTGAAGTTGGCTGCTGCCTCTACCGGGCAAGGTATGTATTCCAGGCCATATAGTCTCTCGTTATTGTGCAATCCACCCTTGGGCGAAGCATTTTTCCAGGGATGCCGCACTGGTGAATTTTTCAGTTTGATTACCGTGCCGTCAATGCCGCTTTCATTATAGGTAGTCAATTCATAATCAGACGGAGAGTTGGCAGCGCGCCAGTTATAGCTCACCGTATTACTGCCATCCAATACCTCTAGCGCTTCTACGGTTATGATCTGCCCCGGGAAGTAAATCGTGCTTACCGGTATCTTTACCGTAGTGGCATAACTATCAGGATTCATCACGTAGGTATATACCCGCAGGTTAATATTCTCAGTACCGTTGTACTGCAGTTTATCAGGATGAGCAACCAGCCGCCAATCAGCTTGACTGACTGGATCCTTCGCTGCGTCAGAATAATTGCGCAGCGGCGGGAAAGGCAGAAGTTCACCGTGCAGGTTCACAAAAATAGCATTCATATACTTATCTGGATTGGAGTTCATGTCTTCCAGTAATGTCCTTAGATTCGGTTCCCCGCCAGACGAGGGAGACTCTTCCGGGCAGCGCACCGCGTTATTATACTGGTCAGCCAGGGGATAAGCGCCGGCGGGAGTACCACCGTCTACACATATCCTGCCGGAGAAAAGGTCAGAATGATAATAATAACTGTCACCGCCGGAGGTGGGATTATGCATCAGGCCGGGATAATAGTACACTTTTCCCGCTGCTGCCAGCTCGTTGGAGTATGTACTCATATTAATATAAGGCGTATAATATGGATCCCTGCCGGTCGCCAACTTGCGGATCCAGTGCACGCGCACTTCCAGCCCGGGTGACCTGGCCTGCAGGTCATTGATAACGCTGTCCATGATCGGTTTGATCTTGTAAATAGAGCTCCACCAGCCCGGCACGTTTTCAATAGCGATCAGGTATACATCATACACTTGCGTCGGCGGCGAAGCCTTATCAACCACTTTCAGCACGCTGACTATTTCCGCCAAAGTGACGGTCGGGGTTGCCGTCGCATTATCATCCGCCTTGAACACGCGTACAAAGACTTTTCTGGCTCCCGGATTATTGGCAATGTTGACCACGCTGATCTGGCGGCAGTATTTCCAGTTTGACCCGGCCTTCACGTTGCCGCTTGTAGGATCTCCTGGATCAGCAATATTCTTGTTTATCGTCAAGATGGGGCTGTAGGTTGTCCCGTTATCATATTCCTGGAGCACATAGGTATTGTCAGACTCGAATACCACCGCACGGAGCTCCTCTATTATCTGCATGGCTTTTTCCGTCGCAAACGATTTTTCTTTAGTTTTCATACTTTGTTTAGTAGAAAAATTTATCACCGGCATTACCGCCAGTGCTGCGATACTCAGTACAAAGATTAGGATCATCACCTCCATCAGGGTGAATCCTTTTACGGATTGCTTTTTATTTTTGGCTATCATTTAATTACCCTTTCTAAAACAGAGGCATCAGGTTAAGTGAGGTCTTGTCCTCGCGGTAATACGCTAATTGCTGGCGCACCGTAGTCAGGATACTGCTGTCGAAATCGATTTCTGCCACATCGCCCATGCCGGAGATGGTCATTCCGCCCAAAGAAACTATCGCTCCCTGGATCAGGGCCGGTCCTTCTATCGTCGTGGTACCAGTCACATAGACCAGTCCGCTGAACAAGGAGTTGGACGTGCTGTCCAGGGTGAGATTCCCGTTTACATATAAAATACCGCCGCCGATCAAAGCATGAGCACTGTCAAACTCTATATCTCCTTCCACAAAGACAAAGGACATAGTAGGATAATGAGCAGGCAGAGTTGAGACACTATTCACCAGGTAGTCAGCCAGCCCTTTCAATTCTGATTCTGCTACGCCAAAAACGTAATTTACGGAAGGTGTGGTAATACCGGAGAATTCACCCGAAGGCGTACCCAGTACTTTGCCAGTGCCGGTCTTGACCGCGCCACCTCCGGCGACCCTGGCTACGCCATAGCCATCTGTTCCCCCGTCAATAGTCGCGTTGTTGTTAACATGGACCTGGTTCCCCTGCATACAGGAAACCGCCGCATTGACCGGCAAGGTCAGGGATAACTGCCGTATCTCCCCGCTCATCCTGCTTTTAGATAAGATGCGATTTGGTTCCTCATTATAATTTTTAGTCGGGTCTGCTTTTTTGTAGATAAAGCCCTGGCTTTCCAGGTACCAAACCAGTCCGTCACCAGCCGGGAAATTGGTTCTTTGGTCGGTGATATCATGGACCGCATGCGCGTCATACGGTTCCGGCGATGCAGGCTGGCGCCTGATCTCATATCGCGCCCAAATCTGCTCTTTATCGTTCAGTAGATAGTTTTTCACCAGGCCGGCAGCTTCGTCTTCAGTATCCCCGGCTGCCTGCCGCGGATAAAAAGCATCATCCGGGTTGGGATAATAGCCGGTACCTTTCACGATCATTTGTTTGCGGAACCAGGAAACAGTATCAGTCAAACCAGCCTTGGCGATATTATCAGCCATAGCCGTAGTCAGTAACTGATGTTTTGTGTCTTTAGCCGATACGCTAACCATCCGGGCAATGACCGGGATCAACGCCAATAAGAAAGCTAAGATGAGAATTAAATATATCACTATTGAACCGCGCTTAGAATCTTTTTTTCCAGCCTTCGCCGGTTTGCCGGCTTTCAGTAGCTTGCCATTTTTTGCAGATATCAGCGCCAGTAGTTTATCTATACTGGCCTGGTCATATTTCCTCCGGTCAGGAGCTTTTTCGGCAAAGACCATCCTCTCCTCAAGCACAGCCGGCTTGGGATAGCCGTTGCTATTGGACAGAAGAAATTTATCTATAATTGATTTTACAAACCTGTACTGTCCGCCTATACGGGTATAAGGTATCTTCCCATCCTTAATCAGGTTATATAGCTTCTTGTGGCTAAAAGACAGATAGCTCGCCACTTCTTTCAGGTCCATGATCTCTTTGGTCATGCCGCAGGCTCCTTATTCTTATTTCGTCCTTTATAAAAGTGCCAGTGTTTTACAGAATTGTCAAGTAATTAACTGTATATATTGGTATAAAACAGTATAAAACAGTATATTTTGGTAATCAATGGTTAATTTTACTAGACAAAAAAAAGCACTGGTCACTTTTCAGAACCAGTGCTTGTATTTCAATATTTGTTTTTGCTTTTACGACGAACCACGAACCACCAACTACGAACGTCTAACAATGAACATCTTTCGCTTTTTATATCAACTATTAACAGTTCTAGTTTTCGCGGCTATCGGCTAATGGCGCAAGCAGAATAAAGTCAATGAAAAGTGGTATTAGCCAATTATTATTTATCAGGAGATGAAGTAATATTAAATTACGCAACAAAAATTATACAGGAGGAATTCTATGAAAACGAAACAGTGGCGTCAAGGAGCAATGTTAAGTTGTGCGAGTTGGGAATTCCTGGCCAGTATTTTATGGTCAGGATCACTGTGCCATTCTGATGCTAATAAGAAAAAAACCAAAGAGGAAGAATCTAGTTCCTAAAATATATGCTTTTCCCATGGATACGTTTTCCGTATCAGGTATCTAAACGACCAGCTCTGCCAGCAAATAATTGGTTTAGTCATTTTATCGTACTTCAGTGAAGCTGCTGATGCGTGGGCTGTGAATAAAGTCGATTAAAAGTACTCGGAGGTGATTTATGAAAAGAATAAAAAAGTATTTTCGATTTTGCTTGATCAGTTGCGCTTGCTTAATGACCGCTGTATATAGCTGGAGTCAGGATAATAAACCGCTACCTCAGTTGCCGCCGGCGACTACTTTTTTGCCGGCGAACCCCGTGGACAAGGTTATAGAAGAGGTGATAATAATCACTGCTCCACTGCGGCTTGTACCTCAAGAACAGCAGGAAAAGCTGGATAATTCACATAATATCGATTAAAATCTTTTTTTGCCGCGGAAAGGCGCGGCAGATCTTTTGCCGAAACCGCGGTTATCGCCGCTTGGGCGATTATTAAAATGGTGCCCGCCGCTATGATGTTCCCGGTTAAAGCCGCCGCTCCTTGGTCTGCTATCCCGCCTGCCCTCAAATGATCCGCCTTCGCGCTTGGAGAAGCAAGTCCGGCAATATACCGGGCGGTCGCCTGTGGGCTTGAATGGCACTTCACAAGATTGCCCACATTCGGCACAGACTGCCTTAAAACCTCTTTGACTGAAACCACCACCATCCCTGTCGCCTCGGTCATGGCTAAAAGAGCGTTCCTGGTGCCTTTCCTGTGGTTTAATAGATAAAGCATCGATCTTTTTTTCCAGGAAAACCAGCCTTGTTTTTATTTCCTGGAGCAATGTTAAAACATCTGTCTCTCCCTGGGGTATTTCTTCCTGCTCTTTGCGCTTGAATATTTTTTTCATATGACTTCCTTTGGTCGTCAAAGATTACGCGGATTTCTCAAAACAATCACGCGGATTTAATACAACTGAAACATTAGATCTACTTCTTACCTAGAGGTTTGTGGCATTTGGGACATTTGAGTGATGAGACCCGAAATCCCGGCTTTAATGGCACTTCAGTCTGGCAGGCAGAGCAGATGCCGGCGATATTTACTCCTTTGGGATTTATCTTCACATCATCAGTGACTTTAGGAGCACCTTGCTCATACATTTTGACTGCTTTTACCGGGTTTTGTCCATTTCTCTGCATTTCTTGTTTTCCCTCCAGATTATAGTGATAGATATTTTGTTATTGATTACTGTTTCCATACTGACGCTCGGAGGCGTTTATCTTTCTGTTGAGATTGTCCACTTTCTCCTGGGCTCTTTGCGCTACGCCCTGTGAAACTGCGGATTCTTTAGTGCTCTGGACAGTTTCCTTCCATACGAATTTCACGTAAAGATAGGTCAATAACATCAGGATGATCAGCGCGACCATCATTTCCAACAAGGCCATACCTTTGTTTCTACTCATATATTCCTCTGCTTAGTAATTTGACCGGTTCTTGTTTCGTTTTATAATAACTATAATATAAATTATGGTGATAGCTATGACCAGGATAGCAAAGATAATTGCTAATAATGATATCGGTGATTTAGAAGGTGCAGGTACGGCTAAGGATACTGTTTCCGTGCTTACCGGCACATTGGCTGGTGTCGCTGTATCTACAGCTACTACCGTTGCGGCCACAGGTGGCACGGCTTTTACGGGCCGGGCTTGTTTCGGAGCCGGCGCTGCCGGTTTCTGCACCTTTTTAGGTGCTGGCTTGGGAGTGACTGTTGCTGGTTTTATAGCAGTTTTAGCAGCTGTTTTTTTAACTGCAACCGGGGCTGATAGCTTGCGCCCGTTAATAGTGTCAATTTCAGCAGGAGTAAAGGTTATCACCCCATAATTGGTGATAACTTTTATTTCATTTTTGGTCCGCTCGGCTATGGTACCATCAAGTGTCCGTCCGTTTTTCAGCTTAATGGTCGCGGCCAGAGCGGAAACACTGATGATAAGTAATAACGCCACAGTGATAACTACAGCTAATTTCTTTGCCTTTGCGTTCATCACTAAAGTATCTCCTTATAGCTTTTGCCGGGCTTTACAGGGGCACAATACTCATGGTTATCGTATTGTGCCCCCGCATTAGCAGAACTATTTTACTACTTTATTTTCGATTCATCTATGCTGATCTGCAGCTCTACGCGACGGTTTCTGGCGCGTCCTTCTGCTGTATCATTAGTCGCTACCGGCTTGGCTTCGCCCATACCAACTGCTTCGATCGAAGAGGCCGGGACGCCACGGTCGATCATGGCCAGGCGTACCGCCTGGGCTCTCTGCATGGACAGGGTCTGGTTATAGGCATCAGAGCCAATGCTGTCAGTGTGACCGATCACGATCACCATGTCTTCGGGATACTTTTTGAGAATATCGGCTATCTGGTTCACGCTGTCATAGGCTACTGGTTTCAGGACAGCTTTACCAGAATCGAACAGGATGTTATCCTTGAGCGTGGTGACGATGCCATTTTCGGTCCGCTGTGTTTCGGCGATTGCTTCCAATTCTTTGGCCTGTTTGTCCAGTCGATTGCCAATGGTGCCGCCCAGGAGTGCGCCAGCTGCTGCACCGATAACAGCGCCTTGGCCAGTTTTGCCGGATTGGTGGCCGATCACTGCTCCCGCGATGCCGCCTAATGCTGCCCCAGTGCCTGCGCCAACAGCAGTGCGTTTACCGGGTGTGGTGCAACCTACGGCAATTAAAGCTAACAAAAGAACTAATACAGTCAATTTCTTCATGTGGATTCTCCTTTTAATTTATATTGCGTCGTGCACAAACAGCTGATATCGCCCCCCTTCACAGATAATTTTGTGTTTATAAGCATAATTTTACGGAGTAAATTTGATTAAAAATATATCCTTTGCGCCTTTATTGGTAAGGTCATCAAGATTGTTGTCTGTCCAGCCGGAGATATAAATATTTCCTGCTGAATCTGTAATTATTCCTGAGCTACTTTCAGAACCCGTAGTGCCAAGCTGTTTGGTCCAGAGCTTAGTCCCAGTGCTATTATATTTGGTTAAGAATATATCACTGGCACCTTGATTGGTATTGTTGTCAAGATTGCCGACTGTCCAGCCGGTAATATAAGCATTGCCGGCTGCATCTGTGGCTACCCCCAGGCTTTCGTCACTGGCACTTGAGCCAAGCTGTTCAACCCAGAGTTTGGTGCCATTGCTGTCATACTTGGCTAAAAATGTATCTACTTCTCCCTGGCTGGTATTGTCATCCAGATCATAGTAGGTCTTCCCGGTGATGTAAACATTGCCTGACGCATCTGTGGCTACTCCTACGCCAACATCAGCAGCAGATGAGCCGAGCTGCCGGGTCCAGACCCTGGTCCCATTGAAAGTGTACTTGGCTAAAAATATATCACTGTTTCCCCGATTAGAATTGCCGTCCAGATCGCCCCAGGTCTCTCCGGTGATATAAATATTATCTGACGAGTCTATGGCTATACCATAGGCCTTGTCCGTAGCCGTTGTGCCAAATTGTTTGGTCCACACCCGGTTACAGCTGGTATTATACTTGGTTATAAATATGTCATATTCGCCCGCGGCAATGTTGCCGTCCAGGGCTCTTTCCGTAAAACCGGTAATATAGATATCGCCTGATGAATCGGTGACTACACCATTGCTCTCATCATAGCTATTGGTGCCAAATTGCGCGGACCAGACCTTAGTACCGTTAGAGTCGTACTTTACTAAAAAGATATCACTGGCGCCCTGGTTAAAGCTGCCTGCAGGATCGTCAATAACATTGTCAATATTGCCATAGGTATAGCCGGTAATAAATACATTATTTGATTGATCTACAGCTACGCCTAATCCTTTTTCATTATAGCTTGAGCCAAATTGTTTGGTCCAGAGACTGGAGCCAGTGGCATCGTATTTGGAGATAAATACGTCCTGCAGAGCCTGAGGGGTGTTGCCTTCCAGTCCGCTTTTGGTATAACCGGTAAAATAAATATTGCCTGCTGAATCTGCAGTCACATCACAGCCTTCATCATCCTGGCTTGTGCCGAGTAATTTTGTCCAGGCTTGAGCGGCTACAGTTGCCGCCACGGTGATAGTCACGCTTTGCCTGGCGGTCCCTTCCCTGTTGTCGGCTACTGTGCAGGAAATTGTATGTGAGCCGATGGTAGCTGGGGCAGTCCAGGTGATTTGCGAACCAGAGCCAGAGAATGTACCGGTGGCCGCGCTCCAGATATAGGTCAGCGGGTCATTATCCGGATCAAAAGCCGTGCAGGTAACGGTGGTAGCCGAATTGATGGTGATACTTGCCGGATTGGCTGTTAATGAGGTAATCCCCGGTACATGATTCGTAGCGTCTTTATTTTCTTTTTCTATTTTTAACTCACGGACACCGTCTTTAATCGCCGAAGGAAGTCCCAAATGCAGTCCAGCAAAGGAATTTAAACCAAAACAGGAAACTAAGATAGCCGTAACCAGTAATAAAAATATGTTCTTATTCATTGGCTTTTCCTCCAAAATGCAGATATAGTCCGATGTTTGCTATAAATTCCAGGTTATGGACCTTGACCCGGGAGTCGTCGGCATGTTCTAAGGAGATCAGGGTCGGGGCCAGATCAATGAGGAGGGAAAGCCTGTGGTTGAAAAAGTATTCCCCGCCGATAAATAAAGCCCGTTCATAACCTGTACCTTTAGTATCCAGTACATTAAAGCTGATATAACCAAGCTCTAATCCGGCGAAACCTTGCAGTTTGTCATTATTAAAATAATTCCAGTAACCACGGCCAGCATATACTTTAATGCCCCTATCGATGACAAACCTGCTCTCGGCAGAGATGACGGGGAAATCATATTTTAACGATACATAAGGATAACCCAGCCCAATGCTTAAATTTCCAGCATAACCAATAGAGGTAAAAGTCAGTAGCATTAAGATCACCCAAAATAAATATTTCATCTTATTTTTACCCTCTTTTTAGTATGACTTGATGACGATCATTCTTGTTTACTGTGTCTATATTTGATCACCTTGACTTTTTCCAGTGTGATCAGTCCTTCGGTGACTGTTTCATCAAGGAAAGGCATCAATAGGTCTATTTTTTCCTGCACATCTACCAGCTCGATCACGATCGGCAAGTCGTTGGATAATTGCAATATCTTGGAAGTATGCATGCGGCTGTCAGCGCCAAAGCCCATGATGCCGCGCATGACGGTCGCTCCAGCCATATTGAGTTCCCGGGCTTTCAGCACTATTTGTTCGTACAGGGGTTTGCCCTGGTATTTATCAGACTCTCCAACGAAGATCCTTAAGAGCAGGCCTTCTTCAGGTAGTTTCATGGAAGGACTCCTTTTTAAAAACTCCGCCTGAGGCGGACAGGGATTACACAGATTAGAACAAAGATATCTTATTTCAGCAGGAGTGACAGTATTTGTTTGGATATAACTACTCCGGCCACGACCAGCACCAGGCCTAGTAGATTGGCAGTGATGATGTTGACCAGGGCGTATCCAGTTTCTCCGGCGCGAAAAAGGTGAATAGTTTCCAAAGCATAGCTGGAAAAAGTAGTAAACCCGCCCAGGATACCCACTAAAACAAAAACCCGCAGGTCAGGAGCTATCGAAATACGCTCAGAGAGCTCCCATAAAATACCGATGATAAATGAGCCGAGCAGGTTTACCCACAAGGTACCCCAGGGAAATACTCCCGCCGCCTGTTTATGGGTCCAGTCAGTCATCAGGTAGCGTAATCCAGATCCTATGCCCCCGCCGATGATAGCATATAATAAAGGCAAGCATATTCTCCTATCTCAAATATTGGTGCAGTTCGCTGGTTTTTATAAGATTGATGCCTTCCTCATGCTTAACCAGCATATAAAAACTGCATTCAAAACAATTATTATTCATTTGCGCAAAAAAACCTGTGGATTCTCCCACACACAATGTACCGGCTACTGCCCAGCAGGCCCGGCCGCCATTCTTGCCGTCGTGCACGCCATTTAATCTCGTTTCAGAATAAGCCGGGCAAGTTCCTTTTTCACTTTCACGGCAACCGCCGTATTCCCTGCCGCACTGCATGAATTCCCAGCAATTAAGCCTGGTCATATCAGATCATCTCCCTCTGACTTAAAATGAGGGATGTTACATAATGATTTTAACCTTTCGGTTCACTGCCGGACCAGCAATAGAGACACAATTGCTTACGCGGCAAGCCGATGGCTTTGACCATGTCTTCGATGGTCTGGTACCGCAAGGTGGTCACTTCTATGTCCCGGGCGATCCATTCCACCATCTTTTTATATTTTTTGGAATCAGGATTTATATAATCAGAAACATCTTCAATATCCCGGCCTTCCAGCGCTTTAATGGCACGCCTGGCTACCAGCTCGTTGATACTGCGGGTGGAAAGACAAAATTTGCAGGGATACATGAGCGGCGGGCAAGCCGGACGAACATGTACTTCCTTGGCGCCGCAGTCCCACAACTTGTTGACGGTATAATTCTTCAGCTGGGTACCGCGCACGATGGAATCCTCACAGACAACGATACGGTTTCCTTTGATGATCTCTTTGATCGGGACCAATTTCATCCTGGCGATCAGATCCCTGGTCTCCTGGGAAGGCGGAGTATAACTGCGGCCATAGCCGGGAGTGTACTTCACCAGCGGCCGGCGGAAAGGCTTGCCTGATTCCATGGCGTAACCCAAAGCATGAGCCAGGCCGGAATCAGGGACGCCAGTGACTACATCCACTTCTATATCCTTATCCCTTTTAGCCAGTGCCCGGCCGCAGCGCTCGCGGACCACCTCCACATTGATATGTTCATAGTCAGAAGCCGGGAAGCCGGTGTAGATCCAGAGGAAGGAACAGATCTGGTTGTTTTTACGGCCTGGCTTTTTAGCAACCAATCCTTTGTCGGTGATGAGCGTGATCTCGCCAGGCTGGAGAAATTTGATGGTTTCAAAACCCAGGTTGGGGAACGCGTGGTTTTCAGCGGTGACTGCCCAGGTGCCGTCATTTTTGCCGATCACCAGCGGGGTGTAGCCGCGGCGGTCGCGGGCAGCGTAAATACCGTCTTTATTGAGCAGCAGCAAAGAACAGGACCCGTCTATCTGGTCGAACATATTTTCTATGCCGTCAATAATATCCTTCCCGGTGATGATCATTTTAGCGATCAGTTCGGTCACATTCACGCCGTCTTTGCCGGCTTCGCTGAACGAGTACCCTTTTGCAAATAGTTTTTTAGTCAGCTGTTCTTTGTTCTCGATCAAGCCTGAAGTGACCAGGCAGAATGGGCCAAAACGGGAATTGATATACATCGGTTGTTCATTAGAGTCGCTGATCACACCGATGCCTTTATTCCCCTGCATGTGACGGTAATCTTCGTAGAATTTTGATTTGAACTGGGTCTGGCTGATATTGTGGATCTGCCGGGTGAAGTTTTGGCCAAGCACAGCCATGCCGCCGAACTCAGTGCCCAGATGGGAATGGTAATCAGTGCCGTAGAACAAGGTCTGGACACAATCATTTTTTGAGACAACTCCAAAGATTCCGCTCATTTCGTCATACTCCTTTGTATGAACATACTTAGTCCTTCTGCTGGTCCAGGATATCCTGTAAGTTAATATCCGGGTGATGGTATCTCTTCCTGGTTGCCGTATTCTTGCCGACTTGTATCGCTTCCTGCGGGCACCACTGCAGGCAGGACACGCATTGCTCGCAATGGTGCAGCCAGACCGGTTTGCCGTCATTCATTTTAATATTCCTGACTGGGCAGGCTTTTTCGCAGATACCGCAACTGTTACATTTTTCATCCACCCAGAAAGTCTTATCCCCTTCCGGGATCCGGGGCGAGCCGTGCTTATAGATAAAGTTACTGAACATAAAATCGATCAGGGGATTGTTGGCATAGATAGCTGCGCTTTGGCCGGCCTTTACTGTTGCGGCGATATTTTTGATCGCGGTGTTTTCATTGGCAAATAGCTTTTGCTGTACCTCCGGCGATTTGGCGCCGTACAGGGGTGTATAATTGCCAGGCATCCGGATACCAAAGCCGGCTGACAGGATGATCTGACTGGCGGCGAGGATATCTTTCATCTGCAGTAGTGTCCCGGCTGGAAATCCGCCATAATTAGCGATAGCAAAGACATATATTGATTTGGGTACTTGCAGTTTACGGGCAAAATTTGCAACGATCAGCGGCAGTCCCCACATATAGACAGGGAAGATAATACCTGCTCGCTCCGCATTTGGAGCGATACTCTGCTGGTCAGCGACCCGGGCTATCGGAATGAGCTCTGTGTCACCCAGCAGTGCCGCCAGGTCCCTGGCAATTTTAAGTGAATTACCGGTGCCGGTAAAATAATACAAAATAGATTTCATAACCTTGTGGCCCCGCTTCCTGAATTGTGAACAATAGTTATTACCAGTTCTTAGAAATGGCCTCTGATAGCAGTGTGAGGTAGGTGGCAGGCTGGATCTTGTACTTATGGCAGATTTCCAGGATGAACTTCTCCTCCACAGTTTGCTGATAGAATATTTTTTCCTGTAATTCAGCCTGGCTCTTAACTGCAGGATACTTGGTATTGGTGTCAGTCATGGCCCGGTCTTTGGCATCTATGAGACTATCGTAAATATCACGGCGGACAGATTCTCTGGCTGGCAGCTGCGGCACTGCATTTGAGCCGCGGCAAAGAGCTTTGCGGACGAACCTGGTTTCACCGGAAAATGTCAGAATATGGTACCAGCCATTTTGCTGGCCGTTATATTTGAAGACGTCATTTTTAAGACCATTCAACAATGTTTTGCCTTGTTCATCAGGGATAGCCTTGATCTCAGCAGTCTTTGCATTGATGACGACATAGCCATATTCTGCCTGGTCTTCGCTTTCTTCTTCAACCTTGGCTGTTTGCTCTGCTGCTTGCTGCTTTAAGGCCTCCAATTCAGTTCCTGAGAAGACTTTTACAACAGTGTT
>DJVG01000008.1 GCA_002441095.1 Elusimicrobia bacterium UBA6262
TAAACTTGACTTTACAAAGGTACAGTTTTGGTTAAAAATCACTATTTAAAACCTTAATTTAACACTTTACACTTTTAACTTAAAACTTCTTTCTATGATTAGCTTTCTTTATACGCACCCCAGGCGCGTATCTTCTCGTAACGTTTCTTGATCAGCTCAGCTGGCACTATTTTCACCAGTTCCTTAAGATCCCGGCGCAGAACCTTACGTATATTCTCTGCCGCTTCCTCATAACTGTGATGAGCCCCACCCAGCGGTTCCGGAATAATTTCATCGATGACTCCAAAATTATAGCAATCTTTCGCTGTTATTTTCATAGTTTCAGCAGCCAGGGCGGCTTTACTGGCATCCCGCCACAGTATCGAAGCGCATCCTTCAGGTGAGATCACGCTATAAATACTGTTTTCCAGCATATATACTTTATCCCCCACGCCAATACCTAGTGCTCCGCCACTACCACCTTCACCTATAACAATCACGATGATCGGTGTTTTCAGGTCACTCATGCTGTACAAATTATGAGCAATGGCTTCTGCCTGGCCCCGCTCTTCGGCTCCGATGCCAGGATAAGCACCGGGCGTATCGACAAAAGTGATTACCGGGATGTTAAACTTCTCGGCCATTTGCATCAAACGCAATGCTTTACGGTATCCTTCAGGCTGCATCATACCGAAATTCTGCTCTAAGTTCTCTTTAACATTCCGGCCTTTTTGCTGACCCAGCACTAAGACCGGGGTTCCCTCAAAATAAGCCAGACCGCTTAATAGCGCCATGTCATCGGCAAATTTCCGGTCACCATGCAGTTCCAGGAAATCAGTCATTAATAATTTAATATAATCCTGGGTATACGGCCTTTGCGGGTGCCTGGCCAATTGCACTTTCTGCCAGGGTGAAAGGTTGCCATAAACTTTCTTCTTTAAAACATCCAGTTTGGCTTCCAGTTTGCCTAATTTTGCGGATAGGCTCATATCGCCGGCTGCTACCAGGCTCTTTACTTCCTCTATTTGCTGTTCGAGTTCCGATATGGGACGTTCAAAATCAAGCACACTTTCTAAAGCCATACATGCTCCTAAAAACAGTTTTAAGTGTTAAGTTATAAGTGTTAAATTAAGGAAAAATACCAAAACTTAAAACTTTACACTTTTAACTTCTCACTGTCTTATTAAAACTCGCCGGTATAATCGAAACGTAATACCCGTTCATATTCACCGCCGCGGCTACCGATGTTCTTGAAATCAAATTCCATCCCTAATTCCTTAGTGATATGGAACTTCAATCCGGCATTACATTTATTATTGGTCAGGTTATTCATATTCCGGATACGTTCATATTCTACAAAAACACTGCCTTGTTCTTCAAAGGTGTAACTGGTGCCGATAAAACCATAAGTATATTCCTTACTGTTGCCGCCAATATGCAGCATCAACCCGGGGATAAGCACCTCCTTGGACAGGACCACATAGAATCCTCTTGGCTCTTTAAAATAATAATTTTCACCCTGCCCTTCATAACCGATAGCTAAAGCCGGCAGGATCTGGCCGCCGGGATAAAGGCGTATTTTCACCAGTGGTTGTACATCATGAGCCTTCGGGTCAAGATTGCCGGTAGCATTATCTACATCAAAATAGGCCCCTAATTCAAAAAACTTTACACTGAACAACAACCTGGTCAGGACACTGCCTGCCCCATATACCCGCAAATTTATATTATAGGTACCTGACTCATATATATCTGCCGTAGGAATATCTACCAGCTCGGTCAGGTCTTGAGCCAGGAGGGGAACTGGCAATATCAGTATTATGAGGATCAATAAAAATATTTTTTTCATGACACCCCCGCTTACTTTTTATTGTTGATCTCTTCCAGAGCCAGACTGATAAAATCTGATAAGGGCATTACTTTTTGTTCCTGGCTGCCGTGCCGGCGTAAAGCAACTGCGTCATTTTCCTTTTCTTTATCGCCTACTACCAGCATATACGGGATCTTGGCCAGTTGCGCTTCCCTGATCTTCATTCCCAGTTTTTCATTGCGTATATCCAGCTCAGCCCTAATCCCATTATCCTTTAGTTGAGCGCAGACTTTTTTGGCATAATCTTCCTGGCTGTCTGTAATATTGAGAATCCTGGCTTGCACCGGGGATAGCCAAACCGGGAAGGCCCCTTTATAATGCTCGATCAATACGCCGAAGAACCGTTCCAAAGAACCCATTAGCGCGCGGTGGATCATCACCGGCTGGACAGGTTTGCTTTCTTCATTGATATATTCTACTTTAAAAGCTGTAGGCAGGTTAAAATCAACCTGGATAGTGGAACATTGCCAGGCGCGGTTCAGGCAATCTTTTATCTTAATATCGATCTTTGGCCCATAAAAAACCCCTTCTCCCGGATCGATCTGGTAAGCTAATCCGACCGCCTTAAGGGCATTTTCCAGAGCTGAAGTGGCTTTTTCCCAATGCGCCAATTCACCGGCATATTTTTCCGGTCTTGTACTGACATATACTTCATATTCCTTAAAGCCAAAAGTCTGCAATATAAACAGGACAAACTTTATTACATCAATGATCTCGTTTTCCAGCTGGTCCAGGCGGCAATATATATGGGCATCATCCTGGGTAAA
>DJVG01000001.1:0-234 GCA_002441095.1 Elusimicrobia bacterium UBA6262
GGAAAAAAGATGCTCCCAGCGGGACAGCCATGACCCTGGCAAATGAAATTGCCCAGGCCCTTAACCGCAATATCAAGGAAGACCTGGTATATGGAAGAAAAGGGAATGTGGGAGAACGCCTGCCCAAGGAAATCGGTATCCATGCGATCCGGGGTGGAGATATTGTCGGTGACCATACTGTGATCTTTGCCGGTCACGGCGAAAGGTTGGAATTAACTCACCGCGCTTCCAGCC
>DJVG01000001.1:258-3720 GCA_002441095.1 Elusimicrobia bacterium UBA6262
ACTTTACACTTTTAACTTAAAACTTTTTTAGGATAGGACTTTATGAAGTATCTTAGATTCTCGCATAATAATGAAATAAAATACGGGATTCTGGAAAAGGATGACATTATCTTGGAACTGGAAGGTGATTATGGTTCATATCCTGGCCGCCATAAACATCCTTTATCCCAATGTCAGGTCTTAGTGCCCTGTTTGCCTTCTAAGATCATTGCTGTAGGATTGAATTATCCTGACCATGCCCAGGAACTGAAAATGCCGGTTCCTGAAGAACCGGTTTTGTTCATTAAGCCCAGTACGTCGGTGATCGGGCCTGGCGAGAAGATAATATTTCCTAAGATGTGTACCCAGCTGGACTATGAGGCGGAAGTGGCGGTAGTCATAAAAAAAGTTTGCCGGCATATTGCTCCGGAGAAAGCTCATGAATATATTCTCGGGATTACCTGTTTTAATGATGTGACTGCCCGGGACCTGCAAAAGAAAGACGGGCAGTGGACCAGGGCCAAGAGTTTTGACACGTTCAGCCCTTTGGGACCATTTATTGCCAGCGGCCTGAACCTGGCAGAGATAGCAGTGGAACTGCGCCTGAACGGCCAGGTCAAGCAGTCTGGTAATACGAAAAACCTGATTTTCCCCATTCCCCAACTGGTCAGTTTTGTTTCCCGCGTGATGACCCTTTTGCCCGGTGATGTAATTACCACCGGGACTCCGCCAGGTGTGGGCGCTATGAAGGCCGGCGATACGGTGGAAGTGACTATCCCCGATGTCGGCACTTTAAAAAATAATGTAATAGGGGAGAGCAATGTATGACCACGATTAACTCCATAGTTAGATGCGGAGTGTTAATCGGAATCATTATGTTCATCGTCAGTCCATTGTATGCCCAGACAGCCAAAATCCCTGCCAGTATCCCTGCTTCTATCACCGGAGACTTAAGAAGCCACATCGAAAGATTATATTCTACAGATCCTGATGAGAGGCAGCAAGCTGTTATAGAACTCAGGAGCATGGGCGAAAAAGCTGCCCCGGCAATCCCTTATTTAATAGATTTATTAAGCGATACGAATTCCCGTGAATTTATCGAGCTCACGGAGCAAGCACTGGTAGCCACCGGAGAGGCAGCGGTCGATCCGTTGATCAGTACGCTCAAAGCAGAAAAGTGGTACGCGCGTGACCAGGCAGCGCGAGCGTTGGGCGACCTCAAGAATAGCCGGGCCGTAGAGGCTTTGATCGGTGCCCTCAGGGATGAGAATTCTACGGTCAGGGAACATGCGGCTAAAGCGCTCGGTGATGTTGGCGACAGCCGGGCAGTGGAAGCACTGGTGGCCGGGTTAAAAGATGATGATGGATTCGTGCTCAGGGAATCGATCTTGTCCCTGGAGAGAATTGGCGAGCCGGCGGTTTCCGCTTTGATCACTGCTTTGAAGGATAAAAATGATATTGCTAGGCGTTACGCTTCCAGGTCCCTGGTCAAGATCGGCAAACCGGCAGTCAACCCGTTAATTACTGCCTTGAATGAAGATAAGTGGTTTATCCGGAAATATGTGGCCAAAGCTCTTGGTGAAATCGGCGATGGCCGGGCCGTAGAACCGTTGATCCTGGCTTTAAAAGATGAAAATGCCATTGTCCGTGAAGAGGCGGTGAAGGCGCTCGGTATGATCAGGGATAACCGGGCAGTTGATCCTTTAGTCTCGGCTTTGTATGATAAAGGGGAGATGGTTCGCGAGCAGGCCGCCCGGGCTTTGGGTGAAATACGGGATACCCGCGCCGTGTTACCTTTGATCGAGGCCATGAAAGATGAAAAGAATTTTAAGTTTATCCAAAATTCAGTGACTACAGCTATTACTAAAATTATTGGTAACCCGGCGGTAAATCCGCTCATTTCAGCGCTGAAAGACAGTAATGTGAATGTGCGTAAGAATGTAGCTATAATATTAGGAGAAGTGCGGGACAACCGGGCAGTCGAAGCCCTGATTGAAGCTTTANNGTGCGGGTAAATGCGGCTAAAGCTTTAGGAGAAATTCGGGATGACCGGGCGGTTGATCCGCTGATCCGGACATTGCAAGATAATAATGAAATGATGCGCGAAAGTACTTCGGAGGCGCTGGTAAAAATAGGAGATGCCGCAATTGATCCGCTGATCATTATTTTAAGTGATAGTAATGAAGTCATGCGCCAATATGCGGCTTTGACTCTCGGTGAATTGCGGGATTCCCGGGCTACAGAATCCTTGATCATGTTGCTGAAAGACCAGGATGATATGGTGCGTTGGAATGCTGCCTTGTCCCTGGGAAAAATAAAAGATCCCCGGGCAGTAGAGCCGTTGATTTCCGCGCTCAGGGATACAGATAAAAATGTACGCATAGTCGCGGCAGTAACTCTCGGTATCATCAGCGACAGCCGGGCCGTAGAACCGTTGATCATGTCGTTAAAGAATGAAAAGAAAGAAGTAAGAACTGATGTGGCTTTTGCCCTGGGCAAGATCAGGGACACAAGGGCTGTCCAGCCTTTAATAAAAACCTTGCAGGATGAAAGTGAATTAGTGCGTGAGCAGGTAGCCAAATCACTGGGTGAGATCGGTAATAACCAGGCGACTATCCCGTTGATCAAGAGTTTAAAAGATCCTAATTCAGGAGTCCGGGAAAAAGCAGCCTGGGCCTTGGGTGAAATTAAAGATGAACAGGCAATTAAGCCTCTCATTGAAGCGCTGAATGATAAGTTTGCCAGCGTACGGGTGGTGGCTGCGGTAGCGCTCGAAAAGATCACCGGCAAGAGTTATGGTGAAGACAAAGATAGATGGCATAATTGGCTGCAAAAAAATAAGACATACTAATTTAGAAAGCAATTCTAAATTACAAATTATATCGTTCCTGCGGAACTTATTCTAAATATAGGTAAGGATCTTTACCATAATTTGGCATAAGCGTTTGGAGCGCGAAGTCCGCCGATCTTTTTGGTGGAATGGAATTTAGCATTTAGAATTTTACAGGGGGGCAAGATGGTAGCAGAGGATAAAGCCAAAATTGAAGATCAAACCGTAAATATCCCGGAGACAGAAGAAGGTTGGGATCCGGCAAACCTGGCCGCGACCATAGTAATAGTAATTGTGTGTATCGGATTGTTGTTTTGGCTCTTCTGGTCTTTAATGGTAGCCCATAGCCTGACCACCAATATTATTGCCGCGGTTGTCCTTTTGATCGTGATCGGCGAAATTATTTACGTCTTTAAAAAGTAATCGGTGTAATCTTTTTCTTAATCTGTGTAATCAAAAAGAGGTTTAAATGCAGATTGATTTTAGCGAGAAATTAAAGAAATTACCGCCTTATTTGTTCATTGAAATTGACAGGAAAAAGAAACAAGCCAAAGATAAGGGCGTGGATGTGATCGACTTGGGAGTCGGTGACCCTGATTTGCCTACCCCTGACCATATAGTGGAAGCTGCGAATAAGGCGATGCGGATACTGG
>DJVG01000001.1:3730-5545 GCA_002441095.1 Elusimicrobia bacterium UBA6262
TCCGGCAGGCAGTCGCTGACTGGTACAAGAAAAGATTTAATGTTACCCTTGACCCGGCTACGGAAATTGTCACTTTGGCTGGTTCTAAGGAAGGCATTTACCATATTCATGACGCTTTCGTTGATCCCAGTGATGATGTGCTGGTACCTGAACCAGGCTATCCGGTTTATGCTAATGGGACTGTTTTTGCCGGTGGTCAAAATTATTTTATGCCCTTGAAGAAGAAAAATCATTTCCTGCCTGATTTTCATGCTATTCCCGAAGCAGTGGCTAAAAAAGCATCCCTGATGTTCATTAATTATCCCAATAATCCTACCGCGGCCTGTTGTGACAAGAAATTATTTGAAACGGCAGTGAAGTTTGCCCAGCATCATAATATTATCGTTTGCCATGATGCGGCCTATAGCGAGATGTATTATGACGGCGAGAAGCCGGCCAGTTTCCTGGAAGTGGCAGGGGCCAAAGAAGTCGGGATCGAATTTCATTCATTATCAAAAACATACTGTATGACCGGCTGGCGCCTGGGTTGGGCTTGCGGCAATGCCAAGGTATTGCAGGGCTTGGCCAAGGTTAAGGAAAATGTTGATTCCGGAGTCTTCCAGGCGGTGCAATATGCCGGGATAGCGGCCTTGACCGGAGACCAGAAATGCGTGGACAATATGAGGGAAGTGTTCCAGGAACGCCGTGATATTTTTGTAGGCGGCCTGCAGAAACTGGGTTGGAAAGTGGATAAGCCCAAGGCCAGCTTCTATGTCTGGGCAGAAGTGCCGCCGCGGTATACCTCAGTGCATTGTTCATCCCTGCTATTAGAGCAAGCAGGTATCGTCGCTACTCCTGGAATTGGTTTTGGCCCATCCGGGGAGGGATATGTCAGGTTTGCCCTTACGCAGGATAAGAACCGCCTGCAGGAAGCACTGAAGCGCATTGAAAAAATAAAATGGTAATTATAAGACAGTTGCGAGTTGCGGGTTGCGAGTTAAAACTGTATATTTGGGATTAGGAACGAATCTGGGAAACAAAAGAAATAATTTAAAAGAAGCGGTCAGGTTGTTGCGGCGGGAAGTAAAGATAGTAAAAGTTTCTTCATTATATAAAACTAAGCCGGTGGGGTACCTGGACCAGCCTGATTTCCTGAATGCGGTCGTAGCAGCAAAAACAAGCTTAACCCCTTTGCAGTTATTGAAACAAGTGAAAGCTATTGAAAAAATTATGGGACGTGTTAAGTCTGTGCCTTGGGGGCCCAGGCTCATCGATATAGATATCCTGTTATATGAAGGGAAAAAGGTAAACCATAGCAGGCTCATTATACCTCATCCACAAATTAATAAACGCGGTTTTGTGTTAAAGCCGCTCAAAGAAATTGCTCCGGCGTTGGACAGGAAGGTCTTTAAATGGGAAAAGTAACAACAACTTTATTATTAACTAAAAAACAGGCGCAACAAAAAATAACCGTACTCACTTGCTATGATTATCCGACAGCTAAGCTGATGAATGAGGCTGGCATTGATGTTTTACTGGTCGGGGATTCCCTGGCTATGGTAGTGCTTGGCTATGAGACGACCCTGCCGGTGACTATTGAAGAAATCCTGCATCATGTCAAGGCAGTTAAAAGGGGCAATAAAAATTCTTTATTGGTAGCGGATATGCCATATCTTTCCTACCAGATCAAACCTAGCGAGGCAGTGCGCAATGCCGGCCGGTTCCTAAAAGAAGGCGGAGCTGAAGCAGTTAAGATAGAGGGTGGACGGGAAATGCTCAAGACAGTCAGGGCTATGCTGGCTGCGGATATCCCGGTAATGGGGCATATCGGATTAA
>DJVG01000001.1:5573-6067 GCA_002441095.1 Elusimicrobia bacterium UBA6262
TGGAAAGTGTGCCTTGGCAGTTGGCCAAAGAGATCACTGCTAGTTTGGCTATACCGACTATCAGCTGCGGCGCCGGTAAGTTTTGTGACGGGCAGGTGCTGGTGACGCATGATATGCTTGGACTGTTCCCTGATTTTACCCCGAAATTCGTGAAGAAATATGCAGATGTGGGGAAGGTTATGCTGCAGGCGTTCAAGAAGTATAAACAAGAAGTGGAATCCGGCAAATTCCCGGACAAAAAGCATTCATATTAATAAAGTTTCGGCTCGCTGTCTCGCTGCGCCATTACGAAAAGCGTGTCGTTTTCCCCTGCNNCCAACTCAAGCTCCGAACGTTTTCTTCATCGGCATCAGCGGCCGCGCTCGCCTCAAGTGCTAAAACACGACAAGCTCGCTCAAAATAATGACGAGTTCCCTGATCTAATAGTTGCCGTTATCATCAAGTAACTGGGGGTGGCGAGGGTTTGATTTTTGCCAGGGTTATTGATGCTTTTG
>DJVG01000021.1 GCA_002441095.1 Elusimicrobia bacterium UBA6262
AGGTTGCGCAGAGCGCGAGGTATTAAGAATGAATAATGAAGGAGTTGTTATGATACGGCGTAATCCCAGCGGTGACTATCCGAAGATTCATAAAACAGCGTATATCGATTCTTCGGCTGTGATTATCGGGCAAGTCAATATCGGCAAAAACGTATTTGTTGGACCCGGCGCTGTTATTAGAGCTGATGAAACAGAAAGTTCCATCAGTATTAGCGATGGCAGCAATGTTCAAGACAGGGTTATCATCCATGCTTTGGGAAACAGTTCTGTAATCATAGGGAAAAACACTTCTTTATCGCACGGTTGCATTATTCATGGCCCGTGCAAAATCGGGAAGGGGTGTTTTATCGGATTCGGCTCGGTAATATTTAAAGCCCTTATAAAAGATAATGTTTTCATTAAAAGTTTGGCAGTGATAGAAGGGGTAGAGATCCCGAACAAAAAGTTAATCCCAAATGGAACAATTGTGGATTCACCAAGAGTCATGAAATCGTTACAGCTTATTTCCAAAGATGACATAGCGTTTGCCAGGGGAGTCATTGAGGCAAACCTGCGACTTGTAAAAGGATATAAAAAGCGATTCTGATTAAAGAGATATCAAAAGAGTGAGGCATAATTAATTTACCGGAGGTTAAATAATGGTGCTTTCAGAGAAAATAAGCAAAATTTGCCCTTCTCCTACACTGAGTATAACTGCCAAGGCAAAGAAGATGCAGGCTGATGGTATTAATATTATCGGTTTTGGCGCGGGCGAGCCGGATTTTGATACGCCGGTTAATATCAAAGAAGCCGCCAAAAAGGCAATAGACAAGGGGTTTACCAAGTATACTCCTACCGCAGGAACAAAAGAACTCAAGGATGCTATTTGCGCAAAGTTCAAAAAAGACAACAACCTGGAATATTCGCCTGAGGAGATAATTGTTTCCTGCGGCGCAAAGCATTCGATATTTAATATTATCTTAACGCTGTGCAATGAGTGTGACGAGGTAATCGTGCCTTCGCCTTATTGGGTAAGTTATCCTGAAATGGTTAAAGTTGCGGGAGCAAAAACCGTCATGCTGAATACCACCAAGGAGAGCAATTTTAAAATTACCCCGGAGCAGCTTGATAAAGCTATCAGCCCCAATACAAAACTTCTTATTCTTAATTCTCCGTCTAATCCCACAGGAATGGTTTACAGCGAAAGCGAATTGAAAGAACTAAGCAAGATTATAATTAAGGCAGGGATTTATTGTATCTCTGATGAAATTTATGAAAAAGTTAATTATGACAAGCGACATGTGAGCATTGCTTCCTTAGGAGAAGATATTAAAAAAAGGACGATAGTCGTCAACGGAATCTCAAAAGCATATTCTATGACCGGCTGGCGTATTGGTTATGCCGCCGGGCCAAAAGAGATAGTCCAGGCAATGTCTAATCTGCAGGATCATTCTACCTCTAATCCTACCTCTATTGCTCAGGCTGCGAGTGTCGAAGCTTTAACCGGCAGCCAGGTCGATCTGGAGAAGATGGTTATAGAATTTAATAAAAGACGCGATTTTATGGTGGATAGAGTTAAGGCAATAACCGGCATTAGTGCAATTAATCCTCAGGGCGCATTTTATTGCTGGGTAGATATATCCAGTATTTTACAAAAGAGTGTTGACGGAAAGAAAATCATGAATTCTATGGACTTGACGGATGAGCTTTTGAATGGTGCTCATGTGGCAGTTGTCCCCGGCGGGGTATTTGGAGACGATAATTACATCAGGCTCTCATACGCCACCTCTATGGAAAATATTATCGAAGGGTTAAATAGAATTGAACGTTTTATAAATAAGCTTACATAACAGGAGATAACGCAATGCCTAAAATCTATCTTATTGACGTAACTAACCGGGACGGGGTGCAAACTTCCCGGATCTGTCTCTCCAAGCTTCAGAAAACAATACTCAATCTTTATTTGAATCATCTGGGCATTTTTCAGAGCGAATTTGGTTTTCCCACAACCCATCATGAAACGAATTATCTTAACGCCAACTTGGAGTTAGTTGAGAAAGGGATTTTGTCTCCGATCCGCTTAGGAGGATGGATCAGGGCAATAAAGGAAGATGTGCAGGAAACATTCAAGAGCTGTCCCAGGATAAAACATTTGAATCTTTCTATGTCTACATCCGAGCAGATGATCAGGCATAAATTTAAGGGTAAATTAGATCATGCTTCGGTGATAGAAGAGATGACAGATGCGGTTAAGACAGCGCGAGAGTCAGGGGCGGAGTCTGTAGGCGTAAATGCGGAAGATGCCTCACGTACGGAGATAGATTATCTGATTTCATTTGCTCAGGCGGCAAAAGAAGCTGGCGCCGATAGATTCCGTTATTGCGATACATTGGGTTATGATAGTCCGTTTACGATATACGAACGGATTAAGAAATTGGCAGAAGCTATACAATTGCCCATTGAATTGCATTGCCATAATGATTTAGGCATGGTTGTGGCAAATTCTGTGGTAGGTGCTCAGGCTGCCAATGATGCCGGAGTAGATGCTTATATCAATACCTGTGTTAATGGTATGGGCGAACGCGCAGGAAATGCGGATTTAGTAGCAGTGATTCTTGCCATCAGATATGCCAGCGGACTGCAGGGTAAATATATTTTGGATGAATGCGTAAACTTAAAAAGGGCCTGGCGTCTCTGTAAATACGCGTCATACGCCTTCGGCATCCCTATCCCGATAAACCAACCGGGTATTGGATCAAATGCTTTTGCCCATGAATCCGGTATCCACGCAGACGGAGCCTTAAAAGACAGGCGTAATTATGAGCTTTACGATTTTGAAGAATTAGGCCGCGGCGAACCAGATGTCATTGAGACAGGAAGGCAAATAACTGTCGGGGAATACTCGGGTATAAAAGGTTTTAGGAATGTTTATGAGAGGATAGAGATTGAGTTTAAGGACGAAGGCGAAGCGGCTCGGATCTTAGAGTTAGCCAGATACGCCAATGTCCATAATCAGAAACCGTTAGTAGAAGAAGAGCTTAAATTTATCGCTCAACATCCTGAGATAGCGCAAAAGATAATGACCATGGCACCCTTTAAGTAGGGCAAAAATATGAGTGTGCCAAGTAAAGTTTGTAATATCCGGTCGCTCCGTTGGATACTCAAAGTCAAACGGGGTGAAAGGATTGAGCTCTGAAATCTTCCATCGTGTCAAAGGCCGCCATGGTTCATTTAGTAAAAGGCAAAAGTCTTATAACCGTTATCGGTAAGGATATAAGAATCCGACGGAGTTTAAGACCTTTGCACTGTATCAAAAGGATATTACAGGAACTTGGGAATCCAATATATTCCTATTAAGACAACAGCTTGGAACTATGCCCACGGATTCTATAAAATTCTGGAGGATTTCATCAAATGGCCAAAATAATAAAGCTGGTGATCTATTTGGCGCTGATAATGAGTCAACTCGTCTTAAATGTGTCCTTTGTTTGTTCCTCTGAAAAGGTATCCCTGCCGGTCAAGGGGATTCACCTGACTTCCTGGGCCGCTGGGTCAAAACAATATCGGGTGATTCTGGAAACAATCCTATCCACGACCCAAGTTAATGCCGTGGTCATAGCAATAAAGGAATATCATGGGGAAGTGTATATCAGGGTTAAAGAGAGTCAGGAACTGAAAACTTACGTGAATGCTATCCCCGACTTACCGGATTTTATTAAAAAACTGAAAGAACAGAATGTATATACCATCGCCAGGGTAGTTGTTTTTAAGGATGATCTACTGGCTCGCCGCCGGCCTGAGCTGTCAGTGAAGAATAAGGACGGCTCTATCTGGACAAATAATAGGAATATTGCTTGGGTGGATCCTTACCGAAAAGAAGTCTGGGATTATAATCTGTCTATAGCAGAAAAGGCTGCAGAGATCGGGTTTGATGAAATCCAATTTGATTATATTCGTTTCCCGTCAGATGGGAAAACAGCTGAATGCCAATATAGTGTAATCCATAGTACGGCTTCGGCAAATAAAGCACTGGTCGACTTCCTGAAAACAGCAAAAAAGAGACTGCAGAGCAAGAAGATAAAGATTTCTGCCTGTCTTTTTGGCTTGACAACCACTGTGGCCCATGACATGGGGATTGGGCAAAATATAGAAACTATGGCAAAATATGTTGACTATATTTGTCCAATGATCTATCCATCCCACTATGCGCTGGGAGAGTTAGGCTATAAGATACCGGAGAAGAATCCGTATGAGATAATAGCCAGAAGCATTATCTATGCGAAAGAAAGATTAAAAGATGATGCTTATAAGATAAGGCCATATCTGCAGGATTTTTCTCTAAATTACCCTTATAAGGAAAGAGAGGTGAGAGCCCAGTTAAAAGCCTGCAGAGATAACGGTGTGGATACATGGTTGCTGTGGAATCCAGTATCAAAATATACTCTGGCAGCGATAAAGAAGACTGTTATAGCAACAGAAACAAAATAAATAAAAGGAGAATATAGAATGTTAAAAATAACAGTTAAAAACAGGTGGTATTTGATAATTTTAATACTATTGGGGTTAAGCTTTTTTGCCTGCGGGAAAAAGCTGATTAAACCAGAAGCGGCAAAAGAAACCGGACCACAGATAAAAGTAACCGAAGGGCTTGGCATAATAACAGAGGAAGATGAAGATAGTAAAGCTGAATTAAACATCCGGGGTAAAACTTTTAAGCAAATAAGTGCCTTAGAGAATGTGTATTTTGATTTTGACAAATACAGCATCAAACCTGAAGCCAAAGAAATATTGGCCAAAAATATAGAATGGCTACAGAAACACCCGGACAGGGAAATATTAATTACTGGGCATTGCGACGAACGGGGTACGGTGGAATATAACTTAGCCTTAGGTGATAAGAGAGCAAAGGCAGTAAGGGATTACTATTATCGTTCAGGTATAGCTTTTAGCCGGATGGCTACTATCTCCTATGGTAAAGAGAAACCCCTACGTCCAGGGCATAATGAAGAATCCTGGGCTAAAAATAGAAGAACCGAGACATTGATTAAAAAATAATCTATTAATTATAGGAATTAAATACCAGGAGAAGACAATGAATAAGAGGGCTTTTATATTATTAGCTATTGCCGTATTGTTTATGATGGTTGCTGCCAATGGATTTTCCAGTTCGAAAGGCACAGTAGTTGAAAAAGCAATGGCTAATTACTATCTGCTTACTGGTAAAGTAACAAGCATTGATTTAAAAACTAACAGGATAATAATTGCATCTCAGACAAACATTTCGTTTCAATTCGTAATTAATGATAAGACAGTGATTACCAAGGCAGGTAAAGTTATTACTTTGTCTGGAATAAGAAAGATGGATTCAGTTAAAGTTAATTATTGCCTAGATCAAAGAGAGCGAATAGCCGGTTCAATTGCTGTCTTTGGACAACGTAAAACACCGGCCAAGGTTTCTTCGCCTAAAAGAATAAAATGAAAAGGAAAATGTGGTTTACTTGTAACTGTAATAAAGTTTTTATTGCCTTTTAGCCCAAATAGTCCTATAATATAATTAACCTGCCCAAAGGCAGGTTAATTAGTTTTTAGGAGTACTATGTCTTTTCGTTTGATCAAGACTGAAAAAAATACGAAAGCCAGACTCGGAGAATTGACTACACCTCATGGAGTGGTCCAGACCCCGGTCTTTATGCCGGTAGGAACACAGGCCTCAGTGAAAGCCCTATCCAGTGAAGAAGTAGTGGAGATGGGAGCGGAGATCATACTGGGGAATGCTTACCATCTTTACTTACGGCCGGGTGAGGAGATCATCACTAAAGCCGGCGGACTGCACAAGTTCATGAACTGGTCCGGTCCGATCTTGACGGATAGCGGCGGCTATCAGATCTTCAGTATGAATGGCTTACGCAAGATCACCCGTGAAGGAGTAAAATTCCAGTCGCATATTGACGGGTCCAGCCATTTTCTCACTCCTGAGAGAGTGATCGGAATACAAAGTACTCTGGGCTCTGATATTATGATGCCGCTGGATGAATGTCTTTCGTATCCCACTGATCATGTACTGGCGAAAGAATCGTTGGATTTGACCATTGACTGGCTGCAGCGTTCTATTGCTGAGCATGCCAGGTTGAACCGTATCTCCCAGGTAACCGGACTGAAACAGATGCTCTTCGGCATTGTGCAGGGGAGTTTCTATCAGGATTTGCGACAGGAGAGCGCGGAGCGAACCTGCGCGCTGGAGCTGGACGGCCTGGCCATCGGTGGCGTCAGTGTAGGGGAGCCAAAAGACCTGGCAGCGGATATACTGGATGTGACCCTGCCTTTACTGCCGCCGGATAAGCCGCGGTACCTGATGGGGATAGGGTTGCCGGAAGATCTCTGGGACTATGTGGAAAAGGGCGTGGATATGTTTGATTGCGTAGTACCGACCAGGAACGCGCGTAACGGACAGGTCTTCACCTCTACCGGTAAACGAGTTATTACCCATGCGTGTTACAAAGATGATTTTTCTCCCCTGGATGAGAATTGCGGGTGTTTTACTTGCCGGAATTATACCCGGGCTTACCTGCATCATCTTTTCCGGGCCCAGGAACTACTGGGATTACGATTAAATTCTTTACATAATGTCCACTTTGTGCTAAACTTAATTAATAATATCCGACAAGCCATAGCCGAGGATAGGTATCCGCAGGCTAAGGCAGAGTTTATGGCTAAATATTTACAAGACGGCGTATAGCGTAGAGCGTGTAGCAGATAGTTTTAAGGTATATCCTATACGCTAAACGCTACCCGCTATCCGCTAAAACAGGAGGGAATTATGCCCACAGCAGGTGCACCAAATCCATTAATGAATTTATTGCCGATCATTTTCATTGTGGTGATTTTTTATGTAGTAGTCTGGATGCCGCAAAGAAAGCAGATGAAAGAACGCAAGCAGATGCTAGCGGAAATTAAAAAAGGGGATGCCGTTGTCACTAACGGTGGCATCCATGGGGTTGTTTCCAATGTGCGTGGAACACTGGTGGACCTGAAAGTGAACGAAGAGACACGCATCACCTTTTCCAAGGATGCTATCACCTATGTTAAGAAACCCCAGGATATAGAGCAGGAGAATAAGGTTGAGGTGGTGAAGTAAGATGAGTAATAGTGCTGACCTGGCGGCAGTGAAAAAACATCCGTTAGTGGTTTCCTTGCTGGAAGGAGCGAACCGTTATCTTGGGGTGATCGGTTTTACTGAGCATGGTCACCGGCATGCGAACCTGGTTTCTAATATCGCCCAAAATGTGCTTTCGCACCTGAAATATACCGAGCGTCTGGCTGAATTGGCGGCGATAGCCGGGTACCTGCATGATGTCGGTAATGTTATCAGCCGTGTAGATCACGGGATATCGTCATCCAATATTGCCATTATGGTCTTGCGGGACATGAATATGGACCCGGATGAGATTACCGAAATAGTTGGCGCTATCGGCAATCATGAAGAAGAATTTGGCGATCCGGTCAGCGCAGTAGCTGCGGCTTTGATCCTGGCAGACAAAAGTGACGTGCACCGCAGCCGCGTGCGAAATCCGAACATGGTGATGTTTGATATCCATGACCGGGTTAATTATGCGGCGGAAAAGTCTTTTTTGCGCGTTGATGCGGAAAAAAGGGTCATTACCCTGGAGATCACTATTGACACCACCATTTCCCAGGTGATGGAATATTTTGAGATATTCTTATCCCGGATGGTAATATCGCGGCGCGCTGCAAAATTTTTAGAATGTAATTTTTCCTTAATGATCAACGACCATAAGCTATTATAAATCTGAAAGGAGCACATTAGTCAGACATGAATGCAAAGCAGATAAAATGGATGCTGGTATTAGTAATAATGGCTTTATCGATCTGGTATTTGTATCCCACCGTTAAGTGGTATAGATATACGCCAGAACAGCGTGAGGAGAAAGAGAGGATCCAGGATAAGATCGTCAATAAGATCATTAACCTGGGCTTGGACCTGAAAGGCGGTATGCACCTCGTCCTGGAAGTGGATCAGACAAAGATCCCTAAAGGAACCACCCTGAATGATGCTATGGACCGGGCGATCGAGATCCTGCGTAACCGCATTGACCAGTTCGGCGTGGCTGAGCCATTGATCCAAAAACAGGGTGACAACCTGATCCTGGTGCAGCTGCCGGGAGTCAAAGATACACAGCGAGCTATCGACCTGATCGGCAAGACGGCTCTTTTAGAATTCAAGCTGGTAGATGATACCGGTAAACTAAATGAAGCTATTGAAGGCAAAATACCTGAAGGATATGAATTGCTTAAGGATCAGCATGATGATCATATCTTGCTGAAAAAAGAAGCTTCCCTTACCGGGGCGGCTCTCTCCAACGCTAAAGTGAAGATCGGCGGCCAGTATAATATGCCCTATATAGGCATAGATTTTACTGAGCAGGGCGCCAAAGATTTTGCCAAGCTGACTGGGGATAATATTAACCGCAGATTGGCGATCGTGCTCGATGGCGTCGTGCAGTCAGCGCCGGTGATCAAATCGCGTATTCCTGATGGCCATGCCATTATTGAAGGTAATTTTACTATGGAAGATGCCAGCGGCCTGGCTATAGTTCTTCGGGCTGGCGCCTTGCCGGCTCCGGTGAGCATTATTGAGAACCGGACCATTGGGCCGTCCTTGGGCCATGATTCGATCAAGGCTGGATTAAAGGCCTGCCTGATCGGATTAGCCTTTGTAGTAGTTTTTATGGTGATTTACTATGGTTGGTCAGGTATTATCGCTGACCTGGCCGTGGTCTTAAACTTGATCGTATTGATGGCAGCTATGTCGGCATTCCACGCAACCTTGACTTTGCCGGGTATTGCCGGAGTTATCCTGGCTCTGGGTATGGCTGTTGATGCCAATGTGCTAATCTTTGAAAGGATCAGGGAGGAGCTTAGGGCTGGCAAGACTATCCGGGTGGCTATAGACACAGGCTATGAAAAAGCCTTTAGCGCTATCATTGACTCAAATTTAACCACTCTGATCGCGGCTGCTTTCCTGTTCCAGTTCGGGACCGGCCCGGTCAAAGGATTTGCGGTTACTTTGACTTTAGGTATTCTTATCAGTATGTTCACGGCTATTGTTTTTACGCATTTGGTGTTTGACTATGCCTTGGCCGGCAAAGACATTAAGAAACTGAGTATATAGGAGGAAGGGCGTACATGCAACTATTTCACAAATCCAACATAAACTTTATCGGACACAGGTGGATCTTTTTTACCATCAGTGCCATTGTGATCCTGGCCGGGGTGGCATCATTGATCACTAAAGGGGGTCCCAGGCTGGGTGTAGATTTTACCGGAGGATCACTGCTCCAGGTAAAATTCAACCAGACTGTAACTACCGGAGAAATCAGGAAGACCTTGGATGAAAAAGGTTTTAATAACGCAGAAATCCAGAGTTTCCTGGATTCGAATGTTTTTATTATCCGTATCAAAAAAGCAGCTATTCCCATGACTGAAGTAGCCAATAAAGTTGAAGAAACTTTTAAAGCCAAATGGGGCGAAGGCAGTTTCACGATAGAACGGACAGAAATGGTCGGGCCGAGAGTCGGGGAAACTTTAAGCGAACAAGCTCTCTGGGCGGTAATTTTATCCTGGATCGGCATCATCATTTATGTGGCTTTCAGGTTTAAATCACCGGCTCATGGCGTAGCCGGGGTGATTGCTTTGGCGCATGATGTCATCATTACTATAGGATTTTTCTCCCTGCTGAATAAGGAGATAACCCTGACTATTATTGCGGCGTTATTAACCCTGATCGGTTATTCGATCAATGATACCATAGTGGTCTATGACCGGATCCGCGAAAATATGCGTTTGTTGCGCAGTAAAACCTTAAAAGAGATAATCAATACCAGTCTCAATGATACTCTCGGACGGACGGTCATTACTTCCCTGACAGTGATTATGGTGCTGTTAGCCCTATATATTTGGGGCGGGGAAGTGATCCATGATTTCTCCCTGGCTTTGCTCATTGGTGCGGTAGTGGGAACCTATTCTTCTGTGGGCATAGCGAGCCCTTTAGTGTATGAATGGGAGACCAGGAAAGCCAAGAAACTGGCGGCCATGAGAAAGAATGCATAAAACATTGAAGCTGGAAATTAATATCCGGGAAAAAGAAGTTTTACGGTATTTAAAATATGACCTTGATAGAACCAGGACAGATGATAAAATTATCAGGCTGGTGCGGGAACAGATCAAAACAGGTGTCGCTTTGGCGCAGCCAGGATTAAAATATAAAATATTACCTGTGCTTGAGAATGCCGGGGGGAAAGTAAAATTACCTGCCCTGATGATTGAAAATAAAAATATTGCCGGGTTGCTCAAGAATGCCGCAAAGGCAGTGCTCTTTGTGACCACTATCGGCCCGGCGCTGGAACGGGAGATAAATCGTTTGTTTTCAGCTGGGGAACCGACCAAAGCAGTGATCCTGGATGCGGTTGGCAGTGAGGCAGTGGAAGTCCTGACTGATGCTGTGCAGGAAGCGCTGACGCAGCAAGCAGGCCCATACCGGTCTACGCCGCGGTTCAGCCCAGGATATGGCGATTGGGCAGTCAATGAGAATAAAGCCATATTAAGATTATTAGCAGCAAAAACCATCGGCGTTAAGATGTCTGCGCAATATATGTTAAGCCCGCAGAAAACAGTAACCGGGATTTGGGGATTGATAAACAATAGAAAATAGTGTTAAGTTAAAAGTTGAAAGTTTTAAGTTATAACCTAATAATTACCTTACTTGTACAATTGTAAAGATGTGTTGA
>DJVG01000055.1 GCA_002441095.1 Elusimicrobia bacterium UBA6262
TGGGCAAGACCGCGATCGTGGAAGGTTTGGCCCAGCGTATTATCAGCGGTGATGTGCCTGATACCCTGAAAAATAAGCAATTAGTAGCGCTCGATCTTGGCGCTTTGATCGCCGGGGCAAAATTCCGCGGTGAGTTTGAGGACCGCCTGAAAGCATTACTCAAGGAAGTGACTGACAGTGCCGGACAGATCATCCTGTTCATTGATGAACTGCACACCTTGGTTGGGGCAGGTGCTGCCGAAGGGGCTATTGACGCCAGTAATATGCTGAAACCGGCCTTAGCCCGCGGGGAACTCCGGGCTGTAGGTGCTACCACTATTGATGAATACCGCAAACATATAGAAAAAGATGCTGCCTTGGAGCGCCGGTTNNAAAGAGCGCTATGAAGTACATCATGGCGTAAAAATTAAGGACGAAGCCATTGTGGCTGCGGCTACGTTGTCCTCCCGGTATATCACTGACCGTTTCCTGCCGGATAAAGCTATTGACCTGATCGATGAAGCTGCCTCTCGCCTGCATATTGAGATAGACAGCATGCCGACTGAAATTGATGAAGTAGAAAGAAAGATCAGGCAATTGGAGATTGAGAAGCAAGCACTGAAGAAAGAAAGTGATGAGGGCAGCAAAAAACGCCAGGCAACTCTGGAAAAAGAGTTAGCTGACCTGAAAAATAAATCTGCAGTATTAAAGATCCATTGGCAGAAAGAAAAAGAGCTGATCAATAAGATCAGACAGGCTAAAGAGATGATTGAAAATATGAAATTAGAAGAAAAGAAAGCTGAGCGCAGCGGTGATCTGGGTAAAGCTGCGGAGATCAAATACGGGACTTTGCCGGGCGTGCAGAAGCAACTGGATGAAGATAATGCCAAGCTGGTGGAACTGCAAAAGAACCAGAAAATGCTCAAAGAAGAAGTCGATATGGAAGATATTGCCGAAGTAGTAAGTAAATGGACCGGAGTGCCGGTTTCCAGGATGTTGGAAAGCGAACTGCAAAAGCTGGTCCACATGGAAGATAAGATCAAAGAACGGGTCGTTGGCCAGGATGAAGCTATTGCTGCTATCGCCAATGCAGTCCGGCGCGGCCGGGCTGGTTTGCAGGATACCAATCGTCCCTTAGGTTCATTTATATTCTTGGGTCCGACCGGGGTAGGTAAGACAGAATTAGCCAAAGCCCTGGCTGAATTCCTTTTCAATGATGAAAAAGCCATGATCCGCACTGATATGAGCGAGTACATGGAAAAGCACAGTGTCGCCAGGTTGATCGGGGCTCCTCCGGGATATGTCGGCTATGAAGAAGGCGGACAACTGACGGAAACAGTGCGCCGCCGGCCGTATGCCGTATTATTATTTGATGAAATCGAAAAAGCCCATCCGGATGTATTTAATATCTTCCTGCAAATCCTGGAAGACGGGCGTTTGACTGACGGGCAGGGACGGACTGTGGATTTCAAGAATACCGTCATTATCATGACCTCCAATGTCGGTAGCCAGTATATCCAGGAGCTGATGGGAACCAATGAAGAAGAAATGCGCAAGCGGGTGATGGAAACCTTGCGCCAGCAGTTCAAGCCGGAATTCCTGAACCGGGTAGACGAGGTGGTCATTTTCCATAACTTATCCAAGCAGAATATCAAGAGCATCGTTGATATCCAGCTGAAGAAGCTGGAGCAGAAACTCCAGGAAAAGAATATCAAGATAACAATTTCTGATAACGCCAAGAACCTGATGATCGAAGAAGGATTTGACATGGTCTATGGAGCCCGGCCGCTAAAGCGCACTATCCAGCGGATGATCCAGGATCCGATTGCCACTAAAATCTTGTCCGGGGAAATAAAAGAAAAAGACCATCTTGATATTGAGGCGAAAGACGGTACACTGGTTTTTAATAAAAAGCAGTAAATATTGAAGGAGGAAGTTATGTTAAGACCGGAAAGCTTTTTCGAACTGGAAGGACATAAATTAAAAGGTATTTTTGATAAAGCCGAGTATGTCTGGGACGGGTTAAAAAACCTTAAAGATTACATAAAAAATAATATCCAGCCCAATGTTGCCGCGGTCAGGAACGGGAAGAACTTCATTGACCAGGATATTGTTGTTTTTGAGGGTAAAGTGCTCCGGTCTGGTTTTATCATTAATACCGCTAAGGGTACGGTGACTATAGACGGGAAAACACTGGAAGGGGCTGCTATCATCCAGGCTGGCGTTAGCTTAATGGATGATGAAATATATATTGGCCCGGGCACTGTGGTGGAATCAGGCGCGATGATCAAGGGCCCGACGATAATACATGATTATACGGAAATCAGGCAGGGTGCCTATATCCGGGGCAATGTACTCGTTGGCGATAAATGTGTGGTCGGCCATACTACCGAGATGAAATCAGCAATAATGCTAGGCGGGAGCAAAGCTGGGCATTTTGCCTATATCGGGGATAGTATTCTGGGTAAAGTAAATTTAGGGGCTGGTACCAAACTGGCCAACCTGAAGATAATCGAGTCTAAAGTGATACTTAACATTAATAACAAAAAGTATGAAACAGGTTTAAGAAAATTCGGAGCAATCCTGGCTGACGGCGTGGAAACCGGATGTAATAGCGTCACTACCCCTGGTAGCATACTGGGCAAAAACACCTTGCTCTATCCCAATGGTACAGCCAGGGGATATTACCCGCCTAATTCAGTGGTCAAGGTAAAACAAACCCAAGAAATAGAAATGAGGAAATAGCATGGGGAAATTATTTGGCACCGATGGTGTAAGAGGAGTAGCTAATACCTATCCAATGACGGCGCAAATGGCTATGAAGCTCGGCCAGGCGGTTGCATACATACTTAAAAAACCGGGACATCAGCCAAGGATAGTTATCGGCAAAGATACCCGGCTTTCCGGTTATATGCTGGAAAATGCATTGGTTGCCGGTATTACGTCCATGGGGGCAGAGGTCATACTTATAGGCCCTATATCCACTCCTGGAATCGCGTTTATCACTACAAATTTGGATGCTGATGCCGGCATAGTGATCTCGGCTTCACATAATCCGTTCGAAGATAACGGGATAAAAATATTTTCCAAAGAGGGATTTAAGCTAAGTGATGAACAAGAACAGCAGATCGAGGACCTGGTCCTGTCTGATAAGGTTTCCGGACTGCTTTCTCCAGCCGATCAAGTAGGGCAAGCCTACAGAGAGGACGATGCCCGCGGAAGGTATATAGTATTTTTGAAACATACTTTCCCCAAGGGATTAAGCCTGGAAGGAATGAAGATCGTGATGGATTGCGCTAATGGCGCTACGTACAAGGTAGCTCCCACTTTGTTTAAAGAGATGAGAGCTGAAGTACTAATCTTGAACGCAAATCCTGACGGGAAAAATATAAACCTGAACTGCGGGGCACTGCATCCTGAAACCATGGCCAAAACAGTTGTCGAAAATAAAGCTGATATCGGATTGGCGTTTGACGGGGATGGCGACAGATTAATCGTGGTGGATGAAAAAGGCGATATCGTATCCGGCGATAAGATACTGGCAATATGTGCCCAATACCTGAAAGAACAAGGTAAACTATTGAATAATTGCCTGGTCACCACCATAATGAGTAATTTAGGCCTTTCCCTGGCACTGAAAAAAATGAGTATAGAACATGTAAAAGCAAAAGTCGGAGACCGGTATGTGCTGGAGGAAATGCTGAAACGAGGAGCTGTTATTGGCGGCGAGGAATCAGGTCATATAATCTTCCTTGAGCATCATAGTACCGGTGACGGAGTTGTAGCCGCTTTGCAACTTTTAGCCATCATGAAGATCAAAGATAAATCCATATCAGAATTGGCTCAAGTTATGCAAACTTTCCCCCAAGTGACCATCAACGTCACAGTAAAATCAAAACCGCCGCTGGAGGACTTACCGGAGATCCAAAAATTGATCAAGGAAGCTGAAAGCCAACTGAAAGATAACGGCCGGATCCTGGTACGGTATTCCGGCACTCAGTCAATGTGCCGGGTGATGGTGGAAGCTTCGACCCAGAAAGAAGCTGAAGAACTGGCCAAAAAAATATCCGATGCTATCAAACAGAAGATAGGCGGATAATAATTAATGAATAGTATCAGTAAGATATTAAGTGAAAATGGGCCGTTAACCGGCCGGCAGCTGCAGCATAAGAGCCAGCTGGACGTGCTCTCGTTATGGCGCTCCTGTGTTAAGTCAGAAGAGCTCATATCCAGAATTTCCGGGAAAAGGTATTTAAGGCTTGATAAGAATGTTGACGGTTATGCCCGGCTATCTCCGTCAATAATGAGGGAATTCCTGACCTATACGATCATTGGATTAAAAAAGGATGCAGCACAAATAGATCGGATGTCTTTAACCCTGGGTAAAAAAATTGAACGGATCAGCAAGGAAAAATATTCCCTGGCCAAGAATACTATCCGCCGGCTGGTGGAAGACCGTCCGGACGCGCAGAAATTACTTGAAAATGCTTGTTTTATCATTGCCGGTGACATTGTCTATAATATGGCTCATGAAGATCCCCGGCCGGAATCTTCGACTGAGGAAATGATTAAAGGATCGGACCTGGATATTGTCATTGTTACCGATAATTTATCTGCAGATGTCGTTAAAGAATTAGACAAAGCCATATACCAGCAAAAATATTACCTGATGAAAACTCCTCCCTATAATGAGGAGATCGATTATGTCATTAAAGACATGGCTAAAGTGGAGGATCAGCTACATTTCGACAGCTTTGAACATAAAGTGGCAGCCAAGCTGCTGCATGAGGGCAAGTTCCTGTATGGCAGTATGAATATTTTTGAAGCAATAAAGAAGATGTTGGCAGAAGAAGCCATACCCGATAAACTGGCCAGCCTGGAAATTGAGGCGGTTAAAGACCGGGAACAGGCAATAATCTCCCTGTCAAATAGTGCCGGGGGGATCCTGGAAGAAGGGGATAGTAAGCTATTTTATACCAGGGAAGAAATAGAAGAGATATTTTAGTGTCTATATATCCATTTTGTATTTGATTTTTGCTTGTTCTACTTGCTTAAAGTGTTCCAGGTTTTTCAGCTTCGCTGCAGCGCCGTAGTCAAGGATTATGGTGACTTTCCCGGGATGCAGTTGCAAGGCTGAGGCACTGATCTGGGACGTGATCGGGCCCTCAATAGCTTTGGCTATTATTTCTGCTTTCTTTTCCCCGTTAGCGATCATCAAGGCATGCCTGGATTCCAGTATCGTTCCAATCCCCATTGTAACGGCAAAATGCGGCATCTGCTCTCTGGAAATGCCAGTTTTTTTATAAAAAGCCTCATAATTATCATCCATGGTTTGTTGGGTCAACGGCTCAACCCTTGTCCTGGAAGCCAGCGATGAACCAGGCTCATTAAACGCCCAATGGCCATCCCCGCCTATACCTAATAACTGCAAGTCAATACCACCGGCCTTTTTGATCTCTTTTTCATACCAGGTACAGAATTTTTCCGGATCCTTAGCTAGTCCATCAGGTACATGAGTACTTCCTTTTTTCAGATTTATATGTTTAAAGAACTCCTCATACATAAACCTGGCGTAGCTCTGGTCTTTTTCGTATGGTTTTGCCAGATCCAGCCCGATACCTAAATACTCATCAAGGTTAAAAGTCTTAACTTTGGAAAAATCGAGTCCTTCATCTTTATGCATCCTGATCAGCTCTTTATAAGTGCCTATTGGAGTGCCGCCGGTGGCCAGTCCTAATACGCAATCAGGTTTTGATTTAATCAGTTTGGCTATTATTACCGCTGCTGCTGCACTCATCTCTTGATAGTTTACCCTGACTAACACATCCATCGGTAATCTCCTTTAATAATAAAATATATGGCTGAAATAACATTGCCTAAATTTTAGGCATTATAGCATATAGCAATAAAAATAAAAAGCATTTTTTATCTGCTAAAGCACACTATTAATTATTGACTAAGCTATAAAAATATGTTATATTTATATAGGCTGGAACCGGACTTTTTTCTTTGTAGAAGCCCGGTTTTATCTTTGATTAATCGCCGGAGTGGCGGAATGGCATACCTGCCACTAGGACGTAGGCGGGCGCAGCGCGTTGGTGGTTTTTGAGACCAACGCATAGCAAAAAGAGTTTTTTATTCTTTGAATATTTCAGATAAAGCCGGAGTGGCGGAATGGCATACGCGTTGGTCTCAAAAACCAATGGTCGTAGGACCTTGTGGGTTCAAGTCCCACCTCCGGCAAAAAAGCCTCCAAACCTCGCTCAAAGGGGCTCCCGCCCCTATTGCGTTCGGCCGGCGATTTTACTCCGTAAAATCTGAAGCATCGGCCTCACTGTTACCCCTTGGAGGCTTTTTGGAAAAACTGAAAAAGTAATTCGAAGATTATAACTTGACAGGGTCTGCAAAAGTGTGTTAAAAAGAAAGAGAATGTTTAGAAAATGGTGGGATATGAAATACCAAGATAAACAGAAAATATTATATGTGCTTGTTTGCCTGTGTTTATTGCCAGCGGGTAATCTCTGGGCGACATTTGAGTCGAATGATGGGCTAAAAAACTTTGCCGATGTCCTGACTTCGCGCAGTGGTATATTCCGTTTAGAAAATTCCGGTAATATTACCTTGCTGACGGAAAAAGAGAATCTGTTGCGGAATTCCTTGAGCCTGGTGAATTACCGCACGCAGCACCTAATGAGCTCACCAAGCAAGGCGTATCCGATGTTATCCATGAGTGCAGGCTCTTCGCTGAATATACCTGGGAAGAGCTTTTCAGTTACAGGCCAGACCAAAATAATGAAGATCAATGTTTATCATAAAGTGAAATCTGGGGATAATTTGTATTATATAGCGAAGAAATTCCGTACTTCGGAAAAAAGGCTGATGAAGCTGAATGGTTTGAAAAGTGACTTGATCAGACCCGGCCAGCGGCTTATCGTAGGCATTAGGGAAAAAGTAATTGAAATACCCTATATCGATGAAAATCAGATCAAGGCAGAAATAGCCAGTCTTAAGGAAAATTTAATAGCCGAATTGGAATCTCCGGTAGAAACATCGCAGGCAGTTGAACAAAAAGTAGTAGAAATATCATTGAAATATCTTGGCCTTCCCTATAAATATGGCGGAGAGACTTTATGGGGGATCGACTGTTCCGCTTTTGTCAGGAGAATCTGGGGCTTTTTTGGTTTGGAACTGCCACGGACTAGCGGGGAACAGTTCAGAGTGGGACAAAAAACTGATAAAAATAACCTCAAGCCAGGAGACTTGGTATTCTTCCACCAGCAAGGCAGAAAATCTGTATCGCATGTTGGCATGTATATCGGGGATAGTAAATTTGTTCATGCTTCAGGCATTGATAATAAAGTTACGATCAGTGATTTAACCCAGGATTATTATCGGCGCTGCTACAAAGGTGCCAGGCGGGTGATCAATTTTATGTTTCCTGAGTTGATGACTTCGACAGAGCGATAGAAGGGGAGGGTGTAATGAATCCGGAATTTGAAAAGATGCTGGACAAGGTGATAAAAAGAGCCGTAGAAATCGGCAAGGTAGTCAAGGCTGATGCTATTATTGGTACGCAGATGGGTAAGCATAAAGTAAAAGAACTGGATATGGAAAGACAGAAGCTGGCTAAACTTTATGCCATAGGGAAAAAAGCTTTGGTTTTGCACAAGAGAGGGAAACTGGCCCAAGCTGACTTGAAAGATCTTTGTGCACAAGTGGTAAAATTAGATAAAGAGATATCCAAGCAGAAGTCTGCTTTTACCTCCCAGAAAAAGAAACTTCAAAAACTGCCAATTAAGTAATTGATAGATAAATAAATAATCCTTGTTAACGAAAACCGAGGTTATGCCAAAACCAGGAAGAGGTTGACTTGAGGTTGCCAGCGATTTTCTAACCTTATTTGCTTGTGAAGGCTTGCCAACGCGGAGTAAAGCAAAAGGGTGACAGCGCGGGCTGTCCGAAAAAATAGTAATAAGAAATACGTTTATTGACCGCGCGTCAAGAGGGGAAAAGATTATTTTCCCCTATGAGGCGAAGTGAGCATCGAACGAAGCAATGGGGGTGTAGCTCAGTTGGGAGAGCGTCTCCTTGGCGTGGAGAAGGTCAGGGGTTCAACTCCCCTCACCTCCAGATTAAATGGAGAAGG
>DJVG01000020.1:0-63409 GCA_002441095.1 Elusimicrobia bacterium UBA6262
TAAACTTGACTTTACAAAGGTACAATTTGTTATCATAATTTAACACTTAACACTTAACACTTTTAACTTAACACTGCTTTATATTTTACAATTAAAATCTCATTATACTATTTTAAGTTCCCTCAGCCTGGCTACCAGCTTTTCTGCCTGCTCACTGATTTCACCCAGGATCATTTCCCCTCCCGGCCGGGCCGGAGGAGAAAATATTTTGACGACCTGGGTCGGCGATCCAGTCAAGCCTATATTAGCCGGCTCTGCATTCAAGTCCTGGGCGGTCCAGGCAGCAATTTCCGCCTTTTTTGCCCTCATCATGCCTTTGAGGCTGGGCAGTCTGGGTTCATTGATTTCTTTTACTACCGTGATCAGTGCTGGCAAGGACATTTCTATGACTTCATATCCTTCTTCCATCATTCTTTCACAGCGGATATAGCCCTCTTTGATTTCTTCTATTTTACGGACATAGGCCACAAAAGGCAAGCCCAGTGATTCAGCGATGCCAGGCCCAACCTGAGCCGTATCCCCGTCAATGGCCTGTTTACCGCAGATGATCAGGTCATAAGCGCTGATTTTCTTAATACCCATGGATAACGTATAACTGGTGGCCCAGGTATCGCTGCCGGCAAAAGCCCGGTCACTGAGCAATATGCCGTCATCAGCTCCCATGGCAATGGCTTCTTTGATGGCTTCCTTGGCTTGCGGCGGCCCCATGCTTAAGATCGTCACTTTGCCGCCAACTTTTTCTTTTATCCTGATGGCTTCTTCGATAGCGTATACATCGAAGGGATTAATAATGCTTTCGACGCCTTCCCTGACCAAGGTATTAGTTTTTTCACTGATCTTAACATCAGTCGTCCCTGGTACCTGCTTAATACATACTACGATGTTCATACTAACACGTCCTCCGACTTAGCGTATAGCGTGTAGCGGATAGCGTATAGGAAAGCTCTTTCTGTACCTTAACGCTTAACGCTATACGCTTAACGCCGATTTAATCTATTACGAATAAGGTACCTTTTTTGTAGGCAGCTAAAAAGGCTTTCACCACCGCCGGATCAAATTGGGTATTTTCACAGCGCTTGACTTCGGCTACAGCTTCTTCTGTTTTCATCCGCGGACGGTATGGCCGGTCACTGGTCATGGCGTCAAAGCTGTCAGCTACGCATATCACCCTGGCCAGGAACGGGATATCATCGCCAGCCAGGTTATCCGGGTATCCTTTGCCGTCAAAACGTTCATGATGGCTCCTGATGATCGTCCCGGCAGCCCTGAGGTCTTCGATCGGCTTAATGATGTTCTGGCCGATAACCGGGTGTTTTCTCATTACCACCCATTCCTCCTGGGACAACGGACCAGGTTTTTGCAGGATGGTATCAGGCAATGACAGCTTGCCGATATCGTGCAATAAGGCGGCTATCAGCAATGTTTCCTTGACTTCCTCGCTGATATCCATCTCCCCGTAGAACTGCTGTAACTCTTCCAAGATCGTGAACGTGATCTTAGTGACCCGCTCACTATGTCCATGAGTATAGGGATCGCGGGCATCGACAGCGGCGCTTAAAGCCCGGGCAAAATCAATAAACAGGTTCCTGAATTTTTTATAGAGCCGCTCGATCTCCCTGATCTTATCCTTCAGGTCATCCGTAGCCTTATATACCTCATCGCTTAATACCTGGCTGAATTCCTCCAACTTTGTATTAAGACGGATGTTATCGGAATTTAATTTATCTGTCTCCATCTGCTGTTTAATAATATTCTTAATATAAATAATACTAACCAGGCCGACCAGGGCCATGTAAAACATACGGTTGATCAATAAATTAAGCTCTTTAGGGACAAAGTCGCCCTGCTGGTAAAAATAAATGATCGTGGGATAAGTGACAAAAGCCAGGATAAGATTGAACAGCAGGTGGGACCGGTTCAGGGAAATGCTCTCGATCAAAATAACGATAATAAAAATAAACCAGAGACGGCTTTCTAATCCGCCACTGGACCAAACAGCGTAATTGATCAGCATGAAATCGATCAGCGAAATAAAATACTCAGAGATATAGCTGACACGATTCTTTTTAACCAGGTAATAAATAAACGAGTTTATCAAGACAATTATAATCAGAATGATATAAATAAAATTAATCTTGGAAGGAAAGCCCAGTGCTTTTTGCAGCAGGATACTGAATAAGCCAAAAACAAATACGACAAAACGGGCGTAAATGTCCCGGATGAGCTTGTCTTGTATATTTTCGATGTTGTTGAGCAAGTAAAACTCCTCTATTTCTTACTTGCTGCCTCTTTGATCAGTTCCTGGGCGATCACATTCCGCTGGATCTGGTTAGTCCCTTCGTAGATCTGGGTAATTTTGGCATCACGCATCATTTTTTCCACCGGGTATTCTTTCATATACCCGTATCCGCCAAACACCTGTACCGCATCGACAGTTACTTTCATCGCCACATCACTGGCAAAAACTTTGGACATGGCTGAAAGCTTGGATACATCTTTGGCTCCGGAATCGATCAAACGCGAGCATTCATAAACCAGGGCCCGCGCTGCTTCGATCTGGGTAGCCATGTCCGCCAGCATATGGCTCACTGCCTGGAAAGAAATGATCGGCTGTCCAAATTGAACCCTTTGCCGGGCATATTCAATGGCTTTATCAAAAGCGCCCTGGGCAATACCCAAGGCCTGCGCTGCCACTCCCGGCCGGGACTGGTCCAGGGTTTTCATGGCAACAATAAAACCCTTTCCTTCTTTACCCAGGATCTGGTCCTTATGTACTCTACAATCGCTAAACACTAATTCCCTGGTCGCTGAGGCCCTAATGCCCATTTTATTTTCCTTTTTCCCGAAGGAAAATCCAGGCATTCCTTTTTCCAGGATAAATGCTGTTGCGCCCCTGGCACCCTTCTTTTTATCAGTCATGGCAATGACGGTATAGGTCTCTGCCTCGCCGCCATTGGTGATCCATTGTTTTGTGCCGTTCAGGATATAATAGTCGCCGTCTTTTTTGGCTGTCGTTTCCAGTCCACCGGCATCACTGCCGGCATTAGCTTCAGTCAAGCCGAAGGCAGCCAGTTTAGTGCCTTTGGCTAAAGGAGGCAGGTATTTCTTTTTCTGTTCTTCGGTACCAAATAAAAGTATGGGAAATGTACCCAGCGCCGTAGCGGCCAAAGATAAGGAGATACCCCCGCAGACCCGGGAAAGTTCTTCTACCGCCACTACCAATTCCATTACTCCCCCGCCCATTCCGCCATACGCTTCCGGGATATATACGCCGAAAAGATCAGCATCGCTCATTACTTTAACTATATCCCAGGGAAATTCTCCGCTTTCATCATATTTTTCAGTCACGGGCGCAATTTTTTCTACCGCTACCTTATGCGCCAGCTCAATTATCATTTTCTGCTCATCCGTCAAAAAGTAATTCATTATACCCCCTTGTTTATTAAGTCTTAAGTTATTGGTTGTGGAAGTAAGTTTAGTCAGAGGTTAATAGGTCTAGGTTTAAGACCATAGACTTCAGACTTACGTCTATACCTACTTCTATAACTAACAACATACTTCTCAATTTTACTTGAGCTTTTCAAGAGCTTGCCTGGCCGCGGCCATTTCCGCTTCTTTTTTGCTGCTGCCTTCACCATGTCCCAGCAGGCGGTCTTCCACATAGACATCTACGGTAAAATATTTATTATGGTCAGGACCCGATTCTTTATAGTTCTTGTAATCAGGCAGCCGGCGGAAAAGAGATTGCAGTTTTTCCTGCAAGGTAGTCTTATAATCTACCGTCGTCGGCCTGATCTTGCGGATCACCGTATCTTCTTCCAGGAATTTCAGGATGAACTCGGTGATAGATTTGACACTGTTAGTATCCAGGAACATGGCCCCAACCAGCGCCTCAAAAGCATCGGAAAGTATGCTGGGCTTCTTCCTGCCGCCAGACACCTCTTCCCCTTTTCCTACTAATAAATATTCACCCAGGTCGATGGATAGCGCCCAGCGGTTCAGCGTCTCCTGGCTAATGATATAAGACTTCAGTTTGGCCAGTTCTCCTTCTTCCAAATGCGGCAAGGTAAAAAAAAGATACTGGCAGACAACCATATTCAGTATGCTGTCTCCTAAAAACTCCAGCCGTTCATTAGAATAGAAATGCAGGTACTTTTGATCAGCGCTCAATTCCGGATGTTCGTGTACATACGAGGAATGGGTAAGCGACTGGGTCAAAAGATCCTTATTAATAAACGGCAGAGGTAACAGCTTTTCCAGATCTTCAGATTTTTTCATATTTCTTCATTACCAGGACCCCGTTATGCCCGCCAAAACCAAAGGAATTGCTTAACGCCACTTTTACTTCCAACGGGCGAGCTTTATTGGGTATATAATCCAGGTCACATTCAGGGTCTGGATTTTCTAAATTTATTGTCGGGGGCACTATTTTATGCTGCATCGCCAGCAGGCAAACGATCGCCTCCACCGAACCAGCTGCTCCTAATAAATGTCCGATCATTGATTTGGTTGAACCCACTGCTATTTTATAAGCATGTTCTCCAAACACTTTTTTGATCGCCTGGGTTTCTATTTTATCCCCCATCACGGTACTGGTACCATGTGTATTGATATATTCCACTTCACTTGGTTTTACCCCGGCCCGCTGCAATGCCAGGCTCATGGCCTTAGCCGCACCTTCCCCGGTCGGCTCTGGCGCGCTCATATGATAGGCATCCCCGGTAGCCGCATAACCAGCTATTTCCCCATAGATGTGAGCACCCCTGGCTAGGGCATGGCTCAGCTCTTCGAGGATAACGATCCCTGAACCTTCGCCCATGACAAAACCATCCCGGTCCCGGTCAAAAGGACGTGAAGCTTTCTTCGGAGCGTCATTGCGAACTGACATTGCTTTCATGGAACAGAATCCGCCATAACCGATCGGGCTGATGCACCCTTCACCGCCGCCGCTGATCATGATGTCCGTATCCCCGCGTTTGATGATTTCCGCTGATTCTCCGATACAATGGGAAGCAGTGGCGCAGGCAGTGACAATGGCAAAGTTAGGTCCCTTGATCTGCCACATAATAGAGATCTGTCCCCCAGCCATATTAGAAATGATCATCGGGATAAGAAAAGGACTGATCCTGCTTGGTCCGCCTTCAATATATCTTTTCATTTGTGCTTCGATGGTTTGGATACCGCCGATGCCGGAGCTGATCACGACGCCTATCCGGTCACGGTTTTCCTGATCCAGATCCAGTCCGGAATCTTTCAGCGCCAAACTAGTAGCGGCCACCGAGACCTGTACAAAACGATCAACGCGTTTTGCTTCTTTTTTGTCCATATAGTTCTGCGGATCAAAGTTTTTTAATTCAGCGGCAATTTTCGACGTGAAACCGGTAGTATCAAAAGAAGTTATAAGATCTACTCCTGATTCCCCGTTACAAAGCGCCTGCCAAACTTCTTCTTTACCGCTACCCAGCGGGGTCAGCCAACCCACGCCGGTAACTACGACTCTTCTATTCATGTATACCTCTCTCTATTTAGAGCAATCGAAATTCGAGATTCGAAAATTGATTGCAGTCTATTCTCGATTTTCGATTTTCCATCATCAGAAAGTCAAATATTATCATTCTTTCATTGACTTTGTCCTTTTTGCCGACACAATAAACACAATAAACACGGATCCTATGGATAATAGTTTATCAAATAAGATCCGTGTTTATAAGAGTGCCCTTGCAATTATGCATTTGTATGTGCTTTAATATAATCTATCGCTTGTCCTACTGATTGTAATTTTTCCGCTTCTTCATCGGGAATTTCGATATCAAATTCTTCTTCGAGCGCCATGACCAGCTCTACCGTATCTAAAGAATCTGCTCCCAGGTCATTGATGAAACTGGCATCATTGGTAACTTCTTCCGGATCCACTCCCAGCTGCTCAATGATAATTTCTTTAACCTTGTCCTCAACTGACATTGACTACCTCCCACTTGGTATTTTATTGCTTACATGAAATTCATAACCATTCCGCCATCTACTACCACCACCTGACCGGTAATATAATCAGAATCCGGTCCGGCTAAGAATACAACCGCTTTTGCCACATCTTGCACTTCTCCCAGTTTAGCCATCGGTATACGCTTCAGCATTTCTGCTTTCACGGCCTCAGGCAATCCATGGGTCATAGCGGTCTGGATAAAACCAGGAGCAACAGCATTAACGTTAACATTACGGGAAGCCAGTTCTTTGGCTGCGCTTTTAGTTAACGCTATTACACCTGCTTTACTGGCAGCATAATTAGCCTGCCCGGCATTGCCGGCAATACCGATGATCGAAGCTATGTTTACGATCTTACCGCTTCTGGCCTTGATCATCGGCCGGGTAACTGCTTTTAGGCAATTGAAGGTACCTTTCAGGTTAATACTGATCACCAGGTCCCATTCTTCTTCTTTCATGCGCAAAAGCAGGTTATCTCTCGTTATACCAGCGTTATTTACTAATATATCTATTTTACCGAATTTGTCAAGGATTTTATTAACCATTTCGTCGACTTCGGTACTCTTGGAAACATCAACTTTCAAAGCCATGGTCTTTCGTCCCAAGGCAGCCAATTCCTGGGCAGTTTTTTCTGCCTGTTCAAGATTGACATCTATGACGACAAGATCAGAACCTTCCTGGGCCAGGGCAGTGGCAATTTCCTTGCCAATACCTTGCGCCGCTCCGGTTACAATAGCTACTTTACCAGCTAATTTCAATCAAAATCACCCCCTATTCTAAATCAAATTCTAAATTCTAAATCTTATTTACTTGCGATATCAAATCTTCTAAAGTTTGGCTATCAGCAACATTAGCGCAGGGCATCTTGCGGTTAATCCTCTTTAATAGTCCGCAAAGAGTTTTGCCCGGTCCGGCTTCTACGAAGTAGTCGGCACCATTATTAATAAGCTGTTGTACTGATTCTTTCCACAGGACAGGTGAAAATATCTGTTTAACCATTGCCTCTTTTGCTTCAGCAGTATCCTGGATGAATTTTGCATGGTAATTAGCTACGATAGGCACTACCGGATTATGCAGTTCAAATGCGTCCAATTCTTTTTCATACTTAAAACTGGCTTCTTTCATTAAACTGGAATGAAAAGGTCCTGAGACTTGCAATTGAATGACTTTCGTTGCCCCTGCTTTTTGCGCTTCGGACATGGCCGCCTGCACAGCTGCGGTTTCACCGGCGATCACCAGTTGACCAGGACAATTATAATTTACTGCCTCTACTACTTCAGGCTTAATATTTTCACATATCGCTTTTACTTTATCATCATCCAATCCGATAATTGCGGCCATGGTACCTGGATGAAGGTGCGCGCTTTCCTGAAGTAATTGTCCGCGGATCTGTACCAGCTTAAGCCCTTCCTCAAAACCTATAATTCCGCTGGCCGCTAAGGCAGCGTATTCGCCCAGAGAATGGCCGGCGACAATGTGCGGTTTTATTCCTCGCTCCGCCAATATTGCCGTAACAACAGCACTAAGGGTAAAAATAGCAGGCTGTGTATACTGCGTCTGGGTTAACGTCTCGATTGGCCCTTCAAACATGATCTTGGTCAAGTCATATCCCAATGTAACATTAGCCTGGTAAAAAAGCTCCCTGGCCAGTTCATATTTATTATATAATTCCTGCCCCATACCAACATACTGGGAGCCCTGTCCCGGAAACATGAATGCAATCTTTTTAGTCATGCAACTCCAATCATGTAAAAACAGTTTTGAGTTTTGAGTTATAAGTTTTAAGTTATTGTAGTGAATCTTACCTTAATTCAAAACTTAACACTTCTAACTTATAACTGTCTTTATTTAAATTCCCCATTTAATCACCGCAGCGCCCCAGGTAAGTCCGGCTCCAAAGGCTACAAGTTCCACATAATCACCTTTTTTGATCCGTCCTTCACGGAAAGCTTCATCCAGCCCGATAGCAGTAGTCGCGCCAGACATATTACCATATTTCTGGATATTTACAAATATTCTTTCTACCGGCAATTTGAGCCTTTTTGCCGTAGCTTCAATTATCCTGATATTCGCCTGGTGAGGTATCAGTAATTTAATATCCTCGCATTTAAGATGAGCCATTTCCATAGCCTTCTGCGCCGAATTTATCATGGCTGTAACAGCCAGTTTGAATATTTCATTCCCGCTCATTTTAATATAATGGTCCCTGTTTTTCAGCGTTTCTGCGGATACAGGCAAACGCGACCCGCCTCCCGGTAGTTTGAGCAAATCTGTCGCCGAACCGTCACTGCCTATATATACAGAGAAAATCCCGTTTTCATCTTTGGATGGTTCAAGCACCGCGGCCCCTGCCCCGTCACCGAATAATACGCAGGTACCCCGGTCACTCCAATCAGTGATCCGTGAAAGCACATCTACCGCTACCACCAGCACTTTTTTATAGGTTTTAGTCTCAATGAAAGATTTAGCGATATTCAAGGCGTAAATATAGCCGCTGCAAGCAGCAGATATATCAAAAGCCGCAGCATTTTTCGCACCAATGAGATGCTGGATAAAACAAGCCGTAGCCGGAAACGGCATATCGCCGCTGATCGTAGCTACGATCAGGCAGTCTATCTCTTCCGGCTGAACCTTAGCTTCCTTTAACGCCCGCCTGGCGGCTTCTGCTCCCAGGTCACTGGCGGCTTCTTGCGGTGCCGCCTGTCGCCGTTCCTTGACCCCGGTCCTGGTTGTGATCCATTCATCAGAAGTCTCGACCATTTTTTCCAGATCAGCGTTGGTCAGTATTTTTTTCGGCAGGTATGATCCGGTCCCGGTAATGGCCGCTCTAATTATTGTGCCCATTATTACCTTCTTCCCAATCGTATAATTTAATCTCTTCCTTTAGGTGCTGGTTAACGTTATTTTTTACTGATTCAGACGAAACCTTTAGCGCATTTTTAATAGCTTTAGCCGAACTGGCGCCATGGCCAATGATACAAACTCCGTTCAGCCCTAACAACTGGGCTCCGCCATATTCTTCATAGTCCAGGCGTTTCATTATTTCTTTAAAAGCCGGTTTAATTAAGAGCGCTCCAACCTTGCGCACAAATTTTTTTTCTATTTCCTCTTTGAGTAAATGGAACAAGCTTTCAGCTAATCCTTCAGCCAGCTTGAGCACCACATTGCCTACAAACCCATCACATACTACAATATCGGTTTTACCCTTAATAATGTCGCGTCCTTCAATGTTCCCGGCAAAGTTAAGCGATGTATCCTTGATCAGGTCAAAAGCGGCATTGGTCAATTCGTTTCCTTTGGTTTCTTCTTCGCCGATACTGAGCAGTCCGATACTGGGATTCAATTTATCCAATATATACCGGCAATAAATATCACCCATGATCGCAAACTGTAAAAGATGCCTGGGCTTGCAATCTACGTTAGCTCCGGCATCAACCAACAGGCAGACCCCATTCATTGTTGGCAGTAAAGTAGCGATGGCCGGCCGCGATACTCCGGCTAAGCGCTTCAGATTCATCAGGCCGGCGGTCATGACTGCTCCGCTATTACCGGCGGATACGAAAGCATCGCCTTTCCCTTCTTTGATCAGCTTGGTGCCGACCATGATCGAGGAATTTTGCTTTTGCCGGCAGGCTTGCGCCGGGCTTTCATGCATGGCAATGACTTCAGGTGCATTAACGATGCTGATCTTGCCAGCCGGCGGTTTATGTTTTGCCAACTCACCCTCGATCGTTTTCTGCTGGCCGACCAGAATGATCTCAGCGTCCATTTCTGCGCTGGCCTGTAAGGCCCCTGCTATTTCCGCTACCGGAGCATTATCACTACCCATCGCATCAAGAACTAAGCGCATCTTTATGCCCCTTCTTTAGCCGACTTAGTGTCTTTTTCCTTTTCTTTGCCTTTTTCTTTCTTCGCTTTAACTTTGATCACTTCGATACCATTATAGTATCCGCAATTTCCGCACACGCGATGAGGGAGCTTAGGTTCCTTGCATTGCGGGCAGACAGAGAGACAGGGTGTCTCTACTTTGCGCCAATGCGCCCGGCGTTTATCCCGCCGTGAAGGAGAGTGCCTTCTTTTTGGATTTGCCATTTGTTTCCTCCTGTTTTATTTACTTATTTCATTCTTTTCTTTGGTAAAGCAGTTTTGAGTTTTGAGTGTTAAGTTAAGGTATTTTTCTATAATTTAACACTGCTTTTCGCTCTTACTGGCAACTGCTCTTCGTTTTTACTGTTTCTCGTTTTTACTTTTTTCTAAATACTCAGCTATCGCTTCAGCACTTTTGCGGGCTGCGCCCATGGCGGAAATCACCGTCGCTGAACCGGTAACAATATCTCCTCCGGCAAAAACGCCCACTTTGGAAGTCTGGCCCGTGGCTTCTTCCGCCTCAATATAACCCCATTTGTTTATCTTCAGATCCGGAGTAGTAGCAGAGATCAGAGGATTAGCCGCGGTTCCGATAGCGATGATCACCTGCTCAACATCTAAGATAAATTCACTGCCTTTGATCGGTACCGGCCGGCAGCGCCCGCTTTCATCACATGCTCCCAGTTCCATCCGCAGGCATTCCAAACCTTTTACCCAGCCTTGTCCGTCATCGAGAATGCGGATCGGGTTGACCAGGAATTCCATCTGGATCCCTTCTTCAATGGCATTCTCGACCTCTTCCACCCGGGCCGGCATTTCCTTGCGTGACCGGCGATAGACATTAAATACTTTCTCTGCGCCCAGTCGCAAGGCGGTACGGGCTGAATCCATAGCTACATTACCCCCGCCGATAACCGCCACTTTTCTGGCTTTTTTTATGGGCGTATCGTAGCCAGGGAAAAGGTACGCTTTCATCAGGTTCACCCTGGTCAGGAACTCATTCGCTGAATAAACACCGTTCAAGTTCTCTCCGGGTATATTCATAAACTTAGGGAATCCTGCTCCGCTAGCAATGAAAACAGCTTTGTATCCTTCCTTTTTCAGGTCATCTATAATAAAGGTGCGGCCGATCAGCTGGTCAACTCTCAATTCTACGCCCAGTTTTTTAATAGATTCCACTTCCTGGTCCACGATCGCCTTGGGCAGGCGGAATTCCGGGATGCCGTAAACCAGTACTCCTCCTGGTTTATGCAAAGCTTCAAAAACAGTCACCTGGTAGCCGATCCTGGCCAGGTCACCGGCAATGGTCAAGCCAGCCGGTCCAGCCCCTACTACAGCCACTTTTTCCTTATCTCCCTTGACGCTGACCGGAGCATTATCTTTGCCGAAATCCGCTGCTGCTCTTTCCAGCCGGCCAATGGAAACAGGTTCATTCTTTACCCCGAGGATACATTTCTTCTCGCATTGGTCCTCTTGCGGACAAACACGGCCGCAGACTCCAGGCAGGCTGTTCTTAGCCTTTATGACTTGTAAAGCTTTGTCAAAATCACCCTCCATAATAGCGGCGATAAAAACTGGTATATCGATATTCACCGGACAGCCAGACACACATAGCGCCTTTTTGCATTTCAGGCATCGTTTAGCTTCAGCGATCGCTTCTTCTTTAGTATATCCCAGTCCTACCTCGTTAAAGTTTTTAGCGCGTACCTGGGGTTCCTGCTTGGACATTGGTGTTTGCTTAGGATTGATCTGGGTCATTTACGGCAATGCTCGCATTTCTCCAAAGATATTTTCTCCTCTTCCGGGTAGGTTTTCAGGCGGTGCATTAAAAGATCGAAATTTACCAGGTGCCCGTCAAAATCCGGGCCATGGAAACAGGCAAATTTAGTTTCATTATTGACTTCTACCCTGCATACCCCGCACATGCCGGTGCCGTCAAGCATGATCGGGTTCAGGCTAACGATCGTTTTGATACTGCAGCTTTTAGTCAGGTGACTCACTGCTTTCATCATGATCACCGGGCCAATCGCAATAACCTGGTCGATCTTTTCTTTTTTCCTGATCATTTCTTCCAATGGTTTAATAACCAGGCCCTTTTCCCCAGCTGAACCGTCGTCTGTCGTAACGATCAGGGTGTCGCTAATAGCCCCTATTTCTTTTTCCCAGATAATATAATCCTTGCTGCGGGCACCGATAATAGTGATAACTTTATTGCCGGCTTCTTTTAAAGCCCTGGCGATCGGATACATGGAAGCTGTCCCGACCCCGCCTCCGACACAAACAACAGTACCTACTTTATTAATATGGGTCGGTTGTCCCAGCGGTCCAACCACGTTAGTTATACTATCTCCTGCTTTTAGCAAACCAAGCTCTCTAGTGGTTTTACCAATTTCCTGAAAAATAATACTGATCGTTCCTGTAGACCGGTTAAAATCAGCTACGGTCAGGGGTATTCTCTCCCCTGGTTCTGCCAGACGCAGGATCACAAACTGGCCAGGCTGCACTTTAGCGGCTATATCCCTGGCCTCAACTTCAATGAATTTAACACTGGGCGCCAACTCGCGCCGGCTAATAATTTTGTACACGTCTACTCCGCTTTTTCTTTATTTGTTTTATTCATCGTATCTACAATCTTCCTGGTATCTCTCGCGATAATTAGCTCTTCATTGGTAGGGATCACAAAAACATCTATTTTTGATGACTTCCCGGATATTAAAGCTTCGGTGCCGATGGTATTTTTATTCTTGGCAGCATCAAGCTTGATCCCTATGCATTCCAGTCCGGTACAGGTGATTTCCCTGATCTGGTCCGCGTTTTCCCCTATGCCAGCGGTAAAAATAAGCGCGTCTGCCCCATTCATGACGCCATAATAGGCGCAAATATATTTCTTGAGCCGGTAACAAAAAATGTCAACCGCTAATTTCGCCCGCTCATTGCCGGCATTCATTTGTTTCAGGATCTCCCGCATATCATTGGAAATACCGCTGATCCCGTCCAATCCGCTATGTTTATTTAATAAATTATCTATTTCACTCACTGAAAGACCTTGTTTAGAAGCGATATAGAACATAATAGCCGGGTCAATATCACCGCAGCGGGTACCCATAACCAATCCTTCCAATGGCGTAAATCCCATCGAAGTATCGACTGATTTCCCCTTGTCTATCGCTGAGATACTGCAGCCATTACCCAGATGACAGGTTATAACCTTGATCTGGTCAGGCTTGGTCTTCAACAATTTAGCCGCCCGCTCGCTGACATACCTGTGGCTGGTCCCATGAAATCCGTACCGCCTGATGTTGTGGACCTGGTATTCACTGTAAGGTAATGCGTATAAATAACTATGCGGCGGCATAGTCTGGTGAAAAGCCGTGTCAAATACAGCTACTTGCGGTACTCCCGGCAGTAATTCAGCGCAGGCGTTAATACCGCGGAAATTATGCGGATTATGCAAGGGAGCCAGTTCTATGCAATCATGTATCTTGTCTTTCACTTCATCAGTAATGAACACACTGCTGGCAAACTTTTCGCCGCCATGAACAACCCGGTGCCCGATGGCTTTTATTTCCTGCTTATCCCTGATCACCCCATAATCCGTATTGGTCAAGGTGCTAATGACTACTTCTATGGCTTTGTTATGATCCGGGATATCGCTCACGACCTTGGCGCTTTTCCCATCTTCAAAAAAATGGGTTAGTACGGCATGGTTGGTACCGATACGTTCAACCTGCCCCTTGGCCAGTACTTTTTCCGTAGTCATGCTGATGAATTGGTACTTAATACTGGAAGAGCCGCAGTTTAGAACAAGTATTTTCATCTCACACCTTTTTAATTATTTCTTTAGAATTTGCATTATTCAACTTTAAATGCGTATATCAGTTTATCAGGGTATCAGGTAGTGGTGATCAGGTTAATAAAGCTTCAGGATAACAGGATATCGGAAGATCAGGACATCAGGAAAAGCTTAATACTATGACTTTCTGATTCCCTGCTAACCTGATTCCCTGATACACTGGTCCCCGCTTCCTGGTCTCCTGATTACCTGTTATCCTTTACCATTACTTCTTATATATTTTCCCCTGCCAGGGGAAGATCTCTTCATGGTTAAAGAAAAAAGCTATTTCCCGTTCCGCTGACTTAATGCTGTCTGAACCATGCACTGCATTGTGACGGTTATCAGTGGCATACATTTTCCTGATCGTGGATTCCTTGGCCTGAGCCGGATCAGTAGCGCCGATCACTTCCCTGGCTTTCTTGATCGCCCCTTCACCTTCCCAGACAGTTACAATACAGGGATTACTGGACATAAAAGTGACCAACGGTTCATAAAACTCCATGCCTTTATGTTCACCGTAGAAATCTTCGGCACTGGACCTGGATAAGTGCAGCATTTTGCAGGCTACCAGCTGTAAACCGCACGATTCTAAAGCATTCATTACTTTACCACCTACCCTTTTACTCATGGAATCAGGTTTAACTATGATCAGGGTTCTCTCGGTCATCAACGATATACGCTCCGTCCTTTAGCATCAATACCAACGATCACAGGGAAATCATCTATTTTCAGCTTATAGATAGCTTCACAACCTAAGTCTTTATACGCTACCAAGGTCATACTCTTCACCTTGTCTGCTAATAGTGCCCCGCAGCCGCCAGGAGCAAGGAAATAGATTGCCTGGTGTTTTTTAAAAGCTTTCCTGGCGGTATCACCCAGCCGGCCTTTGCCGATGACTGCTTTAAGTCCTTTCTTTAAAAGTACTGGAGTATAATCATCCATACGGGCAGAAGTCGTCGGCCCGCAAGAACCGATTACCTCACCGGGTTTTGACGGTGACGGACCGGTATGGTAAATTGCTGCCCCTTTTATATTCAGCGGCAGTTTTTTGGCCATTCTCTGCTGCGCTGCATCCCTGGCAGTATAAACTACTCCGGTCAGGAGTACTTCCTCCCCGGCTTTTAATTTGCACAGATCCGATTCCTTTAGCGGGAGGGTTATTTTAATGCTATTCTTTTCTGAACGCTGTACGCTGACTTTTTTCATATGATTACTGTCTTTGCCCGATGGCACCAGCAACCTATATTGACAGCTACCGGCAATCCGGCAATATGAGTAGGATAGGTTTTTACTTTCACTTTTAAGGCTGTGTTCTTCCCACCCAGGCCAGCCGGGCCGATATTTAATTTATTTACTGCCAAGAGTAATCTCTGTTCCAAAGTCCTGATCAGTATTTCGTCCTTGGACGATTTACCTATGCCGAACAAGGCTTCTTTTGCCAATATTGCCGCTTTATCCAAGGTACCGCCTATTCCTACACCGATAATCAACGGGGGGCAGGGATTGGCTCCTGCTTTTTTCACTGACTCTGTTACAAATTCAATTATTGCTTCGGTCCCTGCACCGGGCTTGAGCATTTTCACTTGGCCCATATTCTCACTGCCAAACCCTTTGGGGATAACCGTCATTTTTAAAGAGTTCCCGGGGACTACTTTGGTATAAATCACGGCCGGAGCATTGTGGCCGGTATTTTTACGGCTCAATGGCTCTACGACTGACGCTCTCAGATACCCTTCCCGGCAGGCCAGCCCTATTCCCTGATGTATCGCTGCTTCCAGATCACCGCCGGTAATAACTACCTGTTGTCCTATTTCTACAAAAACCACCGCCATCCCGGTATCCTGGCAGATTGGCCTTTTTTTAATTTTGGCAATACGGCAATTTTCCAGGATCAATTTTAAGACATTCCTGGCTCGTTTATTGGTTTCAGTCTTCATCGCCTTTTGCAGCAGTGCTATTAAATCCCGGTCAGCGATTACACAAGAGTTTATATATGCTGATCTAATTTTATCAGTAATAACCTTGGTTAATATTTTTTTCATTTAACGCCTAACAAAACTTTAGTTTCTTTTTCTACGTGAACCCCTGATTTATTGATCCTGGCCACTTCAGTCCTGATCGCTTCTTCCGCTACAAACCTGGCCACTTTAGGCGCGATCCGCAGATCATAAGCCTTAGGAATAAAATAATCCGGAGTCAATTCTTTGTCAGGTATAAGACTGCTGATAGCCAGGCTAGCCGCTATCTTCATTTCATCATTTATTACCCTGGCCCGCACAGACAGTGTCCCCCGGAAAATACCCGGGAAAGCCAGGACATTATTGATCTGATTGGCAAAATCACTGCGGCCAGTGGCAATATATTTTGCCCCGGCGCTTTTAGCCGCCGGCGGGAGGATTTCCGGATCAGGATTAGCCATCGCAAAAATAATCGGATCTTTAGCCATTGACCTGATCATTTCCGGGATCAGGGCGTCAGCAACGGAAACACCTAAAAAGACATCAGCACCTTTAATAATGTCTTTCAGCTCACCTTTTTCCTTATCCAGGTTGGTCAGTTTGACTATTTCATCTTTAACCGGGTTCATGCCTTCCCCGCGCCCTTCATATATTGCCCCATGCCGGTCACAGAGAATAATATGCTTAAATCCATACTTCAATAAAAACTTGCAGATGGCCATGCCGGCAGCGCCGGCACCATTGATCACGATCCTGACATGGTCTATCTTGCGTTTATCCATTTTAAAGATATTGATCAGGCCGGCCAGGACCACAACCGCGGTACCATGCTGGTCATCGTGAAAGATGGGAATATCTGTTTCCGCGATCAGCCTTTTTTCCACCTCAAAACAACGCGGTGCGGAAATATCTTCCAGGTTTATCCCGCCGAAACTCGGAGCCAGGTACTTTACGGTTTTAATGATCTCTGCTGTATCCTGGGTTGCCAGGCAGATCGGAAAAGCATCTACCCCGCCAAAAGTCTTGAACAGAATGGCCTTCCCCTCCATGACCGGCAAGCCAGCTTCCGGGCCGATATTTCCCAATCCCAGCACGGCACTGCCATCGCTCACGATAGCGATCATATTATGCCGCGAAGTATAATCATAGACCAGTTCCTTTTTTACGGCTATCAAGCGGCAGGGTTCAGCCACGCCCGGAGTATATAACAAGCTGAGAGTGTCCTTGGTAACCGGGCTTTTACTGATTACCGAGATCTTTCCCCGTAGTTTTTTGTGCAAATCTATTGCCGCTTTTTTATAATCTATTTTTTCTTTCTTCATTTTATCCCTCTACCACTTTACCACTCTATCACTACTTTAGGTTTCTTATTATTTCATCAGCCATCTGGCTGGTACCGGCGGTACCACCCAGGTCATAGGTAACGGCTTTTTTCTCTTTGATGGTTTTCATTACGGCTTTATAAAGCTGCTCGCTTTTTTCCTTTTCACTGAGATAATCCAGCATTAAGGCACCTGATAATATGAGCGCCGTAGGATTTACCTTATTCAAGCCTTTATATTTTGGCGCACTGCCATGGACTGCCTCAAAAACAGCAATATCCTTGCCAAAATTCGCTCCGGGAGCTACGCCCAAACCTCCGACCAGCCCGGCACACAGGTCTGACAGTATATCGCCATACAGGTTAGGCAGCACCAGCACATCATATAACTCCGGTTTTTGCACCAGTTGCATACACATATTATCTACTAAACGCTCTTCATATTCTACCTGCGGGTAGTTTTTGGCTACTTCCCTGGCGGTCTCCAGGAATAATCCATCGGTATATTTCATGATGTTGGCTTTGGTCACTGCGGTTACTTTTTTACGCTTATGCTTAAGCGCATAATTAAAAGCAAATTCAACGATCTGGCTGGTCCCTTCCTTGCTGATCGGTTTGATACTGATGGCTGCGCCAGCCCTGATCTTGCCTTTGGCCCGCTTAATTATTTCATCTGCTTCCGGGGAACCGCTGGCATACTCCACTCCGGCATACAGGTCCTCGGTATTTTCCCTGACCACGACCAGGTCAATATCCTCATAATGTGATTTCACCCCAGTGATGGATTTACAGGGTCGCAGACAGGCATAAAGGTCAAGTTCTTTCCGCAAAGCCACATTGACACTGCGGAATCCGGTGCCGATCGGCGTGGTTAAGGGCCCTTTCAGGGCAATCTTGTTCTTGCGCACGGATTGTAAGACTGTTTCCGGCAATGGCGTACCATATTTTTCTATTACCTCACTGCCGGCTTCCTGCACATCCCAGTTGATTTTTACACCGGTAGCGGCTAAAACTTTTTGGGTAGCTGCGCTTATCTCCTGGCCGATACCATCGCCAGGTATGAGTGTTACATTGTATGTTTTACTCAATCTATACTCCTTGTTATTAGTCTCGTTATACGGTGTACGGTAACGAGGCCCGATTAAGAACCTCGGTTATCGGATACGGTTTCGAGGCCCGATTTCAAACCTCGTTATACGGTTGAGGTTAGGATGCCCGATTTTTTCTTTATCGGGTTTCGTCTCCGTTCACCGTATGCCGATTATTTGCCGGGATCTGCTCTCCGGTCCTTAATATAGATACTTTTGCTGAACGTCTTGGCATAGGCACCCAAATCGGCGCCAATCTCGCTTATCTCCTCGGGACATTCCAGGCTGATCCGTTCATTGGTCACCACCGCTATATAGATAGTCATGATCGGGAATTTATTGATATTCCCTTTGCGGTCATGGCTGATGATAAAGCTCCGCGCGCGGTCTTCTTCTGAATAAAACTTGGGTATGCCCTGGTCAAAACGGCTGATCACTTCCTGGCAAATGTTATCAACAATATCCGGACCGCAGATAATGACAAAGTCATCACCGCCGATATGCCCGGCGAAATCTGTCTCTTTACCCAGTTCTTTTACGGTACCGGCGATCAAATCCCCGGTGAACTTGATTACCTTATCACCGTGCTCAAAACCGTATTTATCATTAAAAGCCTTGAATTGGCGCAGGTCAAGGTGGCAGACGGCCATTTTATCACGATTATCCAATCTTTTTTGTATTTCCTGTTTTATCGAAATATTACCCGGCAGCTTGGTCAGCGGATTAGCATCCAGCGAGGTCATAGTGCGCCGCAGGATCATTTTTACCCTGGCCAATAATTCGATCGGCTCAAATGGTTTTACCACATAATCGTCCACCCCGGATTCTATACCTTTTACCTTATCCTGCACATCGCCTTTGGCCGTCAGCATAATGATCGGGATATGCCGGTACAGGATATCAGCTTTCAATAAGCGCGCCACTTCATGCCCATTCATTTCCGGCATCATGTAATCAAGCACGATCAGGTCCGGAGGATTTTGTTTTACCTGGGCTATCGCTTCCTTGCCATTAGGCGCCTCTCTTACATCATAGCCTTCGCTTTCCAGGGTCAGCCTAAGTACATCTAAAATATCCCGGTTATCATCTACAGTAAGAATCGTGCCTTTAATATTAGCTGTCATGAGCAACTCCTTTGAATCCAAATATCAAATTCCAAAAATCAAAACCACATATCAAATATTTAACATTTACATTGTCATTTTGATATTTGATTTTTTCCGCCTGAGGCGGACCCGCCAAGCTTAAGGGCGGGGATATTTCATTTTTCTCCTAAGGCAAACCCCTGGTGTTTCTTTATATGTTCCACCAAACCGCCGTCGGCCAGCAAGGTTAGCATTACCGGCGGTAGCGGCTTGATCGTAATATTTATGTTTTGCGTTTTATTAGTCACTATTCCCGTAGAAAGATCGACTGACAATTCATCGCCTTCTTTGATCTTATCAGTATCACATTCTATTAACGGCAATCCTATATTAAAAGCATTGCGATAGAAAATACGGGCAAAACTTTTAGCTATTACGGCGCTGATCTTGGCGTATTTTATGGCCTGGGGTGCCTGTTCCCGGGACGAGCCGCAGCCAAAGTTCCTGCCGGCAACGATAAAATCACCATCCTGCCGGCGCTGAAAAAAGCCGGGATCCAGGTCTTCCATAACATGGGTCGCCAATTCATTTGGATCTTGGATCTTAAATTTGTAGCGTCCGCTGATAATATAGTCTGTGTTAATATCGTCTTCCTGCGAGAATTTCCGTGCCTTGCCGGTTAGTAACATAGCCAACTCCTTGATTGATTCAGCTGTAAAGCTGTAAAGATGTAGAGAAGCTCGCTTCACTTCGAAGCAATACTCCTACACCTCTACACCTGCTCTTATTTCAGGTATTTCCTGGGATCAGTGATCTTGCCTGTGATCACGCTGGCTGCTACTGTCGCGGGAGAGCCCAGGTAAATAAAAGCATTGATATTGCCCATCCGGCCTTTAAAATTACGGTTAGCGGTAGAAATAACATTCTCTCCATCCGCAGGGACGCCGTTATGCGTACCGACACATGGCCCGCATCCCGGAGTGACCAGCGTGGCTCCAGCATCTAATAATATATTGATATACCCCTTTTTCATCGCGTCTTTCAGGATCCAGTTACTGGCTGGCGCTACGATCAGGCGGACACCCTTTTTGATCTTCTTTCCTTTTAATATTTTGCAAGCCGCGGCAAAATCTTCCAGTCTGCCGTTAGTGCAGGTACCGATATACCCTTGCGCTATCGGTGTCCCGGCAATCTCAGTCACCGGACAAACATTATCTACCCGGTGCGGTTTAGCTACCTGCGGCGTAAGCTTGTTCATATTAAATTCCAGTACTTTATAGTAGACCGCATCAGGGTCAGCAAAGACAGGCTTAAATTTGCGGCTGGAATGTTGCTTAATCCACTCCAGTGTTTTCCGGTCACAGTTCATGATCCCAAACTTAGCGCCCATTTCTATCGCCATATTAGCTATGGTAAAACGGCCTTCCACACTTAAGGCATCTATAGCCGGACCGGTATACTCGCAAGACATATAGGTTGCCCCGGCCGCACCAACTTGACCGATCAGGTACAGGATCAGGTCTTTGCTGTAAACGCCTGGCGGCAATTTTCCCTGGCAAATAAACTTAATGCTTTCCGGGACCTTGAACCAATTATGGCCGGTAGCCGCGCAGGCAGCTACATCTGTAGAGCCCATGCCGGTAGCCGCAGCATTCAACGCTCCATAGGTACAGGTATGGGAATCCGCTCCCACTACCAGGTCACCCGGTACTACATATCCGCGTTCCGGGACAATTTGATGGCAGACCCCTTGCCCTACATCATAAAAATGTATCCTTTGTGCCAGGGAGAAATCCCGGATCTTTTTATGAATACGGCTGACCCCTTCATTCGGGCTGGGCGAAGAATGGTCAATAATAACCGCCATCTTATTATGATCGAATACTTTTTCCGCTCCCATTTTATTGAAGCTATCGATCACTATACCCGACGTGCCATCCTGTCCCAGGCAAAAATCTATCTTGGACACAACGAGGTCATTAGCGTTTACTGTTTTACCAGTGTGCCGTGAAAATATTTTCTCAATAATTGTTTGTCCCAAGGTTATGCTCCGTTTATAAATTCTAATTTTATTATTATATCATTTAGCGTCTTTATTTTCAATAGATTTTTGCAAGGAATCATATTCATTTCTTAATACCTTTACCCCCGGAGCCAGCCTTAACACATGGTCATAAGCAGCCCGCGCCTCCGGCCACTGGCCCAGCCGGGCATGGAACATGGCCAGTTCACGCCAGCGGAAAGGATTTAAAGATTCAAGTTGCGCTGCTTTCTCGAAATAATGCTTTGCCGCCCAAAGGAATATTTCATCATTTAGTATTTTACCCTGCACATAAAAGGCTTTGGCAGCGCCGGCTTTTATCTCCGCGCTGATCGGGTTATATTTTAAAGCCTCCTGATAATGCAGCATGGCCTGTACACTGTTTTGATTCTTCAGGGCCGCAGCGCCTTGCTCAGCCTGGTTCTGGGCATATACCGGCAGCAGCATGATCAGGCTGGCAGTAATGATCAGGCCCCAGGCGCAAGCCAGGACTATCTGCGGTCGTTTAATGGCCAAAGCCAAGGGTGTCCCTCCCTGCTCTTGGCTTAGGCCTAAAACTGTGAAAACCATGCCGGTAAAGAGCAGCGCTAAAGCCGGATCATGCAGATTAAACTCAAACATGCTGTGAATCACCATACCCGTTACCCCAGCCAGGAAAGCATTCAGGTAAAGCTTTTTATCTTGATTGATCAATCGATTGGCCTGGCGGTAAAAAAGAACCAACAGCCAGATAAAAGCTGCCACTCCTAATAATCCCAGGTCAGACCAGATATTCAATAGCTCATTGTGTACATAGGGTGCAGAACGCAATTCAGGCATACTTTTATACTGCGGATAATAATACTTAAAAGTCTCCAGTCCGGTACCCCCAAGCGGATGATCCCGCAGGTATTTTAATGTTTCCATATACAAGTCTTTTTTTTCAAAGGTAAAAGGATCACTGATCTCCCTGCTAAATACAGCTGTTCTAAGCGGTGTTATCAAGATCACGACCAAGACGATCATGATACCCAGGAGAAAAATGTAAAATAAAGCTCTCCGCTTGGCGTAAATTAATATGGAAAAACCCATGAACAGGCTTAATATCCCGCCTTTTGAACCAGTTAAGAACAAAGCGATCATGCCTACTGCCAGGGAGAACCAGGCTACCCACCGAAACCAGTTTTTCGGTACTGGCTCAAGCAGCACGCTTAAAGCAAAGGTCATGGCTAAAGCCAGAAAACCGGCAAAATGATTAGGATTCGGGAATAGTACCTGGACCCGGCCATTGGCCGGCATACCCCACAACCCAAAATAATGCTCATAGATGGCCAGCAAAGACAGGACAATACTGGTCATGATCACAGTTTTCAGTATGATTGAGAATATCTTCTTCTGATTATCGTAATTAAGGACGACCAGGCCGAATATCAGCAAAGCTGTAAATTTTAGAAATGCCTGCAGGCTTTCCAGCAAATGAGGCGATTTTGCAAAACCTACCAGGGCAGCGGCCAAAGCCAGCAACAGGACCCGGTTCACAAGAAACATTTTAGTTTTGAGGATTCCCGCATTTAGCATTTGGGTCAGCCAAATACCGCCTATACACCAGATCAGTACTAGCGCTAGCGTATCGCCAAAAAGATTCGGGATCTGCGGGATAGCTGTCGCTCCGGCCAGCAGCGAAATTATGGCCATATTTTTCAATTTCTGCAATCTTAGGTTATCGATCACTCATTCCCCCTGGCCTGGTCATAGAGTTGTGCTATATCCTGGACCATGATATCAATATTAAAACTACCGGAAACCTTTTTCCCGGCATTCTCAATGATCGTTCTATTCTTCTCCGGATCCTCCAGGCAAGTGATGATCTTAGCGGCAAATTCCGGCAGGTTATGAAAGCCCGCCAGAAAACCGGTAACCCCATCTTCAACCACTTCCTTGATGCCATCTGCCGGAGTAGCCACAACCGGCACCCGGGAAACGAAAGCTTCAAGGATGACCCTGGGCAGCCCCTCCCATAAAGAGGTTAATACACAGACATCCATTATTTTTAGCATAGCCGGGATATCGGAGCGCCACCCGAGGAGTTTTACATTATCCGACAAAGATAATTTCCGGATAAGCCCTTCGATCTCCGGCCGCAGTTCCCCATCACCGATCATAATAAATTCAGCCCGCGGCATTTTAGCGATAACTAACTGGGCTATCCGCACAAAATCCAACGGCGCTTTTTGCGGCTTAAAACAAGCGATCATGCCGATTACCGGCGCCCCTGGCGGCAGGCCGATCTTTTTCTTTTCCATAGCTTTATCTATACTAACATTTTCGTATTCCTTAACCTTGATCCCGCTATGAATTACAACATATTGCCCTGGCTTGCCAATCTTGGCGGCCAGGGCTTTTTTGGTATTTTCTGCTGAAACGACTATTAATGTATCCGTGATATAAGCAGTAAGGCGCTCGATCCAGGTAAAAACGAATCTGGTCCATGGTTTTTGAAATTCATTAAAGCCAAAACCATGATAGGTATGAATTATCTTTTTAACGCCAGCTATTTTTGCCGCCCACCGGCCCAGGATACCGGCTTTTGAGGAATGAGTATGGACCAGGTCAAATTTCTCCTGCCGGCAGACCCGGCACAAAGCGATTAAAGCCAATAAGTCTTTCCAGGGACGGATAGAACGGACCAGGGAAGGAATAAAAATGGCTTTTGCGCCTAATGCATTGACTGCTACATTATCCAGCTGTCCATTTTTTCCGGTCAGCAAATAGCAATCATAGGCCCGGATATCCAGATGGGTTACTGTATACAGCGTATTTTCTTGGGCCCCTCCCAGTTCCAGTTGCGTTATGATATGAGCTATTTTTAGCTTTGGCAAGATTTTACTCTTTCCTATTTGAGCAATAATTTTAAATAATCGACCTGCTGTTTGAGCCCATCCTTAAAACTGCAGCTTGGATTATAATTTATGCTCTCTTTGGCCAGGTCTATGTCTGCTAAAGTATCCTGCACATCTCCTTTGGCTTTGGTTAAATATTCCAATTGCATTTTTTTGCCGGTCATACTTTCGATCAAGGAGAGGACTTCATTGATCGTGATCTGGCTGCCTCCCCCTATATTCATAGCCAGGCCGGGCTGGCCTATTTCTGCTGCAGCCAGGTTGGCCTGTACAATATCCGTGATAAATGTAAAATCGCGGGTTTGTTTGCCATCTCCATATATTCTGATCTTCTCATCCTGCAAAGCCGCATTGATGAATTTATAAATTCCCATATCCGGCCGCTGACGCGGCCCAAAAACCGTGAAATAACGCAGGCTGACGACTGGTACCTTAAAATTCTTCCAGTAAAGATAACAAAGGTTTTCCGCAGCCAGCTTCGTGACACCGTAGGGTGATACGGGACACAGGACATTGCCTTCTTTCATCGGTAATGGACTATCTCCGTAAACCGAGCTTGAAGAGGCATATACTATCTTCTTAATAGGAAAGGCTTTAGCTGCTTCCAGCAGGTTTTGGGTCGCGGCAACATTGCTTTGCAGATAATGGGAAAACTGCCCGCCCCAACTGGCTCTCACTCCGGCCTGGGCAGCCTGGTGAAAAATATAATCCACATCCTCTAAAATACGGCTTAAGTTAGCCGTACTGAGATCTTTCTCCACCAAGGTGAACTTCGGATTTTTTTTGCAGGCCGCCAAATTACTTTCTTTAATTTCCCTCCTATAGTAATCAGTAAAAGAGTCAAGACCGATTACCGGGCAATCAAGTGCCAGTAATTTTTCCGTCAAGTGGGATCCAATAAATCCGGCGCAACCAGTGACCAAACAATTTTTGTTTTTTAGCATGATTCCTCTTTTTTTAGATCAGTCAATACGAGAAACAGTCAAAACGAGGAGCAGTTGCCAGTAAAAGCAACTACAGTTAATTCCTTTTTGTTTTACTTCTTCTCGTACATACTGTTCTTCGTCATTACTGTCCTTCGACTTGACTGTATTTCGTATTTACTGCTGTTAGTTCTTACTGCTCTTTTTCCGTACTGTTTCTCATTGTGACTGTATTTCGTACTTACTGGTAACTTCGCTTAATAATTTCCGCGGTCGAGCGGCCCCATTCCAAAGCATCTTCCATGGCTGAATATTCCCAGGCTCCGTAACGGCCGACAGAATAAATTCCTTCTTTCCTTAAAAAAGACCTGATCGCAGTAACATTCCTGGTCCGGCTAAAATCATAAATACAATAGGCCGGCGATATCTTAAAGGTATTCAGGGTCACTATCCGGGAAGATTGTTCCAGGATATTAACCTGGCGCAGGTAAGCCAAACTCTTATTTACTAACCGGTTAACCTGATGCTTGTTCATCCGGGCCAGGCTGCCGGCCCGGCAGGCTATCTCTATATACAAGGAACTGGTCCCGGCCGGATGATTATGTCGGGATAAATTACTGGTATATCCCACGCGGTAAAAAGGATATTTCTTTTCCGGAAAATAGATCCAGTGCTTATCACTGGAGAGAGCCGGCTTAATTCCGATATTAATATTCAATACTTCATTATAGCGCAAAGACGACGCCTGTTGTTTAACAGTTAAGGGCAGGCCTTCAGCCATGTTCACCAGCTCCTGCAGGCTGAGCGAGCTGACCAGGCGGTCGTATTTTATTTCCAGGCCTGAGGCAAACTTCACTACCCGGTCATGAATATTCAGTTTGACCGCTTTTTCCTGCAGTTGGATGCCTGTTAGTTTATGCGCCAGGGCATCCGGCAAAGACTGGATACCATTATATTCAGGATAATAAAAACTGGCGTTGTAGCCTACCCGCTTGGACTGATNNCACTTCAGCGACACTCGGATCAGGCACATAAGGTCCCAGCCATTCTGCAGTCAATTCTTTAACCGGGACAGTCCACAGTTTTTCATTATAACCAAACATAAAGTGCCGGGCAATACCGCGGCCAAAATGTCGCAAAACCCATTCATAAAATCCGTCTTTATCGCTCGGTCCAGGCCCGGCTTGAATCCTGGCGGCAATAAAACCCAGGACACATTCTTTAATAACTTTTTCCGGTAAGCCATAGGTATTCGCCTGGAACGGATAACGGGTATAGGTTTGATGAGAGTAAATCCAGCTATTGCGGTGATGTGCAGAGAGCTGGCCGTGCAGCAAAGTCTTGACTAGTGTTTTGGTTCCTGGCTTTTTCAGATGCAGCAAGTGACCGGTATAATCAAATAAAAAACCATCCTGGGATACAGTGCGGCAAAGTCCGCCAATGCTGTTTTCCTTTTCATATATTCCGTAGTCCAGGGACCGGGGCAACAGCCGCGCACAGTTTAAACCGGTAATCCCTGCCCCCAGGATAACGACTTGCTTATTCATGAGCGTGAGGTTTCTCCATATCTACTTTGCTTAAAGCAATGCCGATGCTTACGGAAAATAAAACGACCAGGATGTAGATGCCCACCGCCCAGCGGAAACTCGCCTTAGAGATCATTAAGGCAGCAGTGCTCAGGCATACGGAAACTATATATGCTGTCAGCACTACTTTGCTCCTGGAAAATCCCAGTTTTTCCAAACGCAGGGCAAAATGGTCAAGACTGCCATGAAAAATGTTCTTCCCTTGTTTAAAGCGTAGTATCATCACCAGGAAAGTGTCATAGATAGGTATTCCCAGGATCAAAATAGGCGCATATAAAGCAATATTATTTACCTTGGAATAACTGGTACCAATAGAAAGCACCGCCAACACAAATCCTAATACTAAACTGCCGGAATCACCCATAAATATCCTGGCGGGAGGGAAATTATAGCGCAGAAATCCTAATGCTGCCCCCGCCAGCGCCGCGGCGGTATAGTTCACATAGGTCTGCTCTGAAGGCGGATTAATGAAAAGGAAAGCCAGCGCCGCGATAACTGCGACGCCGCTGCTTAATCCGTCCATAATATCGATAATATTGAGCGCATTGGTCACTCCTACCACCCAGAGGATGGTCAGGATAATAGCGATGTAATCAGGAGTGATAAACTTGATCCTGATATCAAAAATGATCAGGAGGGTAGCAATGAGCACCTCCAGAAATAATTTTACCTTAAAGGACAATGGCCGCAGGTCATCCACCAGGCCCAGGATCATGACCAAAGTAGCGCCGATAATAATGACCGTGATTTCCTTGAAAGGGAGTCCGAGCACCAAAGCTATGACGATGGCTAAAATGAAGGCCAGGTAAATCGCTAATCCGCCTAAATAAGCTACCGGCGCACGGTGAGTCTTAATCGGATTAGGATGGTCCATGATATTAAGTTTAACCGCCAATATCCTGACTAAAGGAGTAAAGATCAGGGACAAAGCCAGGGCTGAGGCGAAAATGATCAGATTCTTGGGCATTTTCTCTCTTGGTTACTTTTGAGATAAAAAAGCGATACGCGATTCGGCCACGATCACCCAGATACTTTCGGGAAAATCCTGAATGACCTTCTGGTAGGTATCGATCGCTTTCCGGTTATCTTTTAACTGTTCACAGCACTGCGCAATATAATAATAAGCATAATCAAGAAATTCGGCCTGCGGGTAATTATTTATGAACTTTTCATAGGCCGCAATGGCTTCCGGGGCTTTTTGCATTTTTTTATAACACTCCCCTACTTTATACATAGCTTTACCGGCAAAAGAGCTATGGCCGTAAATATCCACTATCTTCTCGTATTCCTCGATCGCCCGCTCGGTCCGGTTGGTCTTGTACATATATATTTCAGCAATACTGAACTGGGCTTCGATAGCCAGTTTGGTTTGGCCATAATTAGTGATCAGTTTCCTGAAATATTCCAGGCTGTCTTCATATTTTTTATCTTCATAAAAACGCTCGGCCAGCACATACATACTCAATGGCTCATAATTCTCTTCGGGATTATCTTCGATAAGCTTTATCCGGGCGTGAGCGATCTTGATCCACTTGCTTTGGGGATATTTCTCCATCAATACTTTATAGGCTGTCCGGGCTTTAGTGAAATTATAGATATTAAAGAAATAAAGATTCCCGAGTTTTTGCTGGATCTCTTCCAGGCAGGTCGAGTCGGCATAATTATTAATAAAATCAGTATAATCTTTTTCCATTTGGGAGATTAAATTCTTGTCTTCAGGCTTTAATCCTAATTGAAATTCGGAGACCAGGCATTTTGCCAGCTGGACATATTCTGATTTTTTGTAGTAATTAATATAGTTCTGATAATCGCCAACCCCGTCATTGGTACTGGTATGCTCACTGTTAACCGCTGGTTTCAATTTGTTCTTAATACGATGTTCCACGGCCTTTAAATAATTTATATATTCTTCCAGTTTCTTGGCCTTAGCGGTACTGCCATAATGCAGGAAAACTCCGAGCAGCAACAAACCGAGGATAGATCCGACTATCGCTAACACGGCTGGGCTGGTGAGCCAGTCATAAGGTGATGTTCTTTCTGGCTGCGACTCCCGGGTAGATTCGCCTTGAATGATCTGGCTAAAGGCTAATTCATTCTTTGCTTGTGCTGCCCAACTACTGCGCGGGCTCAAGATCAAGGAACGTTTCAAATTAGTAACGGCGGCAGCATAGTCTCCCGCCTGCAATGCCTGCGTCCCTTTCTTATAAAACCCAATACCAATACTTTGACGGTACCGGCCAATGCCTAAAAACAGGCCAAGTACAAGGATTAACATAAAGATTATTTTAGTTTGTCTTTTCATGATTGTCTTCATGGTTTCACCTGTGCCATTTTTTTATTTCTTTTTCCATTACCGGATAAAATTCTTTTTCCCTGATCTTTTTAATAATTTTCCCGCGCCTGAAGAGCAACCCTTCGCTTCTGCCCCCGGCTAACCCAAAATCTGCTTCCCGCGCTTCTCCCGGGCCATTAACCGCGCAACCCATTATCGCGATCTTCAGCGGCAGTTTCCAGGAAGCTTGCGGCTGGTTCATAATTCTTTTGTACACCCGGTTGGCTAAAGTGACAATATCTATCTGCGCCCTTGAGCACGTCGGGCAGGATATTATTTCGGGATAATACATACGTAAACCCAGGCTCTGCAAAATAGCATAAGCCACCTTAACCTCTTCTTCAGGAGCGCTGGTCAATGATACCCGGACCGTATCCCCTATGCCTTCAGACAGCATAGTCCCTATTCCTACGCTTGACTTTATGATACCGGCTTCAGCTACTCCGGCTTCAGTGATCCCCAGATGCAGTGGATAATCAAACTTCTGGGACGCCAGCCTGTACGCTTTAATAGTAGCCGGGACATCAGTTGCTTTTAAAGAAAGTACAATATCCTTAAAGCCGGCATTTTCAAAGAATTGGATATAATCGGCTAACGCCCTGACCATCAGTGTGGCTTTGTCTACGCGGCGATTCTGGTGCAAGGACTTAAGTGAACCGGAATTTACCCCGATACGGATGGCAATTTTCCTGGCTTTGGCCCGGTCGAGGACCACGGTTAGCTTGTCCTTGGAAATATTACCGGGATTGATCCTGATCTTATCCACTCCCTGGTTAATGGCTTCCACTGCCAGTTGCCATTGGAAATGGATATCTGCAACTAGAGGTATCCTGATCTGTTTCTTAATTTTAGACAAGCATAAAGCCGCGGCCATATCCGGCACACCAACGCGGATTATCTCACAATTAATTTTTTCCAGTCTTTTTATCTGCGCAACTGTGGAGGCGACATCAGTGGTTATGGTTTTGGCCATAGACTGCACGGCAATCGGATTGTTTCCTCCGATCTTCACCCCGCCAATATTCACAACTCTTGTTTTGTTTCTGCTATACGCCATACGCTGCCCGCTATAAGCTATTTTGGTCCTGGTATGAGCAATCTGACTATATCTTTATATGTGGCAAACAAAAAGATGAGCAACAATAAAGCTAGGCCAATAGTTTGCGCAATTTTTACTTTTTCCGCATTAACCGGTTTCCCTTTGATCGCTTCAATTACCAGAAAAAGTATGTGTCCGCCATCGAGTATCGGTATCGGAAAGAGATTAAATACTCCCAGATTAATGCTCAGGACGGCGATAAAAGCGACCAGGCTGGCAAACCCGGCCTTAACACCTACGCTGATCATCTGGGCAATACCCACTGGACCTGATACTTCGGGTGCGATCTGGCCAGAGACCATCCACCAGATAGCTTTCAAGGTTATGACTGTCCAGGAGTAGGTTTCTGCACAACCTTTAATGAAAGCATTTAAGGGGTTATCCCGTTCCAATTTTTGGCTTGAACGGATCCCTAAAATCCCCACTTTCCGTTCTTTATCATATTCAGGAATAAGGCGTAATATTAATGGTTTTTTATCACGAAGCACTTCCAAGCGCAATTCTTTGCCGTAATTTGGCTGGATGATCTTAGTTAACTCCTCCCAGCCCTTTATTTCCTGGTTGTTCACTTTAGTGACAATGTCACCTTCTTTTATTCCGGCTTTAAAAGCAGGAGTGTTTTCGTAAACATAACCAATGCGGGTAGTCGAAGTATCAGGGACACTGACCCCAACCATGAAAATAATAGTAAATAATAAAATCGCCAGGACAAAATTCATGACCGGCCCGAAAGCTACAATAGCCGCCCGTTTGTACCATTTTTGTGCTAAATAACTCCGCGGCGCTTTAGCATTTGGATCGCCAGCTTCATCGCCTAACATACGCACATAGCCGCCTAAAGGGAACAAATTTACACTATAATGGGTTTCCTTACCCTTAAAGCCAAACCATTCCGGCCCAAATCCTATGGCGAATTTTTCTACTTTTACTTTCAGCAGCTTGGCAATAATATAATGTCCAAATTCATGAAAAACGACCAGCAGGCTGAAAGCTATAATAATGATCAGAGTAACCAGCATTTCTTATCCTAACCTTTTAATATATTTTTTGGCTTCTGTCCTGGCCCAGTCAGCAGCCTTGATTATTTTGCTCAAAGTGGGCCGGTCTATTGATTTGTGCTTTTTCATTACGTTATCAATCACCTTGCTGATCTGGATAAAACCAATTTTATTCTCCAAAAAGCTCTGTACCGCTATTTCATCCGCTGCGCTCATCACCGCCGGCATAGTCCCGCCGATTCTGGCTGCCTGGAAAGCATATTTCAGGCAGGGGAACCGGGAAAACTCAGGCTTGGTAAATGTTAATTTTCCTGTCCTGGCTAAATCCAGCTTGGGCAGGTCATTGGCCGGCCGGTCCGGGTAACACAGCGCATATTGGATCGGCAGTTTCATATCCGGGACAGCCATCTGGGCGATAACTGAACCATCAGTGAATTCTACCATGGAATGGACAATACTTTCCGGATGTATGACTATCTGTATTTTTGCCAGCTCTATGCCAAAAAGATGATGAGCTTCTATGACTTCAAATCCTTTATTCATCAATGTAGCTGAATCCACAGTCACCTTGCGGCCCATATTCCAGGTCGGATGCGCTAAAGTCCTGGTAACATCAACGAAGAATAATTCCTGCTGGCTCAACTGCCAAAATGGCCCTCCTGAGGCGGTCAGGATCAAGCGGGAAACATTTTTTGCCGGTTCATTTTTAAGGCACTGCCAAAGAGCTGAATGTTCGCTGTCAACCGGCAGTATCTTTACTTTGCGGCGGCTGGCTTCGGCCATAACGATCGAGCCAGCCATGACCAGCACTTCCTTATTGGCTAAAGCTATATCCCGGCCTTTGGCAATGGCGGCCAAAGTCGGTTCTAAACCCAAAGCTCCAATTAACGAAGAAACAATCAGGTCCACCCCGGTCCAGGTCGCAGCAGTTAATAAGCCTTCCGGGCCATGCAAGATCCGTATCTGCTGGCGATATTTCTTTTTTAGCCGGGCGGCGGCCTCGACAGTACCGACTACTACAACTTCCGGATGAAAGCGCTGGATCTGCTTTTCCAGTAGATCAAGGTTGTTATTGCCGGTCAGGCCTACTACCCGGAACCGGTCACGGTTGGCGGCCGCGACTTCCAATGTGCTTACGCCTATTGACCCGGTTGATCCCAGAATGACTATTTTCTTCATCGGCATCAGAGCATCCATTTAATTAAATAATACACCAGTGGGCCGGTTAAAATAAAGCTGTCAAAACGATCGAGAATGCCGCCATGCCCGGGGATTAATCCACCGCTGTCTTTGCTGTCAAAATTTCGTTTTAAAGACGATTCTGCCAGATCGCTCAACTGCGCGATGATGGTAATTGCCAGGATCAAGCCAAGAGTGGGCAGCCAGGGTTTTTGCGGCAAGAGAAAGAATTTGACTGCGCTGCCGGTTATAAGCCCGGCCAGAATTCCGCTCCCGGCCCCTTCCCATGTTTTATGAGGACTTATCGCTGGAAACATTTTGTTTTTGCCAAAACGTTTGCCCAGGATATAAGCGGCTATATCAACCGCCCAGATTACCAGGAATATTAAATATGTATATTCACGGCCTAAGGGGAATTCTTCCCTGATCAATAATAAATAACTTAAGGTCCAGCTCAGGTAAAACACTCCGGTAAAAGCTAAGGCAGTTTGCTGCCAGGAGATGACAGTGGTTCGGGAGAAAACAGTGATCAAGATTATGACGGTAAGAAAAATTGTGGTAAGCAGATCCGCAGGATTATGATGAAATGATTGATTTTGCCCGTTATTCAAATAGATCAGCAGGCTCAATAAGAGCGCAGCGGCAAAACTGGCCAGTTTCAGGCTGCGTTGCGATATATTAGCCAGGCTCAGGAATTCAGCCAATCCGGCAATGATGATTATTTCGATCAATAGCAAGTATACCGGCCCACCCAGGTAAATAGCGGTGAGAATTAACGGGACACCGATGATACTGGAAATTAATCTTTTACTAAATTCCTCCAAAACGCCTCTCCCTTTTCTGATATGCTATTATTGCTTTTAAGAGATCTATTTTGGTGAAATCAGGCCACATGACCGGAGTAAAATACAACTCGCTATAGGCTAACTGCCAGAGCAAATAATTACTGATCCTTTCCTCTCCGCTGGTCCTGATCATGAGATCGACATCCCCAAGCTCGGGATGATACAAGTTCTGGCCTACTATGTGTTCGTTTATTTCAGCGATTGACAATTGACCAGTATTGACTTGTTTTATCAGCGCGCAGCAGGCATCGGTCAATTCCTGCCGGCCGCCATAGTTAAGGCAAAGGTTAAAGATCATTCCCCGGTGCTGCCTGGAACTTTCCATCGTATGGTTAATTACTTCTTTGGCCGCTGCCGGAAGATCCTCAAGATGCCCGGATATGACCAGTTTAACATCTTTGCGCACCAGGTTTTTCAGCTCTTTTTTTAGGTACTTAACCAGCAAAGACATCAGAAAAGAAACTTCCTGTTGCGGACGAGACCAATTTTCCGTAGAAAACGCATATAAGCTTAGAGCTTTAATCCCCAGGTCAGAAGCGGCAGTAACTATCTCGGAAACCCTTTTCGCACCCATGGCATGCCCGGATATCCTGGGTAAATGCTTACTTTTAGCCCAGCGCCCGTTGCCATCCATGATAATAGCTACATGCCCGGGTATGCTTAGCTGATCCAGCTCTTTTTCCAATGCGCTGCCACTGACCTTGGCCATTTTATTCCTGACTGATAGCTTCTACCGGGCAATTGCCGGCGCAGGCGCCGCAATCAGTGCATTTATCAGCGGCTATTTTATATTTTTCCCCGTCTTCAGAGATGGCTGAGACCGGGCAGGTGTCCACACATGCTCCGCACGCTATACAAGCATCGCTAATTTTATAAGTCATTTTTCTTAATCTCCTTTTTTTCTATACGCTAAACGCTATACGCCGTATTCTAAACTTCCATTATTTCTTTTTGCTTATGCAGGAAAACTTCATCGATCTTCTTGATCATTTCATCGGTGGTCTTTTGCACATGATCCAACCCTTTAAATTTCTGGTCTTCAGTAATTTCCTTGTCTTTTTCCATTTTCTCAATAACCTTGTTGTACTGATGACGGATATTGCGCACTTCTACCTTTTTGTCTTCCGCGAATTTGTGTGCCCGCTTTACCAGTTCCTTGCGCCCTTCTTCAGTCGGAGTAGGCATCACCAGGCGGATAATTTGCCCGTCATCAAGCGGTGTAATGCCAAGGGTTGATTTGAGAATAGCTTTTTTGATCTCAGCCATGGCGCTCTTATCCCATGGTTTGATTTCCAATACTTTCGCTTCCGGCACAGAAATACTGGCGACCTGTTGTATCGGTACCAGGTTACCGTAATATTCTACCTTCAGGTCATGCAGCAATGAAGGATGCGCCCTTCCGGTCCTGATCCCGCTATACTCTTCCTTGAGCTTTTCCAGGGCTTTATTCATTTTATCAAGCAGTTCTGCGTTTACCGTATTAAGATTCATCCTGAAAGCACTCCTTTCAGTTAGTCTACCGTATAATCGTTCCTATCTGCTCTCCCAAAATAGCTTTCCTGATATTGTTCTTTTTGTAAATATTAAAAACAATGATCGGCATTTGGTTATCCATGCATAAACTAAGCGCCGTGGTATCCATTACCTTCAGGCCTTTCTTGAGCGCGTCCATATAGGAAATTTCCTTAAACTTCCTGGCCTGGCTGTTTTTCATCGGGTCATCGTCATAGACCCCGTCAACCTTAGTCGCTTTTAATACTATCTCCGCGCCTATTTCCACCGCCCGCAAGGCGGCTGTAGTATCAGTAGTAAAGTATGGATTGCCTGTCCCGCCGGCAAAAATAACTACCCGCTTCTTCTGCAAATGACGGATAGCTTTGCGGCGGATATAGGGTTCAGCTATCTTCTGCATTTCGATGGCTGTTTGCACCCGGGTATTTATGCCGTGTTTCCGTTCCAGGTAATCCTGTAAAGCCAAGGCATTGATAACCGTAGCCAGCATGCCCATGTAATCAGCTGCTACCCGGTCAATACCGTGCTTATCTGCCGTGATCCCGCGGAAAATGTTACCTCCCCCGATGACCACGGCAATTTGCACTCCCAGCGTGCTCAGGTCTTTGATCTGGCTGGTGACAAAATCAACCATGCCGGAATCGATGCCAAATTTCTTGTCACCGCTTAAAACCTCACCGCTTAGCTTGAGCAATACCCGCTTATACAACGGTTCTTTCATACCGGCTCCCTTTAAACACGATTAACCGATTACAAGCTCTAAATCCTTTAATCTGTGTAATCCCTGTCCGCCTCTGGCGGATCTTTTTTAAATCTGTGTAATCAAAAACGGCCGGGATGAGTTTTTATGCTTCACCCAGCTTGATCCTGGCGAACCGCCGCACAGTAATGTTCTCTCCCAGTTTAGCAATGGTATTTTTTAAATAATCAGACACCTTGATCTTGTCATCCTTGATAAAAGGCTGGTCCAGCAGGCAAAATTGCTCATAATATTTTTCCAGCTTACCTTCAATTATTTTTTCCACCACGTTGGCTGGTTTGCCGGTTACCTGCGCTTGGGCGATCTCCCGTTCTTTGTCCAGGATCTCCGCCGGTACGTCCTGCCTTTTCACATACAAGGGATTTACTGCCGCTATCTGCATGGCCACATCATGAGCCAGGGTTTTAAAATCTTCAGTGCGGGCTACAAAATCAGTTTCACAATTTATTTCTACCAATACACCTAACTGGCCTCCTAAATGGACATAGGAAGCTACCAATCCCTGGGAGGTAGTGCGCGTTGATTTTTTCTCTGCCTGGGCGATGCCCTTGGTGCGCAGGATCTTAATCGCTTCATCGATCACGCCTTTAGACTCCTCCAGGGCTTTTTTGCATTCCAATACACCAGCCCCGGTAGTCTGGCGCAATTTCTGCACCATCTCCATACTAATCGACATTTTCGTACTCCTTCTTATTTATGCCTGCTCGGCTACATTGGTCAATCCGGTAATCTTGCCTTTGTCATCTTCTGCCGCTTTTTGCGCTGCTTGCTCTTCCTGCTCTTGGGCGGCTGCGTCTTTCCGCAACTGCTGGCCTTCCAGCACTGCATCCGCTACGATCGAAGATAACAATTTGATAGCTCTGATCGCGTCATCATTAGCCGGAATGATATGATCAACCTGTTCCGGGTCGCAATCACTGTCGATCACCCCGACGATAGGTATTTCCATCTTGCGGCATTCTTTCACCGCATTTTGCTCGACATTGGTATCAACAATAAATACCATTCCCGGCAGTTTTTTCATACCTTTGATGCCGCCTAAAAGCTTCTCCATTTTTGCCCGTTCTTTTTCTATTAATGACTGTTCTTTCTTTGTAAGCATCTCAATACGCCCGCTGTTTTTCATTTCTTCTATCTCAGCTAAACGTTCGATGCTTTTATGGATGGTCTGGTAATTAGTGAGCAACCCTCCAACCCAGCGCTGGTTTATATAATACATTCCGCAACGCTTCGCTTCTGCGCTTATCGATTCTTGCGCCTGCTTCTTGGTACCGACAAAAAGAACATAATCTCCCTGAGAAACGCGTTCGACTATATACTTATATGCCTCCTTGATCTTCTTAACGGTCTTCTGGAGGTCGATAATATGGATACCATTCCGTTGGCCGAAAATATACTTGGCCATCTTCGGATTCCATCTCTTTGTCTGATGTCCAAAATGGACGCCTGCTTCTAACAGCTGTTTCATAGATATTACTGACATTTTTTCACCCCCCCTCTTTTGAAAATTTTAAATTTTAAATTCTAAATTACAAATTATGGTCAAAACCTCTATCTAGAATATCTTTTAAATATATCATAATATGGTCATTTTTGCAAGGAAAATAATTTGGTCAAATTCTTCCAGAATCGGCCAATATGTCCCTCGCTGAAAATGACCGCGATCCGTTCGTTCTCGGCCAGTTCTTCTTCGCCTATTACGGCCGGGCCAAACCTGACTTTGAGCCGCACTTTTTCCTGATCCGGGATTATTTCCTCGACCGGCACAGTAAGCGGGATTATCTCTTCTGCTCCATTCCGTTTAATGCGCCCGCCCAGCAATTTAGATAAATATTGGGCAATATCCCGGGGATCGGTGATCTTAGTCCAGATCATTTCCCCAGGCTGCAGGTCTCGGACTGCTTTCCCTTCCCGGCCGATATTCTTGAGCGTTTCTACTTTTAAGACTAAAGAAGCCAGTTCTTCCGGCTGGTCTATCGGCTCAGGCAGCCTCAGCTTGGCAATATCTTCATCTATCTGTTCTTTCAATTCCTTAAACTGGAAAAGATTCACTTCTTCCAATTGAAGATTAAGCGTAATATCTTCTTCCGGACTGATAACTTTTATTTCCCTGGCCAGCATTTTCCCCAGGAGTTCCTTATTATTCTGCACTAAAGCAGTAAAAATATCGTTTTTCTTTTCGCCGCGGGTCCAGTTCTTTAAGTGCTCCTGCAGTTTCTGGGTAATTTCCGGCTGGCTTCCTTCCCCCAATTTTAGCGCATAAAGCTTACGCTCAAATTCATGCCAGGGCTTATTCAGGCCATGCTGGTAAATTCCGGGATTACAGGTAACTATATTGGCCAGCCTCAAGACTTTGTTTAGTTTGATGTCAGCGATTAGCACCAGCAGGCCAAAAAAACTGGCATCATCAGTTTTGAATTTACTTTTAATGACGACGATCTGTTTCAGTAGGGAATTAATGATCTTGATGGCTTTGGCCACATCATTGCCAGTGGAATGCAGGACCAGTTCCGCCTGCTCGGTATCGCAGCCGGTTTCTTCCATAATTAATTGTTTTTTGTCTTTGATCTTATCGGGCATTGTTTAATCCAGTCCTTAAAAACGGTTATCAGGTTACCAGGAAGTCAGGATGTGGAAATCAGGATATCAGAATATCAGGTACTTACCTGACAACCTGATCACCTGATAACCACTACCTGATACCCTGATCTACTGATACTCTATTATTTATGCTAAGCTCTCGGATGACTTTTTTCGTAAACTTTTTTTAATCTCTCCATGGTCACATGAGTATATTTCTGCGTAGTTTCGAGGCTATTATGGCCCAGCATTTCCTGGATCGAACGCAAGTCACAACCGGCATTCAGCAAATGGGTCGCAAAAGTATGCCTAAGTACATGGGCGCTGATCTTTTTGGTGACGCTGGTCTTCCTGATATAAAAATCGATCAGCCGGTTGATACTCCGGTCAGTGATCCTTTGCCCATGATAATTCAGGAATAAAGCCTTGGTCTCGCGGCCGATCCTGGCCCGTTCATCCAGATACTGGTATAACACTGCCAGGGCTTTTTCTCCTATCGGGACCACTCTCTCTTTAGCACCCTTGCCGCGGATCCTGACCAAGCCGCTCAGGAAATCTACATCTTCCAGGTTAAGCCCGGTGAGCTCGGCTACCCGCATACCGGTAGAATATAATGTTTCCAGGATCGACCGGTCCCGCAGGCCTTTAAATCCCCGGTCGCCTGGTGCCTGCAGTAATTGCCTCATCTCATCCACTTCCAGGAATTTAGGCAGTTTCTTATCCTGTTTGGGAGCGTGCAATACCTTAGCCGGATTATTTACCAGGTATTTCTTTTTTTGCAAAAATTTGAAAAAAGATTTTAAAGCTGCTACTTTCCGTCCAATACTTGATTTCTGGTAATTCTTTTGGTTCAGGTCAGCCAGAAACTGCCTGAGCACGAGGTGGTTGATCTCGTTAAGTGATTTGATTTGTATTCCTGCCAGGAAGCTGGCAAATTGCTGCAGGTCAATATGGTAGTTGCGCACCGTATGAGGGCTTTCATTCTTTTCATAAACCAGGTATTTTCCGAAAGCCTCTATCTCTTCTTTCATACATACCTTTATTATTGTTCAATGGATTTGGTATTCTTGCATTTAGGAAAACCGCTGCACGCCAGGAACTTGCCTCTCTGGCTGGTGCGGATCACCATCGGTTTACCGCATTTCTCGCATATTTCAGTGGTCATTTCCGGCCCCGTGTTCTGATTGGTCCCGTCCAGGTTTGAGGTATAGCGGCATTTAGGATAACCGCTGCACGCCAGGAACTTGCCCTTGCGGCCGGAACGAATAACCAAAGGCAGGCTGCAAACAGGGCACTTTTGATTTGTTGTTTCTGCTTCTTTTTTTGGCGCTCCTTCCTCCAGGTGTTCTTTGTATTTACATTTAGGGAAATTGGAGCAGGCAATAAATTTGCCATAACGGCTGAACCGCATAACCAAGGGAGCCTGGTCAAGTGGACACAGGCGATCAGTCTTGGCTCCCTTGCTGATAGTTTCTTCCGCCTGTTTCAAGGTCTGGTTAAACGAATTATAGAACTCCTGAAGAACCGCTGTCCACTCCTGTTTCCCTTCAGCGATTTCATCTAGTTCTTCTTCCATCCTGGCGGTAAATCCTACATCGATGACAGTTGAAAAATTATCTTTTAATAAGTCATTAACATGATAGCCTATCGGCTCAGGATAGAACTTATGTTCTTTTATTTTAACATATTTCCGGGCTTTAATGGTATTAATAATTGGGGCATAGGTGGAAGGCCGGCCAATACCGTATTTTTCCAGTATTTTTATCAGACTGGCTTCATTAAAGCGCGGCGGCGGCTCGGTAAACTTCTGGTCCGATAACAACCTGACCAGGTCGAGCATATCTTTTTCCGTTAAAGCCGGCAATTTAGCCTTGGCTTCCTCACCAGCCTTTTTCTTCTCGTTATCTTCCTCTTCTTCTTCTTCAATATACAGGACCATAAAACCGTCAAATTTCACGGTCTGCCCGGTAGCCCGGAACAGGTATTCATTATTAGTCCTGATATCCACTGAGACACTATCCATGATCGCGCTGGCCATCTGGCTGGCCACAAAACGCTGCCAGATCAGATTATATATCTTATACTGGTCCGGAGTCAGGAAGTTCCTGATCTCTTCAGGAATATTCCTGACTGATGTCGGACGGATAGCTTCATGCGCTTCCTGGGCTCCTTTTACGGTCTTGTAGATCCGGGGAGATTCAGGCAAATATTTATCGCCATACTGCCGCTTAATGAAAGCCACTGACTCTTCCTGCGCCTCTTTACTGATATTAAAGGAATCAGTGCGCATATAGGTGATCAGGCCGCTGAAACCTTTTACCTTAAGATCGATGCCTTCATATAGCTGCTGCGCGGTCCTCATGGTACGGTCGACGCTGAATCCTAATTTCCGGAAAGCTTCCTGCTGCAAGGTGCTGGTAATAAAAGGAGGCGAAGGATTTCTTTTTACTTCTTTGCGGATAATTTTTTCGACTTGGTATTGCGTCTGCTGTAAGGCAGTGACTATTTTACCGGCATCATCCTTGTTACTGATATCCATTTTTTCGATCTTTTTGTCTTTAAAGCCGATCAAAGTTGCCAGGAATTTCAAGGCTTGGGCTTTTTTCTGTAACTCTGCCTTGATAACCCAGTATTCCTGGGGCTTGAAATTCTCAATTTCCCGTTCTCTTTCCACAATAAAACGCAACGCAATGGATTGTACCCTTCCCGCTGACAATCCTTTACCCAATAGAGGGCTGATCTTGTAGCCGACAAGCCGGTCCAGTATCCTCCTGGCCTGCTGTGCATTGACCAGGGACATATCCAATTGCCTTGGATTATGCAAGGCAGATTCTATAGCGCCCTTGGTGATCTCATGAAAAACAATGCGCTGCAGTTTTTCCGGCAGTGCTTTAGTAGCATTAGCGATATGCCAGCCTATGGCTTCCCCTTCACGGTCTTCGTCTGTCGCCAGGTAAACGAGGTTGGCTTTGTCAACGTAAGACGTCAATTCCTTGACAAACTTGACTTTTTCCGGAGGGATCACATATGTAGGATTGAATTTGTTATCAATATCCACGCCCAGCTTGCCTTCAGGCAAGTCCCGGATATGCCCCATCGAAGACCTGACTACAAAACCCGGCCCCAGGAACTTGCTGATGGTCTTGGCCTTGGCTGGAGACTCCACAATTATTAATTTATTAGATTGTTCGGACATAATTTTTCCCGCTCATTTCCCTGATTAATTCCTTCATCATAAGTTGCAGTAGAATATTGGATAGCTGATTGACTGATTTACCGGTCCTGGCACCCAGGACCTCTATATTTATTGGTTCATTGCCGATAAGATCCAGCAAGGCTGTTTCCTGTTCATCGACGGGAAAAGAAAAGCGCTCCTGCTTTTTGGTATTTATCCTGCTGGTGGTCAATTCTCTCAGGCAGCTGATCTCTTCAATAATATCCTGTGATCCTTCTACCAGCTTGGCGCCGTCCTTGATCAGCTGGTTGGTTCCCCGGGCATATTCGTTAGTGATATTGCCAGGTACAGCAAAAACTTCCCGGCCTTGTTCCAGCGCGCAATTGGCGGTAATAAGTGATCCTGACCGCACGTCTGCTTCTACTACCAGCAGTCCCAGGCTTAAGCCGGAAATTATCCGGTTGCGCAACGGGAAACTGATCCGGCTGGGCTGTTCCATCATTGGATATTCCGAGACTACTGCGCCATGCCTGGCTATCTCCTGGGCCAGGATCCTGTTTTCAGGCGGATACAACGCGGCTATACCGCCGCCCAGGACCGCAATAGTCCTGCCTTTAGCAGCCAATGCTGACTGGTGAGCAAAGGTGTCAATCCCCCTGGCTAATCCGCTGACAATGGTCACTCCCTGGCTGGCTAATTCACCGCTTAATTTGGCGGCAACGTTTTTGCCATAGGCTGTATAATCCCTGGTACCGACCACACCGATCGCGAAAATATCCTCTTTGATTATGTCGCCGGCCAGATAGAGCAGGATAGGCGCACCATCAATATAGCGCAAACTGGCTGGATAGTTATCATCCCTGACCGTCACGATCTTTACTTTATGCTTTTCCAGCAGCTTATATTCCCGATCCAGATCAAAATGTTTTTTTATGGTACGGAGGGAATTGGTAAAGCCCCGGTCCACCAGGCCGGTCCGCAAAAGTTCTTCTTCACTGCATTTCAGGATCTGCTCAGGTTCCTGATAGAAATCAAGCAATCCTTTTAACCTGGCTTTACCCAGGCTGCCGGCAGCATTTACTAAGATCCAATTATCCATTTTTATTGATCATAACTCCAGTTTAATTTAAAGCAAAAAAGACAGCCAGGCTGTCTTCGGTCAACATTGGATCTAGCATCATTAGTCTTAATTTATCTTTTGGAATTGAGTTGCCTAAAGAGTGCCAAGAATTTCTGCCTGTGCCGGGCAGTCTGATATTTCTTGGGGATCCTCCCTGCAGATAAGACCAGTGTATCTGCATCACAATTCAGATAGCGGGCGATCTTCACCAGGCTTCTTTCTTCCATCGGTGGATTCCTTTTGCCAGCCAACACCTTGGAAAGGAAGCTGGGATCCAGCCCCACACCCCGCGAAAGACAACGCAAGCTGACGTTATTACGCTTAAGGCCTGCCTTAATGACTTTACCAAAATAATTATTTATCATATATAGCGATTCTTATTGAGATTTACTTTTAGGCGTTTCCTGGAATAATCCAAGTATCCTGAGTTTATCTTCGACTTTTCTGGCATATTCATCTGTCGGATAATTTTTACGGAATTTTTCATATTCTGCCTTGGCCCGGCCATAATCTTCCTTCTTTTCATAAATACTGGCGATCATATATTGAGCCTTGGCCGCATACGGGCTTTTAGGGTACTTTTTCTGCAACTGCAGGAATGTTGTTTCGGCCTGGCTATAACTCCTGATGAAAGAATACGCTTTACCTATGTAAAGCTGCACTTTTGGCGCCCAGGGTTCCTGTGCATGCTGGTCAACATATCCCTGAGCTTTAACCAATATTTGACGATAAAAAGCAAAACATACAGCCAGGATGATCGCCAAATAAAACAATTTCCTCAGCATATGAGCTCCTTACCTGAATATTTACTTTTCTTTCTTAACAAAATTCCCTGTTTCTATGGATTCTATACAGCGCAATATCTGGATAATACTGGAATTAGGCTCTACTTTTATTACTCTGGCTTCACCAATACTGGTCGCCTTCGGCCCTTCTTTGCGTACTTGAGTTTCATCTGTGTACATGGAGTCTTGGATCTTGTCAATACTTATACGGTCGGTAACCAGGTTCCCTTTTTTAAAGATCAGGACCATATCCCCTTCTGCAAAACCTTTCCTCGAGCCGGCATTTATCAGCACATTATCATTAGTGCTGAACATGGTTTTTTCAGTCTTTTTATCCGCCAAGCCCCTGATTATGGCATCATGCTTAAATTTTTTCAGGGAGATTTGCTCGATCTTAAACGGCGCCAGTTTTTCCTTTTCCAAGTCCAGATTGCCGGTGACCGTAGAAGTGATGTTTACCGCATTTTCCTGGACTTCGAAATGCTCGGTATCCCCAGCTGCCCCGGTTTCCGCTGCTGCCTGCAGATATCCAGCTAGTAATAACATAGCCCATACTGCCATACCAAGAACAAATATCTTTTTCATTGCCACACCTTCCTTTGCGGAAATTTGACAACTTTTCATGTGTGAAGTTTATCATAACCAGCTGCTAGTGTCAATATAAAAGTAAAATCGTCTATCAGGTTATCAGGTAATCAGGAAGTGGTTATCAGGTTAACAGGAAATCAGGTAAGATCCTGATATCCTGGTCCCCAATACCTGGTCTCCTGTTTGCCTGATATCCTTTTTTAATTTAAGCAAACAGATTCTTATCCAAACTGCGGTATTGCAGGGCTTCGGCAATGTGCTGGGATTGGATCTGGGGGTGGTTATCCAGGTCGCCAATGGTCCTGGCCACCTTCAAGATACGGTCATAGGCCCGGGCGCTGAGGTTTAATTTGTTCATGGCATTCTTTAGCATTTCCTGGCTTTCCGCAGTAAGCTGGCAGTACTTTTTCAGGTGTTTTGACTGCATATGAGCATTACAATGGATCTGTTTTTCCTTCTGAAAACGTCCCTGCTGGATGATCCGGGCCTGGTTAACTCTATCCCTGACCGCTGTGCTGCTTTCTGCCGGCATATCTGTAGTCATTTCAGTGAATTTGAGCCGCGGCACTTCAATATGCATATCTATCCGGTCCAATAAAGGTCCAGATACTTTGGACATATATTTTTGAATCTTGAATATCGAACAGGTACATTCTTGTTTTGTATCGCCATGATAGCCGCAGGGGCAGGGATTCATNNTGCCCCAGGTAGCCGCAGGGGCAGGGATTCATCGCCGCAACCATCATGAATTTGGCCGGATAAGTCAAGCTGGTAACAGCCCTGGAGATAGTCACTACCCCGTCTTCTAATGGTTGTCTGAGCACTTCCAGGACATTGCGGTGGAATTCCGGGAGTTCATCCAAAAAAAGCACTCCATTATGCGACAAGCTTACCTCTCCCGGTTTGGGATATGCCCCTCCGCCGATCAAGGCGACATCACTGATCGTATGATGCGGAGAACGGAACGGCCGGGTCGCTATCAGTGATAATCCGTCTAAATTGCCGGAAACACTGTGGATCTTGGTAGTTTCAATGCTTTCTTCCAAAGACAGGTCCGGCAAGATAGTCGGCAATCTCTTGGCTAACATCGTCTTCCCGGAACCGGGACTGCCAATGAGTAGGATATTATGCCCGCCGGCAGCCGCGACTTCCAAAGCCCGCTTGGCAAACATTTGGCCTTTGACATCACTAAAATCGATCTCATAGCGGCAGTTCCGCTCAAAAGCTTCCTGCAGGTCAAACTTAAATTCAGGCAGTTTCCCTTCCCCATTCAGGAAATCTACTACCTGCCGCAGCTGGGTCACTGGATACACAACTAAGTCTTCTATGACCCCGGCTTCAGCTTTATTATGCTCCGGAACAATAATGCCTTTGATGTTTTCCTGGCGCAAGGCTAAGGCAATGGACAAGACCCCTCGCACTTGCCGGATCGAGCCATCCAGCGCCAGCTCTCCCAGGAAAACATAATCTTTCAATTTATCTTTCTTTACCTGGCCGTGAGCCGCTAAGATACCCAGGGCAATGGCCAGGTCAAAACTGGCCCCTTCTTTTTTAACATCAGCCGGCGCCATATTCACGGTCATGCGTTTGGTAGGGAATTTAAGTTCGCTGTTCTTGATCGCGGCCATGACCCGGTCACGGCTCTCCCGCACACTGGTATCAGGCAAACCGACAATATTAAATGCCGGCAATCCGGCACTGATATCCACTTCCACCTTGATAATATACGCATCTATGCCCATAACCGCGCTGGTTAATACTTTAGCTAACATGAAGACTCCTTGAGGAAGATAAAATAAAAAATACCCTTTTGATTAAAGGGTATCTTTATAGCTTATAAGCATATATTTGTCAACAATTATTGAATTGTTTAGTATTTAATTATTTCCAATTAAAGTGAAACGACCCCTTTATATTTTTCCTTTGTGCCCCGATAATTATTAATGATCCTGATAGTACAATTTAAATTTGCTTCTATTTCCCTCAGCCTGCTATTACACTTTGTTTTAGTATCCTTATTTATTATCTGAGTATTATTACTATCATTGATACTTGCAGATTTACTTGAGTCAGTTGTTGGTTCCTGATCCAACTGTTCTTTATATTTTAAACAAGCAAAGTCGTTCTCGTTTTCAGGATATATTATCCCCTGGCATATTTTAATAAAATGCTCTTCTTTGTCAGATAGCGGAGTACTAGCATTAGTGGCCAGCTCAATATAGCGTACGAGATGCCTTTTTAATAATTTTCTTTCTTCGGGATTCATAGAATATTAACCTGCCTCTATTCATTATCTTTAGTTATAAATAAAAAGCATTAATCCTAAAGACTAATGCTCTGTTTTTCCAGGCACTTACTAAAGGATTTAAAGCATATATTAATATATGCATCCTATTATTAAGTCTGTCAATCTATTTTTACATAGCCTGGGAGCACAGGTTTGTACTTAATTCGATCCTCTAGCCTCAGTTTTCATTCTTCAAAAGCGATATTATCCACATACAAGGTACTATTGGTCGGTATGCCAAGATACTGCTCAAAAACGATGGCAAAATTTCCCTGCATTTGGTGCCAGTTTTTTACATCAGTGAACGCATTCAACGGAATTGATACTTTCTGCCAGGTAGTGCTGGCGCCATAAGGCAGATAGTCACGGACATCTAATTTATAGGTACCTAATCCATCTCCCAGCTCCACTTCAAATACCTCACCGCCTTTGGCTCCTTTGACAAAAAAAGTAATGCGTTGATATTTAGTAAGATCCAGGCCATTTAACTTGCTGTAATATCCGGCATAACCATTATTAACATTATATACCAATTTCAAGATGCTGCCGCTATCTTCTCCAGCTCCGCCTGAGCTGACTTTTTGGTACGATCTCAGGCAGAAACCTCCAGTCCCGCCAAAGACATTGCCAAAACCTCCCATATTATTTACCTGAGAACCTCGGTCAAAGTCATCCAGGACCATTTTAGCTAAAGGGACTGGTCTTTGGTCTGTTGGTGTTACCTTTACTACATTGTCTGTCCTGAGCGGTATTTTTATCGGTGGAATTATTATTTCCTGGCCTTTATCCCTGCTGAAATTATTAACCTTATTGGGATCAAAAACTGGCGGAATTGTCGGCTTAGACTCTTTAATTTTATGTTGTTCCTGTAAACGCTGTACTCCTGGCGGGCGATTCCTTGGTAATACCGGCAGTGGGCGTGATAATACCTGCTGGAACAAGAGAACAGTTGCCAGCAGCATCACCATCGAATTAGTGACCGCAAACATATTCAGGGTATTGGTCCTGGCCTTTATCATACTTACCTCCCACTACTAATATACTTGCCCTACTTTTTAGACCCTGTCCTGATGAAAACGTTCCCTGGTTCCTGGCCTTAAAATCCGGGTAGGCAAAAAAAAGAAAGCATATTTTATCAATATGCTTTCCTGAATCTGGCTTCCTTTAGATCATTTACCCGATGCAGATATAGGCTGTTGGCAGCCACACTATCACGATCATTAAATTAAGGACCAGGTTAATTATCTCTGAGCTTCTATTTTTAATGTTTTCCAGGATTTTCTTAATTTCTTCAGGATAGAACATTTTGCCTGATAGGACAGTCATGCCACCGAATAGGTCATCAGCTGAATTTAACATGGTAAGCAATCCGGTACCAGGGTCTAAACGATATACTTTGTAATTAAAACCATCACGGATATATACTTCACCATTATATATCTGTAAAGCACTGAAATTATCCGACTCAATTTTCAAAAACGACAGGAAATCAAAGTTATATAAGCTGGAGCCATCATCTTGAGCTGGTGTATTCGGTAAAGCATAAGCATTTAAAGTGCACAGTATGAATGCCGTGACACACAAACAAATTAAAGAAACCCTTGATTTCTTCATGACCTAACCTCCCTGGCGAAACAAAAAAAGCATCAGTCATTTTCACTAATGCTTTGGCTAGCCCAATCGCACTTAATGGCTAAATCTATATTATATTATACACTATTTATCGGTTTTGTCAAGAAAAATAAACATAATCTAATTTGAATATTTCTTTTCAAAAGATTGAGTAAAACTACCATAATTCATAAAGACCCGCAAATGACGCGCACCACTACTTAAACTGCGGAACTTAATGGCTATTTCATTATTAAACTGGTTTAGCGCTTGCTGGTATAAATTATCCAGTTCAGCGGAAGTCGCAGCTTCAAAATAACGCGCCCCTGAGTCATCAGCCAGCTCTCTAAGCATTGCTTTATCAATATTATAGCCTAAGCCAACGATAAAAACTGACAAGCCCTTGCTATTGACATAGGATTTAATCTCCTCCAGTGTTTCATAGCCAACACTGGCATTTTCATAGCCATCGGTCATGGCCAAAATAAATTTGCGGCCGCGCCTGGAACTGAGGTCAGTAGCTGCCTGTCCCACTGCATCAAAGAAAGCTGTGGCACCCCCCAGGTCATCGTAATCAGTAATGCCTGAGGCTAATAATGTTTGGTTATTAGTAAAAGCCTGGCTTACTTTTACGGTATGGTCAAAGTTGACTATTTCGCATTCATCTTGTACCCCCAGCCGATTGACAAAATTAATAGCTGCGATATCCAGATCAGTGGTTGCCGGACCGCTCATGCTGCCGCTGCGATCCAGTACCAGGACTATGGATAACGGGTCTTCAATATTATCAACTTTCTTGACTTCTTCGATCACTACCGGCTTTCCTTCTTCGGCAATACTGAAATTACCCTTGGCAAAGTCAAAAAGCGGCACATTATTCTGATCAGTAATAGAACAGAAAGCCCGCACATTAGGAAAATCCCTGGTCTCTACCTGGGTGCAGACGCTGCTGATGGCATACACAGCGCTGGACGGCTCATTCAATACCGGTGTTGTTTTTTTATTACAACCGGCCAGTACCGCCAGGGCCACAACGATAGAAGCTAATAATCTCTTCTCCATTTATACCAATCCAATTCTACAAAATTATAACTGCAACCGACCTGCAAGACCAGATGTTTGGCACCAAAGGAACCAGGCTCCCTTATTTGGTGGTATTTCAGAATCGGTATCAGGCTTATAGATTTGTTTATATAATACTGCCCGCCTAAAACCAAATTAAAACCAATAAAACTGTACTGGTGTTCTATCTTGCCGCTGGCCGGAGTATCCATACTGAGAAGGTCAAAATAATAGCCGAAGCCAGGTCCGGCAAAGAAATTTATTCTCCTCTGGGCATAAAAAACATAATAGGCATTCAGATTCAGGGATGCGATCCTCTCGCTCATGCCATAAATGCCATCCGGCAAAATCATCGGCATATAATCATAGTTGAGACCAATAATAATGTCCGGCCGCTTTCTGCTCTTAGCTATTCCCATTCTTACTTCCAAATGGCCAGAAAAGTTATCCTTATAATCCTTGTATCCAGCTAGCAGTTGGTTGCGGCCCAGATAACCACCGCCGCTAAAAACAAGCATATGCCGCCTAGCCTTGGGCTTACTAAATTCCTCCTTGATTAAGAATTCTTCTTCAGCCTGGAGAAAACGTGGTATCATTAAAGACACGGCAAGAGCAATTACAAACACAGACATGTTTTTTTTACTAGTCATATATTGCCTTTTCAGGAGGTTATTTATTTTATACATTATCTTTTTATTTATTGCAATAATAATTTCTCCGTTATTTTTTACGGAGTACCTTCCAAAAACAGTAGCCAGTCATTCCCAGGATAAAGCCCCAGGATAAAATGATCAAGGCCCAGCCTCCACTGTTCATCTTATTTCCCCTCTCTTGCCGCAGACAGTTTTCTTTGCTTCCAGGCATACCTGACCGCAGCAGCCAGCCCCAGGAATATCATTAAGAGCATTAAACGTATCCCAAGTACTGTACTTTTATTAGCCGGATTGACATTTTTCATCATGATTGTAGGAATGCCTTCCTGACCCAGCCAGAAGCCCAATATCGTTATCAGGAACAACGGAGTAATGTACTTGATGATCAGCTTATAGATTTTCGGTATGCGCAAGTCAGCTCCCTTGTGTATCTCATCCCAAGCCTTATCCATGCCGAATATCCAGGCAAATAATATGGCTTCTACGGTCCCAAACAATACCAGGCAGAAAGTACCGCCCCAGAAGTCAAACTCATCCACTGCCCCTTTTCCCAGCAGGAAAATAACTGGCTGGCAAAGAATGAATGTAGCTACACCAAAGATCCAGACAGCACGTTTGCGGTTTAACCTGAATTCATCTTCTAAAAAAGCTACTGCCGGCTGGGCCAGTGAAACAGAGGAGGTGATACCAGCCGTGAACAACAGCATGAACCATAGAAAAGCAAAAATCGCTCCCAGCGGGATCTTCCCGAAAATAAGCGGCATGGTGACAAAACCCAGGTTAAATGAACCGCTTTGGGCGATGGCCCGGATATCTACCGGGCCAAAAAAAGCAAAGGCTACCGGGATGACAATACTGCCGCCCAGGATCACTTCGGCCAGCTCATTAGTACCTACTGCAGTCAAACCGTTCAGGACTACATCGTCTTCTTTTTTCAGGTAGCTGGCATAGGTCAGGATAACGCCGATACCTACGCTTAAGGTAAAGAACATCTGCCCGGCCGCGGCGAGCCAGGTCTTGGCGCTTTTTAAGGCGCTAAAATCAGGATTCCATAGAAATCCAAAGCCATTGGCAATATTCCAGTCAGGATGAGCCGGGTCAGGAGTCCCCAGGAAAATCACCCGGATGACGATAATCAAGGCAAAAATAAAAAGCATGGGCATGGCTATTTTACATAATCTTTCAATGCCACCCTTAATACCGTAATAAATAACCCAGATATTCAGGATAAAAGTGACCAGGAAAAAGAAATAAGCGCTGCCCAGGCCGCTAAAGTAATCGTTATGCTGCAGCCCCTGGTAAGCGCTCAAAAAAGCTTTCATGGTTTCCTGGCTGGTCGCAGTAGCATATTTACCGCTGAGGGCGAAGAAGCTATAGGCCAGCAGCCATGACTCTATATATGTATAGTAAATAAATATCACCAGCGGTCCAAAAATACCGATAACGCCAAAATACTTGATGAAACGGTTTTTTTTCCAGGCGCTATGAAATATTCCCGGCGCCGTAGAATGTTCATAGCCGCCGCCGAACCGGCCTAAAGTCCATTCGATCCACATTAAGGGTATACCTACCAGAAATAAGGCTACAAAATACGGAATCATGAAAGCGCCGCCGCCGTTTTTCGCCGCCTGTACCGGGAAACGCAGGAAATTACCCAATCCCACAGCACTGCCAGCTACGGCCATGATCACACCGATACGGGAGCTCCAACCCTGTTTCATTGGTCAACCTCCTTAGGGTATTAGCTTTTGATATATTCTCTCGCTGCTATCATGTGGTACTGCCGCCTGAGCTTGTTGCCGCATAGCGGCGAGCAGTGCCGGCTCGGCCAGCCAGCTGCCAATAATTTCTGGTATTTGCCTCATATCTTTAACCATGATCCCGGCTTTATTAGTCTCCACAAATTTGGCATTTTCCTCTTCCTGGCCAGGGATGGCATTGATCATCAATAGAGGCAGTCCAAAAGTCAGGCACTCGGTTACAGTCAATCCACCTGGCTTGGTCACAACCACATCGCTGACAGAGTAATATTCATATATTTTATCAGTGAAACCGATCACCTGAATAGTTAAGGCGCTCTTCTTTGCTTCTGCCGTAAGTTTGGCCTGCAATTTTTGGTTCAATCCCGTGTTGACGATCACTTGTATTTTTCCGGCAAATATTTCCAGTCCCTTGATAATGGCAGACAGGTCACCGACACCGCCGGCCCCGCTTAAAATAAGTACCGTGAATAAACCAGCTTGCCTGCCGGCTGTTTTATTAATCGGCTTGACCGGTATTCCGGTTATGGTAATATTCCCTTCCTGGATGCCTTTTTGCAGCAAAACCTGCTTGACCTGGCCGGAGGCTACAAAATATTCGTCAACCTGGCTGCTTACCCATAAACTATGAGGGTAATAATCAGTGATTACAACGCCAAATTTAAAATCCCTTTTTTTGTTCTTTAATACGGAAATAGGTAAAAAATGAGTGGTCATGAGTACGGTCGGCTTAGTCAGTTCCAGGTAGCGGTAAAATGGCCCAAAGAAGCTGTTTTCGATTCTTCTGGCGAGCCTAATAAGTATATTATTTTTATAATTATGCTCTGTACCCTGATATAGCAACGACCAGAGTTGAGGGAATTTTTTGATCAGTAAATAATATCCGTCGCGATAAATAAAACGATACCAGGAAGGAGCAAAATCCAGGATATCTTTCATTGCTACTGTTGTTCCAGCCTGCCGGCTAAAATACTCAGCCAGGGCCTGAGCCGCCATTTTATGGCCAGCCCCGCAGGGAGCATATAAAATTACCACTTTTTCAGGTGACATATTATTGCACTACTGTTTCCAGTTCCTTTTTTATATTCTCCATGAGAGCTTTTCTGGAGGGAGTCAGCAGTCCGCCAAAATGCAAGCCCAGGAAAAGGCTGGCCTGCGTTGGATCGCTCTGCCAGGGCCAGATAGCTGCGAAGTAAACATATTCAGGATCATTGGTATTAAGGTATAGGGTTTGTTCCTTCCTGACGCCATTTAAAGCCTGGACCACTTCCAGGTCACCCATTTCCCTGGCCGGCTTTTCCCCAGCCGATTTAAATGGCGCTTTGTAAAATTTATCCAGGATCACCAGTAAAGGCGCCAGTTTTTCTTCTATGACCACCATCCTGGTCTTGACAAATTGCAGATCCTGGTTAAAATACATTGTTTCCGGAGCAAAAAATACTTTCAGCTCTTTGATCATCTCTTTAAAAGATTCCTGCATAGCGTCTCCCCCGATGGTTATTTTTATGATCTCAGGCTATTTCTATATCGCCTCTTTTGCGGCTAAAGCTTCCTTGATCAATGCGCGCCCTGGATATTTCTTTTTTTCCGCGATGCGTTTAAGCTCCTGGATATTCTTATCGCCTAATTTCATGAATTCAACAGCGGCCCAGTATACAGTTTCGCCGGTTTCCTTTTTTAACAGGTTCCTTAAGTAGACGGGTTTCTCTTTTACGGTTAAATGGTCATATTCGATCTTGCTGATAGCCAGCAGGGCAACATCATGGCAATCTTTGCTTTCCAGCTCCGGCTTCAGCAACGGGATAGCTTCTGGTTTACCGATCATGGCCAGGGCATATATGGCCTGGGTTTTAAGCGTCAAATCAAGGCTTCTCAAGTATTGTATAGCCACGTCATAACCTGAATCATCTCCTAATTCACCCAGCGCCCGGACCGCGAACAATTGCAGTGCTGGATCATAATCCTTGGCCGCGGCTCTCAGCTTATTAATAGAATTCTTATCTCCTACTGTGCCCAGTGAGACAGCGGCAATATGCCTGCTGAACCGGTCGGGACTATGCTCCATGTACCATTCCACTATCTCTCTGGCTCTCTTATCATTGAATTCTGCCAGTTTCAACATTATCCCATTCTTGGCCGGAACTGATACTTTCATTTCGCCGATGATAGTCTTGATCGGCTTGTCCTCTTTACTTTCAGACAAGATCTCGATCAAGGCCGGAGCATCAGTGGCCTTCAGCTTATTAAAATTATTTATATTAATGGAAAGATTGTTTTCCTGGTTTAGGTAAAATATTTCATCCCGTATGCCTTCTGCCCAAACCGATGAATATAAGATTAATAAAATAAATACTAATATTATACTTTGACCCTTTAGCACTTTGACCCTCTTAGTTGACTCTATTATCTTTTCCTAATACCCGCTTTTATGCTGTTCCTCGCACCACGCATTACGCACGACGCACAACGTTTTTAATACCGATACCTTCCGTCAGATTGGAAAGCGTTTTCGATCAGCTCAATATCTTCGCCGTTTATACTTACCACGTCAAACCGGACATCTTTATCAGTGATCCCTTTGCTTTTAATATAGCCCAGGGCCGCTTTGATTATTTGCCTTTGCTTATAACCGTTCACTGCCTGTTGCGGCAGTCCATAGGATGTTTCCCGGCGTGATTTTACTTCAATGAACACCAGGGCTTCCCGGTCGAGAGCTACAATATCCAGCTCTCCCATCTGGCAGCACCAGTTCTGTTCTATTATTGTATAGCCAAGTTCACGTAAATAATCAGCAGCTTTTTCTTCACCCGCAAACCCCTTGTGGCGGTTATCAACTTTGGACATGACAAGCCTCTTTAACCGGGGCAAAAGATCTCCGGTGATATGGGCACGGCCCGTATTTGGCCAGGGCTGCCAAATGTTCCTTTGTGCCATAGCCTTTATGGCAGTCAAACCCGTACAGGGGATATTCTTCATGCAATTCCCGCATTAGTTTATCCCGGTGGACCTTAGCTACGATACTGGCCGCGGCTATCGAGGCGCTGATCCTGTCCCCTTTAATAATATTTTTTTGCGGTATAATTACGTCTGCTAACTTCACCGCATCGATCAATAAAAAATCCGGGGTTACCCCCAGATTCTTTATGGCTTTCTTCATCGCCAATTTTGTAGCTTCTAAAATGTTATGCCGGTCAATAAGTTCAACACTGACTTCCCCGATACCTACGGCAATTGCGATGTTATGAATCTTCCCGTACAACAAGTTCCGTTCCCTTTCCGACACCAATTTTGAATCATTCAATCTTGGCAAATAATAAAATGGCGGCAAGATCACTGCCCCGGCCACCACCGGGCCGGCCAGAGGACCGCGGCCTGCCTCATCGATTCCGGCCACCAGTTGCGCTCCGGCAGCATAACATTGCTGTTCAGTCGCATACAGCCGGTTGACTCGCTCTATTTCCCTGTTTTCATCCTTTAGCATCGGTAGGAATGACCTGGGTCGTTATTCTTTCCTTGATTTTAGCTTCCTTGCCTTCTTTATCCCTGATATAGTACAGTTTTGCCCGGCGGACCCTACCTTCTTTAACCCGTTCCAATTTCATGATCCGCGGTGAGTGAATAGGGAAAATCCTCTCTACGCCTACGCCAAACGATATTTTCCTGACCGTAAGAGTTTCGTTCAATCCCCCGCTTTTACGGGCAATAACGGTACCTTCAAATATCTGTACCCGTTCATTGTCTCCTTCTACTACCTTGGTGTGGACCCGGACCAGGTCTCCCGGTTTAAAGGAAGGTATGTCCTTCTTCAACTGCTTGTCGCGCACTACTTTCATTAAATCCATGTTTTACTCCTTTTTTTTAAGTGTGCCAGTGCTCGAGTTGCCAGTCAATACAAGAAACAGTTTTTACTGCTCTTCGCGTTTACTGCTCTTCGCTCTTACTGGCAACTGTATTTCGCTCTTACTGTTTCTTGTTCTTACTATCTTTGTTGATTTTAAATAATCGGCCCAGAGATCAGGCCTGTTATTTTTAGTCGTTTTCTCTGCCTGTTCCCGCCGCCACTGTGCGATAGCGGCATGATTTCCGCTGATGAGCACAGGCGGAACTTTCATTTTTTTGTAAACTGCAGGCCTGGTGTAGTGAGGCCAGTCCAGCAAGCCATGATAAAAAGAGTCTTTTTCATAAGACTCCTGCTTGCTAATAGCCCCGGGAACTAACCTGACGACTGCTTCCATGAGCACCATGGCCGGCACTTCACCGCCGCTGACCACAAAATCTCCGATCGAGATCTCTTCATCAACCAGCCTGGCTCTCGCCCGTTCATCTATGCCTTCATAACGGCCGCAGATGATCACCAGGTGCTGCTGTTTGGCCAATCTCTTGGCCACTGCCTGGCTGAGCACCTGACCTTGGGGCGACATTAATATTACTTTGCTGTTTCTCCGGGATACTTTTCGCACTGCTTTAAATAACGGCTCGCATTTCATGACCATGCCTGCGCCGCCGCCATAAGGAGAATCATCGCAGGTCTGGTGCCGGCCTTCCCCGAACTGGCGCAGGTCAACCAGGTTAATGCTGACTGCTTCTTTTTTTTGCGCCTGCTTTATTATGGACTCTTCCAGGAATCCTTTAAAGATCCCCGGAAAAAGAGTGATCAGTTCAATCTTCACTCAATGATCTCCAGGACTATGCGTTTCTTGGCTTTGGCTCCTGCAGCACCTAATAAAAGCCGTATAGCTTTCACGATCCGGCCTTGCTTGCCGATCACTTTGCCGATATCCGGCTGGGATACCCGTAATTCCAGCACAATTGCCTGCTCTCCTAAAATCTCGTTCACGCTAACTTTATCTGGCTCATCAACTAAAGCTTTAACAATATATTCCACCAGGTCCGTAATATTATCCGGCATCATACCCCCCTACTGTAACACAAAATTACAAATTCTATTCCGCCAACAATATCGGCGGACTTTGCGCTCCAAGCGCTTATTCTAAAGATGTAATTTAGCATTTAGAATTTTAAAGTTTAATGCCTGCCTGAAGCAATATTTTCTTGACCGTATTGGTCGGTTTCGCCCCTTTTTTGAACCAGGCCATTATTTCCTCCTGTTTCAGTCCGGTCAGGCGAGGGCTGGTAAACTGGCTGTATTGTCCCAATATTGCCACTACTTTGCCGCTGCTGGCGCGTGATTCATCCTGCGCTACTAACCTGTAGAAAGCCCTATGCGGGGCTCCTTTACGCTGCAATTTCAATTTCAATGCCACTGTGAACACCTCGTTTTCTTTATAGTTTATGCTTCTGCTTTAGTTCTTAACGCCTGAATAGCCTTTTTTACATTATTGCTTTTAAACACAAAACTCCCGGCGACAATAAAGTTAGCGCCTGCCGCCACTACCTGGGCTATATTTTTATCAGTGATCCCGCCGTCTACAGCCAGTTCTATTTTCTTCTTCTCCAGGCTGATCATGCTCTTTATGGTCCTGATCTTAGGCAGCATTGACGGCATGAATTCCTGACCGCCAAAGCCAGGTTCTACGGTCATGACCAGTAACAGGTCAACTTTTTTTAGCCAGGGGGCAATGGTCTCAGGTGCGGTTTTAGGCTTGATCGAGATACCGGCCTTTAACCCGGCTTTTTTGATCTTGGCTATGGTGCTTCCCAGGTTTTTTACTGCTTCTGCGTGGACGGTGATCATATCGCAACCAGCGTCAACATAGTCCTGGATATACCGTGCCGGCTCGGCAATCATCAAGTGGGCGTCAAAAGGCAGGTTGGTTTGCCGGCGCAATGATTTGATCACCGGCGGGCCGATCGTCAGGTTAGGAACAAATACGCCATCCATGATATCCAAATGCAGCCAATCTGCCCCGCCTTGTTCCAGCAAAATAACTTCTTCTGCCAGGCGGCTCAGGTCACAATTTAAGATGGATGGAGCGATCCTGATCATAATAACTGCCTTTCTTCAACTAATAATTCATTTACATAGATTTTGGCTTTAGCCGGGCCTTTCACGCTGACCGCCACATTCAGTTTCGTGCCCGGTGCTTGTGTCTGGTCAAAGACTTCTCTTTCCCCTTCTTCATCAGTGATCGTGATCCGCACCCGTTTTCCCAGTAATCCCTGCGCAACTTCATAATGGATTATCTTCACCGCCGGCGAGATTAGTTCTTCCCCTGACCTGACGCTGATGACCAGGGAGACCATGGTGTTCTTCGTCAACGGGTTGTTAGCTTCCGGCATTTGGGCAATCACCGTACCCGAAGTAATATTATCATTCACTTCTGTGGTTACCTGGTCAACCTTCAATCCCATGAATCTGATGATCCGGTCCACCTGTTCATAAGGCCGGCTTAACAGATTAGGCATGATTGCCCCTTCCCCGATCCGTCCGGAGCTGACAATCAGATTGATGCTGCTGCCTTTTTCCAGGGAGATCCCGGCCACAGGGTCTTGTATAATAACCGTGTCTTGTTCCCGGTCAGAATAGATCCGTAAAGTTTCCCCGACGATCAGCCCAGACTGGCGCAAAACTATTTCCGCATCCCGCCAGGATTTATAAGTCACATTCGGGGTGTCCACTTTTTCTGAACCACGGCTTATGATCACTTTTATTTTACGCCCGGCCTTTACTTTGCTGCCAGGCAACGGTACCTGGGAAACGATCGCGCCGGATGATATTACCGCATTATACTGCTCACCGTCTTTCACCAGGAACAAGTGCAGGGCGGTCAACTTATCATATCCCTCGGCTACCGTAATGCCGGTTAAGTCAGGCACTTCCAGGTCGGCATCATTCCTGATCAATATGAGCATCACCAGGTTAACTAAAAAATATAATACCGCCAGGATAATAATTATAAATATACTGATCCGGACAATTTTTTTCTTTTTCATGAGATTATTTTAGGCATCCCCGACATTTTAAAATCCTGTTCCATTTTTTCCAGTAATTCTATGCGTCTGGCCAGCGGTGGATGAGTGCTGAATAAACCGGCTAATCCTGCGCCAGTTAAGGGATTAACTATAAACATGTGCGCAGTGCTGGGATTAGCAGCCATGGGTATCTGCTTACCAGCGTCAACCAGTTTTTTCAGGGCATTAGCCAACGCCAATGGACGCCCGGAAATTTTAGCCCCGCCTTCGTCAGCCATATATTCACGTGAACGCGAGATAGACATCTGGATCAACAGTGCCGCCAGGGGCGCCAGCAGGATTATCAGCAGTGCCCCTAATCCGCCACCACCTTCATTATCCCTGTCCCGGCCCATACCGCCAAACATCAAACCAAATTGCCCTATCCTCGCCAGCATGGTGATCGCCCCGGCAAAGGTGGCCGCAATTGTCGACAGCAGGATATCCCGGTGCTTTACATGGCTCAACTCATGCGCCAGGACACCTTCCAGCTCTGACTGGTTTAAAATATCCAGGATACCTCTCGTTACAGCTACTGCCGCATGAGCCGGGTCCCGGCCAGTGGCAAAGGCATTAGGTGTCGGATTTTCAATGATATATACTTTCGGCATCGGGAGATTTGCTTTTATGGTCAGGTTCTTGATCACCCTATAGAGATCAACAGCTTCCTCTTCTTTGACGAGTTTCGCTTTGTACATCATGAGGACTATGGAATCACTGAACCAGTACATGAAAAAATTAGTACCTACGGCGAAGACAAAGGCCATGACCATGCCCTGCTGTCCGCCGATCGCCCGGCCAGCCCAGGCAAATAATAATATTAAGACAAACATCAAAGCGAAGGTTTTAATTGAATTCATATCTCTTAATCCTCCTGCTGACTTACTTTAAAATATGCTGAATGATCTGTTCTACTTCGTCTATTCCGACATCAGTGTTCACGCACGGGCCAAAAGGCCGCTGGTTGACCACAGCATGCACTGCTACAGGATACGTATCAATGATGCCGCTGGATAGTTCCTTTTCACAGGCTACCGCGATCACGGTATCTGCTTTAGTTTCTGCCAAGACTTGGCGCGCCAGCCTGCCGCCAGTCACTACTACCAGCTTGATCTTGTACTTCTCACTGAGCGCCAGGAGGTCTTTAACTTTGCATTTGCCGCACTTGAGACAATTTTGCGCGTCTTCAACCACATTATTCGTACAATCTTTATTTTGCAGGCAACTGGGGGTCAGGATTAATATTTTTTCCGCTTTCCCTCTTCCCTTGCCGCGCAAACGATTATTTAATTTGATCAGGTAGAGCTCGGTCTTATCGGGCGCGATCCGGAGTATTTTTCCGGCCAATAGTACTACGGGGAAATATATATTGTAAATAAACCAGTTCATTTTAGTGTCCCTAGCACATCGCCCTTCTTGAGATGATGACCTATGACAAAGTTATAAGCAGGCATCACTTTACCGCCTTCAGATTGCACCCTGGTCAAAAGCAGGCCGCCCTGTTCGCACTTTACCGCAAATCCATGATTTTTTAATATCTCCAGGATCGTTCCGTTGGCCGCCGTTTTATGATTCAATTCAATCCTGGGTATTTCTTCGGCTTCCCAGATCTTCAGCATATGTTTCCTGCCGCCGTGTTCATAAAACGTGAATGCCCCCGGCCAGGGATACATCCCGCGGACGAAATTATATAATTCCCGGGAATTCTTTTGCCAGTCTATCAGGCCACTTTCCTTGACTAGCAGTGCGGCATAAGAAGATTGTGATTCATCCTGCGGTTTTGCTTCAGCTTTCCCTTGCCTGATCAGCGCTATGGTCTCCTGTAAAACCTCTACGCCAGCCTTGGTCAGCTTTTCAGTCAGGGTGACAGTTGTGTCTTTTTGCTCGATGGGAACTTCCCTTTGCAAGAGCACCGGGCCACTGTCCAATTTCCTGACCAGGAACATAGTCGAAATGCCGGTCTTTTCTTCCCCCTTGATGATGGCGGCCTGGATCGGGCTGGCGCCGCGGTATTTAGGCAAAAGAGAAAAATGGACGTTGATCGTGCCCTGTTTAGGCAAATCTAATAATTTCTGGCTCAATATTTGTCCAAAACCGACTACGATTGCCAAGTCGGGATTCAGGCTTTTTAATGCTGCCAAAGAACTGGTTTCATTTATTTTTACCGGTTGAAACACCGGAATGTTCTTTTTCTGGGCTAATACTTTTACCGGGGGTTCTTGTATTTCCTGCTTCCGTCCTACCGGCTTATCAGGCATGGTCACTACACCGACTATATCCTCTCCCATATCCAACAGTGACTGCAGGAAAGGTACCGCGTATTTGGGCGTACCCATGAAAATGACCCGCATACTACTCCCTAACTAGTTGCTTTTTTCATTTTGCTCTTGAGTTTGATCTTTTCGAGGAAGCCAGCGAAATCAACAATTAATTTACCCTTTAAATGGTCCATCTCATGCTGGATCGCCCGCGATAAAAAGCCGCTGTCCTCACGGATGATCTTTTCACCCCTCTGATTGAGGGCTTGTACTACTGTTTTCTTAGCCCGCTTCACTTTCACGGAAGCTCTGGGGCAGGACAGGCAACCCTCTTCCATTATCTCTGCCCCTTCTTTAGACAGCAATTCAGGGTTGATCAAGACAACTAATTCATGCTTGCCCGACATATCCCCGATATCAACAACCAATAAATTCTTATTTACACCTACTTGCGGAGCGGCTAAGCCAACTCCTTTGTGCGCATACATGGTTTCCAGCATATCATTCACCAGTTTAAGCACTTCCGGCGTGACTTCCTTTATATCTTCATTTTTCTTACGGAGACAAGGATCCCCGTAGGTTTTTATGGACATTATACTCATAAAACACCTAAGACTAAATCCTTAAAAAAATAAGTTAAGGCAATCCACATATATTATAGTAGATTGCCTTTTTAAATATATACTATTTTAACCTAAATGTCAATTAAAAACATTATCTGATTACACTGATTTCGAAATAGATTACACCGATTAAGAAATCTGTGGAATCTCTCTCAAAATACCTGTCCGCCTCAGGCGGATGTGTAATCGTACTTATTAAAAATGAATCGGGTCTACTGTATTAGAGTAGACCCGGTTCCCTGGCTAGGAAACCTGAGAAAATCACGCTGGTGCCTTCCCAAGTTTAGTCATATCTTTGACGCCGTGGCAGTCTCCGTGACTTTACGTCTTTCATATGACTAAGATAAAATTAGCATATTTTGCCTAGCTTGTCAAGATAATATTGGGTATCAACTAGAACTTCACACCCAGGGAAATAGTATGCACATCACCCAGGTCAGCATAGGGCACAAAAGCATAGTTAAAGCTGAACCATTCCTGCGTAAAGCCTAAGCCCAGGGAGAGATCCTCTGAATCATAGCCGAACTTGTACCCCGCCAACAGGGTTAAGACATCCAGTAACTGGTAGGAAAAACCAAGATGCTTCTTGATATAGCTTTCATCATAGATCTTCACTGCGTCCAGCTCCGCGGTCAAAGCTTTGTGTCTGTAGATAGCCCCAATCCGGAACAGCGACGGCAGAGGTTCTTGCTCATCCAGGTACTTGATCTGCCCACCCAGGTTCTGCAGAGCCGCGCCAAATTGCAGCTGCTCGCTGTAGAGGTACTTGGCTCCGACATCAAACAGGAATGTGCTGTCTGAGTATTCTTCGATGAGCTCGGAGCTCAGGTATTTCAAACTGCCGCCGAGGATAACCTGGCCCAGCTTCCGGTTCAGGGATAAGAGGCCAACCAGGTCTGACTGCGCTTTCACACTGCGCTCATCACCAGCCGCAGTCAGCAGTTCGATCGGCCCGCCATTGTAGTGCAGGATATTGACGCCTAAACTGCCAAAGGATAATGGTACGGCTAAACCAAAGGCGCTGAAGCTGTCCTCCAGCAGGCCCTGGTGGAAATGCGCTGAGAACTGCCGGTCCTGGATCTCCTGGGCCGGATTGTAGCTGAAGCCGAAAACATCGTTGCTGCTGGCAACATAGGCTTCGCCCAAAGCTGTGGCTTTGGCGCTGACTGGCTGCAGCAGTATGATGCCTCCGGACAGGCCGGTCTCGGCCAATAGGAGAGCCGGCAATGCGGTGATTGTCATGAGGCTTAACGCTATGATCAGTTTTTTGATGTTCATCTTTCCCCCCCTACTTCACAACCGCAATTTTTTTCTTCTCGTCTAAGCCAGCTCCCTGGATATGTACCAGGTAGATGCCCGAGGCCACTACTTCCTGGACTGCGTTCCGGCAGGACCAGAGCACGGTCTCCCGTATCCCGGGTTGGACCTCGACGCTTGTTTCCCAGACTAATTCCCCGCGCATGGTATAGACCTTGACAGCTACCTGGCCTGAGCCCTCGGCAGTAATCATGATCTGCGCCTGTTCTCCGTGCCGCGGCTTGATTGCGCCGTTCTCGCCGCCCTGCACCTTGATCTCAGCAGTAGTTGTAACAACTGTTACTTCCGGACCATTCAAGGCACTGGTTACCGCACCAGTGGCAGCAGCATCATTGGCATCCAAGGCTTCGAAGTAGTAAGTATAGTCAGTGCCTGCCGTCAGGCCGCTCTTGGAGTAGGTGTACAGTTTGCCGTCGGTGTAGGTGGTATCACTTCTCTCCACTGCGTCCATCGTGAAAGGACTGCCAGTGATAGCTGTACCGCCTTTCTTGATATGCAGTTTAGGATAGCCGCTCTTGGGCGCGTCATTGTCGGCATCAGTATATTTTATCCGGTAGACAAAGCTTAGCGCCGTGTCCCCGCTTTGTGGTTTGACCCCGCTGGCGGTGTAGCCAGACTCTCCGGTGTAGTCCAGGGTCGGCACGTTGTTGCTGACATCCGGATTACTGACATCCGGATTGTCTGTTGCCGTCGTGCCTGCGCCAGTGGCGGTGCCGTCATTGGCATCCAGAGCCTCAAAGTAATAGGTATAGTCAGTGCCTGCCGTCAGGCCGCTCTTGGAGTAGGTGTACAGCTTGCCGTCGGTGTAAGTCGTATCACTGCTCTCTACCTCTGTCATCGTGAAGGGACTGCCAGTGATAGCTGTCCCGCCTTTCTTGATGTGTACTTTCGGATAGCCGCTCTTGGGCGCGTCATTGTCTGCATCAGTATATTTTACCCGGTAGACAAAGCTGGTGGAAACATCTCCGCTGAGCGGATACACTCCGCTGGTGCTATAGTTGGTTTCAGCAGTGTAGGTCAGGGTTGGCCTAGCATTAGCTTTTACATATTTAAGATCAGCATTGTTATTATCATAATAGGCAATATTTGGCACATCGTCACCATTCAGCGCAATCGAGGTATAAGAGCCCACACTTCCGTTTGAGTCCACGGTTTCTGTGGACCAGGCGCTCCCATTCCACTTGACATACTTGAGGTCCTCGTTGGCAGCATCATAATATGATACATGCGGATAGCCGCTGCTGTCCAGCNNCCAGCGCAATGGAGGTATAATAACCCACAGCTCCGGTTGAGTCCACTGTCTCCATTGACCAGGCGCTCCCAGTCCATTTGGCATACTTGAGGTCATAGTTAGTAACATCAAAATATGATATATGCGGATAGCCGCT
>DJVG01000020.1:63485-63758 GCA_002441095.1 Elusimicrobia bacterium UBA6262
GCTGCTGTCCAGCGCAATGGAGGTAAAAAAGCCCACATCTCCGGTTGCATCAACTGTCTCGATAGACCAGGCGCTCCCAGTCCATTTGGCATACTTGAGGTCACCGCTGGTACTAGTATAATATGATATATGCGGATAGCCGCTGCTGTCCAGCGCAATGGAGGTATAATAACCAACAGCTCCGGTTGAGTCCACTGTTTCTATAGACCAGGCGCTCCCAGTCCATTTGGCATACTTGAGGTTCTCGTTGGTACTAGTATAATATGATATATG
>DJVG01000020.1:63811-74689 GCA_002441095.1 Elusimicrobia bacterium UBA6262
GCTGTCCAGCGCAATGGAGGTATAAGAACCCACATCTCCGGTTGCATCAACTGTCTCGATGGACCAGGCGCTCCCATTCCACTTGGCATACTTGAGGTCACCGCTGGTACTAGTATAATATGATATATGCGGATAGCCGCTGCTGTCCAAAGCAATAGAGGTATAAAAGCCCACATTTCCGGTTGCATCAACTGTCTCGATGGACCAGGCGCTCCCATTCCACTTGGCATACTTGAGGTCATAGTTAGTAAAATCATCATAATATGATATATGCGGATAGCCGCTGCTGTCCAGCGCAATCGAGGTATAAGTGCCCACAATTCCGGTTGAATCTACGGTCGAGATTGTCCAGGCATACAGGCTGCTATATCCCAGCAACATCAACACCAGTATACTGCCAGCCATTATGACGCGCACAACTTTTCGCATTCTGCTCCCCCTTGTGTTTTTATATAGTATTATTTTTTTTATTTTATGTTATTTATCATTATATGTCAATTTAATTATTATAATACCATTTTCCGTTTTTCGTACTCATATAGGACATTTAACAGCATAGCTAATACCAGTGAACCGTAAAATAGCTCTTCCAAGGTCGCTGCCTTGGCATACAATTCAGGAGATATCGGCATTAATGATTTGGCCCGGTTAAAAAAATAAAACTTATGGCCATATTCAAATGGTGCCCCCTGGCCATAAACACGGTCAAACACAAACTGGCCGATACAGCTCAGCAGGAACACGATTAAAAATGTCCGCGCTGCTATTTTCAATATAGGCAGATATTTGTGCATTTACATCCTCTTTTCTTAATATCTTGGCATTACGGTTATCAGAGTATCAGGGTATCAGGAGGTGGATATCAGAAGATCAGGACATCAGGAAGTGCTAGTATTTTTATTTCCTGATTCCCTGATAACCTGATATACTGATCCCCACAACCTGGTCTCCTGATTACCTGATCTCCTTATTTAGAGCACTTCAACCGGATCGACATCAGTGCTAATGGTAATGGCTGCGGTGCGCTTGTTTGGTTTCACTTTTTGCAATACCTTGATCAACGCGTTATGGCTGGTTGATTTCAACATAATATGCTGGCGGTATTGTCCCCGTAATTTAGCCCTGAATGACGGCGCCGGGCCATATACTTTGATCGTTGATTTCCTGAATTTCTCAGCTAATTCCAGTGCGGCTTTTTCCACTTTTTCGTTATCAACTCCCCTAACCTCTACCTGGGCCAGGCTTCCGAACGGCGGATATTTCAGCTGTTTGCGGAATTCCAGCTCCTGCCGGTAAAAACTGGCCCAATCCTGATTCTTTAAGGATTCCATGAGGTAATGACCTATATTCTCGGCCTGGATCATCACTGCCGTGTCTCCCTTGGCACTATCCAGCCGCTGGACCAATCCGATCAAATTCTGGAAGGTATGCTCAGCAGACCGGAAATCCGGCAGGTTTAGCAATAAATCTACGAGTAAAATCCCCAGGAATGTGGCTTTCGGGAAATAATCAAACTTATTCAAGACTTGTGTACCAACAATAATATCAACATCTTTCAGATTTTTGATCTGGTCATAGGTCTGGGCATCAGCCCGTCTTATTATTGCCTGCGGAAAAATCTCCTGTAATACCGCAGTCACTGTATCAGCGCCAAAACCGACCGGTTCAAGATGCTGGGTATGACAGGACGGGCACTCTGTAGTGTGCTTTTGGGTATGCTGGCAATAGCGGCAATACAATTTATTCTTTTCCGCGCTTAAAGTCAAGGCTACATCACAATCAGGGCATCTTATTACAAATTTGCACGCGCGGCAATATACATAGGTAGAATAGCCACGCATATTGACAAAAACGATCGCCCTCTCCTGTTTCTTTAACCTCATTTCAATAGCCTGGATAAAAGACTGGCTAAGATAAACCGGCGTATCTTTCTTGCTGCGTTTAGGTAATTCTTGTATCTGGATTTTTACTGCTTCCTGGTCAAAGAGATTACCGATTTTCAGAAAATTGTAATCATCGACAATAGCCTTATAATAGCTCTCCACTGAAGGTGCAGATGTCGATAAGATCAGGGGTATTTTTTCCAATTCAGCTTTTTTTTCGATAACGGTACGGGTATGATACATGGGCTTCTGGTCTGATTTGTAGGCAGTGTCCTGCTCATCTTCCATGATCATGAGCCCAAGCCTTTGAAAATTACAAAATAACGCCATTCTGGTACCCAGGATAATGGAAGCATCTCCTGTCTTTATTTCTTCCCAAGACCGGTATTTTTCTCCGGCGGAAAGGCCACTGTGCAAAGAAACGACCCGGCCAGGATACCGCGCAGCAAAGTGATGCTGCCATAAATCCAGGCTCTCGATTTGCGGGACTATGATCAGGACCTGTTGCCGGCTTTTCAGTAAATCCTCAACCAATTCCAGGTACATCCTGATCCGTTCACTGGCCAGTCCGCCCCATAATAGGACTGGCTTACTATTCGGATCTTGCAATAAAGTTTTTAGCTGCTCGAGGATCCTGTTCTGTTCTCCGGTCAATAATCCCGGCAACTCCATTACTGTTTCTGCTGTTACTGTTTTTCGCTCTGACTTTTTAGTTTTTACTGTTTTTATTAAGCAGGCTTCAAGAGCTTCACCCCAGGAACAAAAATAGTGGTCTGCTATCCAGCGGGTAAGTCTTAACATGGGCTCATTCACTATCGGTTGGGGTGATAAAATACTGAGGATATTTTTAGCTTTGGGGATTTTGCTTTGCGGCAATAATTCTGCGACTACGACTTCGATGTCCTGGTGGCCGAAATTAACTTTCACGAGTTGTCCGGCCTGGATGCTATCCCTTATTTCCGGCGGAACCGCATAATCAAATATCCGGTCGAGAGCAATGCCGGGAATTATGACTTTGGCAAAATTATTCATGCTTTAGGCCCTTTTCAGAAAATCTCTTATTTTCTTGAAATCTTCCCAAACATATTTCTTATTGGCGGGATCATACAGGCAGCTGGCAGGATGGACAGTAGCTATCAACTCAATATCTTTACCGGCAAAGTTCAGGGTATGGAACTTATTGCGTAATTCATGAATACCGGCATTGGACCGGAGAATTGCCTGGGCTGCGGTCCTGCCCAAAAGGCAGATGATATCCGGCTTAATTATCTCTATCTGCCGGGTAATGATCGGTATACAGGCCTCCATTTCCTCCGCTGTTGGCGGGCGGTCATTACTGCGCATTGTCGGCTGGTCCGGGTTTTTCATAGGGTGACATTTTACTATATTGCCGATATATACTTCTTCGCGTTTCAAGTTAATTGTTGTTTCTATGGCTTTAGTCAGGAGCTGACCAGCTTTCCCGATAAAAGGCCGGCCGGTCTGGTCTTCATCAAAGCCCGGCCCTTCGCCAATAAACATTAACCGGGCCTGCGCCTCCCCCTCGCCGAACACAATTTTATTCCTGGTCCGTCCCAGGGGGCAATTCTGGCATTGGGAGAATTGCTGATATAATTCTTCCAAGGTCATTATTTTGGACAGGTCTATGGCGGCAGGCTTCTTGCCTTCCTTTACTGCCTTGACCAATACCGGGACCGCGGTCAATCCCTTTTTTTTCTCTTGCTGTAAATAAGCCTTAAAATCCTTAATCACCTGCTGTAATTCACTGTCCATATTCCACCTTAAATAGCGATCCCCCTTTTTTAAAGGGGGATATTTTCCCTTTGCTTATTATCTCTTTATTTCTATACGATAGGCACTTATCTTATCCAGAATTTCTTTGGCTACTTTTTCTTTTGGTAATACAGGTAAGGCTTTCCGGCCATTTTTACCCCACAGCAGTATTACTTTATTAGTATTCTTGCTGAAGCCATCTTCAATTTTATTGGCAATGATCAAATCCAGGCTCTTGGCTTTCATTTTTTTTCTGGCATTAATCTCAAGGTTGCTGCTTTCAGCGGCAAAACCGACCAGTAATTGTTTCTTTTTCCGTTTGCCAAGCTCTTGCAGAATATCAGGATTAACGATCAAGGCGAGGTTTAGCTGGTTTTTCTTCTTTATCTTTCCCGGCACTAAATTCCGCGGCCGGAAATCTCCCACGGCGCTGGCAGCAATGACAATGTCTGCCTCCTGGTAATGGGCTAATACCTGTTCATACATTTCCAAAGCTGTTTGGACATGAATCACCGTTGCTTCTTTGGGCGGTATCAAGGTAGTCGGGCCGGTGACCAGGATCACTTCTGCCCCGCGCAATGCCGCCTCCCTGGCCAGGGCATACCCCATTTTTCCGCTAGACCGGTTGGAAATAAAGCGGATAGCGTCCAGCGGTTCCTGCGTGGGACCGGCAGTGATCAGGATGGTTTTATCCTGGAAATCAGCGTGCGGAATGAGGATAGAGCGAATAGCGTCCAATATTTTTTCTTCACCGGCTAAACGGCCTGCGCCTTCGTCACCACAAGCCAGGCGCCCGGTTTCCGGCTCAATAATGGTCATTTTTCTCTTAGCCAGCTTCTGGATATTTTCCTGTACCAGCTGATTCTCATACATGTTCTTGTTCATTGCCGGACAGACCAGTATGGGCGCCTTAGTCGCTAATACCAGCGTGCTCAGGAAGTCATCGGCAATACCAGCGGCGCATTTATCAATAAAATTAGCCGTAGCCGGCGCAATGAGCACAATATCGGCTTTTTTAGCCAGGGCAATATGCTCGATCTCCCATTGTTTTGGAGTCATGACCAGATCAGTAATGACCATGTTGGCAGTTAAAGACTGGAAAGTCAGCGGCGTGACAAACTCCTGGGCCATCCTGGTCATTACTACAGTCACCCTGGCCTGCTCTTTTTTCAGCCGGCTGACAATATAAGCAGCCTTGTACGCGGCAATGCCGCCAGTGATCCCGACGACAATTTCCTTGCCTTTCAGCATTATTTATTCCTTTTCTGCCGCCAATTCTTCTGCTTCTGCCTTGTCTTTTTTCTTATTGGCTTTTACGAGGACTTTATTCATCGCTTCAATGGATATTTTGCCCAAGCTGGCGCTATTATCCTTATCTGTCAGCTTCATCTTTTTGGCTTCTTCAGAGGAAGCAAGCACTACCTTGTATTTATTTCCCACAATATTCTGTACCGGCGTTTCTGCTATTTCGCTGTGCTTCTGCTCATTCACGTTTGCACACTCCTTTTTTATTTGCTAATTACGCTAATTACCTCGAATTTCTCGAATTCTTTATTATAGCTTGCAGGCTCTTGACGGTTTTGGCCAGGTCCTTATTAATGACTACCTGATCATATTGCGGTATATACTTCATCTCCTCCTCTATTTGTTTCATCCGCCTGGCAATAGTGGCTAATGAATCTCTCTTGCGCCGGATTAAACGCTGATGTAGTTCTGCCAAACTGGGCGGCAGGATAAATATTAAAACAGCCTGGGGAAACTTATCCTTGACCTGTAAGGCTCCCTGCATATCTATATCCAGCAGGACACTCACACCTTGGGCCAGGTTATCAGTGATGGGCTTTTTAAGCGTACCATAAAATTGGTTGTATACTTTAGCCCATTCCAGGAATTCCCGGGCTTTTATTTTTCTTTTAAATTCCGCCGGTGCCAGGAAATAATAATCATAGCCGTCTTTTTCGCCGGGCCTTTTGTCCCTGGTGGTGACGGAAATAGAAAATACCAGGCCAGGAATACGTTTTACCAATTCACGGCATAACGTTGTTTTACCGGTTCCTGACGGTCCAGATAAGACGATCAGCTTTCCTTTTTTCATACTTCCTCTACTTTCTTAATCTGTGCTGCGCCCGCCGACGCTTTTTGGCGGGTAATCATTTTACCAATTTAATATTACCCCATATTCCCATTTCATTTTCAATAATGATCAGCACCCCATCCAGATCAGAAAGTGATTTTGCCAGGTCCAAGGCCAGGGGCAGATCTGCTTTGGTTTTAACCATATTCCCGAGGATTGAAGCATAGGCGTCTGCCAGGGCAGCAGACCGGCTTTTAACCAGGCAGGTATCAGCCTTTCCCAGGCTCACCGAGTGCCCGATCGTGCCGCTGGAAGAACAAATCCCTACCGGTGTTTCTCCCGGGGCGATCTCCAGCGACAGTCTCCCGCTGAATTTTGAGTCCCCGGCATACACCCCAATGATCCTTGGTTTGGTCGAGGCCAGGTAAATATCCCCGCCATTTTCCACGATCACTTCCGTGGACAGGCTGAGCAGTGATTCTCCCACCATTTCTGCCAGGCAGCCAGCGACACTGGCCATTGGCCCGACTTTTGCCAGCTGGGCCGCCCGGGCCATCCGCCGCACTACTTCAGGAGCTCCCGGACCGATATTGACTGGCTTAAAGGTGATTTCAAATAACGGATTCTCGGCGATATAGTTTTCCAGTTCCTGTCTTAATTGCGTTAATTTCTCCCTGGCTAATTCCTTAATTTCAGCTGTTGCCTTGCTCACGCCAACAAACAAATCACTCTCTTTGATCGCCAGCTCAAAATATTCCATTTCACTTTTTTTAAACTGGTCGCGATAAAATCGTTTTTGGTACATATTAATATCCGTGTTATAATTCGAAAGTAGATTGCTTTTCAGAAGGTTTCTTTTTCAGCTCCCCTTCCGGACCATGTTCTTCCAAGCCGACTTCTTTCTGTATTTGATCGATCTTCTTTTCCAATTGAGCCAGGCGCGTGTCCATGCTGTAAATGTGCGAAACAACTTCAATGATCTTTTGTGCCAGGTCATCCAGGCGTTCATTTTCCCGGGAAAACTCCTCTATCCTCTCCTTGAAGGATTTGATATCAGTATCCAGTTCCTTGACCCGGTCAGCCATTTTACTTACGGTTTTTTCATTCAGCTTGAACTTTTCCAGCTTAGTTTCTATATCGCTGATAAAGCCGCTGACCGTCACTTGTTTAGGTTCCTGGTTGAATAATTTTTTAAGCCATTTCATGTAATAAGTTATCCTTCGGAAACTTATTGATTACAAGACGTCCTGATTTATCAGGGCGTCTTTAAGATCTGCCGGCAGTTCGGCTTGGAACCGGAGATGTTCTTTTGTCTCTGGATGGATAAAAGAGATACTTTCAGCATGCAATAACTGACGACCTGATTTGCTGCCAGGCAGTTGGTGCCCATACTTCCAGTCACCGACTATCGGATGGCCGATGAAAGCCAGGTGCACCCGTATTTGATGGGTGCGGCCGGTCCTGGGAAATAACCGGAGCAGGGCCATATCCTGATACTGTTTCACTACTTCGTACTCTGTGATTGCCGGCCGGCCGCCAGCGGCAGATACTTTCATTTTGGTGCGGTCAGTACGGCCGCGTATGATCCGGGCGTTGATCATTCCGTGACGGCTAGCCACCCTGCCGTGTACCAAAGCCAGGTAAGTCTTTTTTATCTGTCCGCGGGAAAACTGTTTAGAAAGATGCTGGTGGACAGCATCGCTTTTGGCTATGACCATCACGCCGCTGGTATCCTTGTCCAGCCGGTGCACGATTCCCGGGCGAATATAGCCACCGACCTGAGAAAGGCCCTGGCAGTGTTCTAAAAGAGCATTGACCAGAGTGCCGGTCTTTATCCGGCCTACGGGATGCACCATCATGCCGGCTGGCTTATCAAGCACGATCAGGTTTTTATCTTCATATAAGATGGATAGCGGTATATTTTCAGCAGCCAGCGGTAATTCCTTAAGTTCAGGCAGGTTTACCTGGAAAATTTCCCCAGCACTGGTTTTATAGCCGGTCTTTTTTATTATTTTCCTGCTGGGCGCTATCCGGCAAACACCCTGCTCGCGGATAATTTTCTGTGCCAAAGCCCTGGACTGGCATAGTTTTTCCGCCAGCAGTATATCCAGGCGGCTATTCTTAGCGGCATTGAATTCTATTATTTGTTCTTTTGTTTTTTCCATTTTATTGTATATATAGTCCCTGCTATAACCAGGATCACGATACTGAAGATCTGGTACAAGGTATAACCCTGCCAGACTGCCGGATTATCGCCGCGATAAAACTCAATGATAAACCTGACGGCGCCGTACAGGATAAAATATAATAGGAAGATCTGTCCGGAAAATGCCCGCTTTTTGCCGGCATTAAGTAAAATAAGAAATATTAAAAAGTCAGCCAGGGATGCGTATATCTGGGCTGGGTGCAAGGGAATACCGGTGGGAGCCAGTGACTGGGGATGATTAAAATGCACCGCCCAGGACGCATTACATACCTTGCCGTAACAACAGCCGGCAAAAAAACAGCCGATCCTGCCGATCGCCTGCCCTAATGCCAAATATGGGACAATAAGATCGCCAATGTGCCAGACTGATAATTTTTTGTGTTTAACATAGACCACGCCGGCCAGGACGCCGCCAGCTAAACCGCCGAAAAAACTTAGCCCGCCTTCCCAGAGTTTCAGTATTCTCAAGGGCTCCGACCGGTAATATGAAAAATTGGTGATCACTTCCAAGGCACGGGCTCCGGCTAAGACAGCCAATAATATCCAGAAGCTCAGATCATAAACAAAATCCCGGTCAACCTGGAATTCCTGCGCTTTATTACTGGCCAGGATGATGGCCGCCAGAAAGCCCAGCGCCACCAATATGCCATAGGTATGAATAACCAGTGAACCTAATTGCAGGAAAATAGGATGCACTTATTTTCCTCCTTTTTCTTGCAGAGGTTTTGGCGGATCATCTTTTTTAAAAAACAAGCGAATGAATAACAACACCATGCCGATACTGATCGCGGAATCAGCTATATTAAACACCGGCCATACTTGAAAATCCACGAAATCAACCACATACCCCAATCTCAGGCGATCGATCAGGTTGCTAACCGCACCGCCCAGGACAAAAGAGCAGACTACTTTGACAAAATAATCTTTCTTTTCTTCCTTGAACATAAAGTAAACTATGAACAGGATCACGATAATTGAAACAATAATAAAAAGATTAGTCCGGCCGCGCAGGATACCGAACGCCCCGCCGCTGTTTTGCACATAAGTAAAATGGAAGATCTTATGGATGACCGGGATACTCTGGCCAACGATCATATCCTGCTGTACCAGCAGTTTAGTATACTGGTCAGCCAACAACACTAGTAAAAAAAAGATTATCAAGAGCACGCGCTATGATCCTTTCCCGTCACCACCGGCAGGCAACGCTCGCAAATTTCAGGATGTTCCTGGTCCTGGCCTACAGCTTGGCTATAATTCCAGCAGCGGGCACACTTGGCTCCTTCTGCTTTATTCACCAGCACCTGCAACCCGGTTATTTCCGGGGAAATAAATACTTTATCACCTGGCAGTGGTCCATCCGGTAACTCTGACTGCGAAACGATCAAGATGGATGGCCAGGAAGGAGCAAATTTATTGAGTACTCCGGTTAGTTCATGATTGGCCGGCAAATAAATATGTACTTTAGCCTCTAAAGAGCTATTGATGATCTTATCGCGCCGGGCTATTTCCAGGGCCTTTGATATGGCGCCGCGCAGTATTAATAGCGAATCCCATTCTGCCACCAGTTCATTGTTCAGGTATTCTTTCTTTGGCTTAGGAAAATTCGTCAGGAATACGCTTTTTTCTTTTGTCTGTCCCGGAATATACCGCCAGATCTCTTCAGCGCTAAAAGACAGGACCGGAGCCAGCATCCGGGCCAAGGTTCCCAGTATCTCATAGAGGACAGTCTGGGCTGATCTCCTGGCTAAACCATCCTTTTTAAAGGTATAGAGCCGGTCTTTAAGCACATCCAGGTAAAAAGAGCTCATGGCGACAACGCAAAAATTATAGATCTTTGAATATACCTGGTGAAACTGGTAGGAATCATAAGCCCGAGTCACTTCAGTTACCAGTTCCTGTAATTTATGCAAGGCCCATTTATCTATATCCGTCAGCTGGGCATAAGGAACAGTATCTTTAGCGGCGTCAAAATCAGAGGTATTAGCCAGGAAATACCTGACGGTATTCCTGATCTTGCGATACGCTTCAGTCAAACGCTTGATAATATCCGGCGAAAGGCGAGCGTCTTCAGTGTAATCTTCGCTGGACACCCACAGGCGGATAATATCCGCGCCCTGCTGTGAATAAATATCCTGCGGGCTGATAACATTGCCCAGCGATTTGCTCATCTTTTTTCCTTCACCATCTACAGTAAAACCATGCGTCAACACAGTTTTATAGGGGGCTTTACCGGTCGCAGCTACTGACGTGATCAGCGAAGTCTGGAACCAACCGCGGTGCTGGTCACTGCCTTCCAGGTACATATCGCTGGGCCAAACCACACCGGGAAATATTTCCGGGTGCTTTAAGACCGCGGTATGACTTACCCCGGAATCAAACCAGACATCGAGAATATCAGTTTCCTTGCGGAAATTGCGGCTGCCGCATTTAGGACATTTTATTTTTGCCGGCAGGATCTCTTCTGCTGTTTTTATATACCAGCTGTCACTGCCCTCTTGGCGTACCATGTTTTCCACTGCTTCTATCGCTTCCACATCCATCAGGTCAGTATTGCATTCCTTACAATAAAAAATAGGTATAGGCATGCCCCAGTAGCGTTGCCTGGAGAGACACCAGTCCGGCCGTTGTTCGACCATACTGGCAATGCGTTTTTCCCCAAGTTCAGGCACCCAGGTTACCTTCTTAATATTGGCCAGTAATTCCTGGCGTAAATTGTTCCTGTCCACTCCCAGGAACCACTGTTCAGTGGCCCGGAATATCACTGGCCTCTTGCAACGCCAGCAATGCGGATAAGAATGGGTAATATCTTCTGTATGGACCAGCAGGCCCTTGCCCTCTAATAATTTTCTGATCGGCTCATTCGCCTTAAAAACGAATTGGCCGGCAAAGTCCTTGACATCATTAGTGAACTTACCCTGGTCATTAACCGGGGCTATGATCGG
>DJVG01000027.1 GCA_002441095.1 Elusimicrobia bacterium UBA6262
TTGCTATCCGTGAAGGCGGCCATACTGTCGGCGCCGGTGTCGTCTCGGAAATCGTTGAGTAATGACAAAAAAGCAGTATAAAGTTGAAAGTGAAAAGTGTGAAGTATTAACAGGAATTAGCACTTTCCGCCATTAAACTTGGCGGATCCGCCTCTGGCGGAAAAAAACTGGGGAGAAAAAAATGTCAGCAGAAAAAATACGTATCAGGCTAAAAGCGTACGATCATAAAATATTGGACCAGTCATTACAGGAAATCGTGGAAACGGTCAGGCGGACTGGGGCTAAAATTATCGGACCGATACCTTTGCCGACCAAGATCAGCAAATATACTGTTCTGCGTTCTCCCCATACTGATAAGAAATCTCGGGAACAATTTGAGATGAGGATCCACAAAAGACTGATCGATATTATCAATCCCACCCCTAATACGGTAGATGCTTTAATGAAGATCAACCTGCCGGCGGGTGTGGATGTAGAAATAAAATCATAGGGAGCTTTACATGTTGGAAGGATTACTCGGCAGAAAAATTGGTATGACCCAGGTATTTGACGGCCAGGGAGGAATTGTTCCGGTGACCGTAGTACAGGCCGGCCCATGCATAGTAATAGGCAAGAAGATGATGGTGAAGGATGCCTATAATGCTATCCAGCTCGGCTTCGGGCAAAAAAGAGAAAAAAACCTGAATAAATGCCGTAAAGGCTTTTATGCNNCAATGTCGGCCAGGAGATCAAGCTGGATATTTTCCAGGTCGGCGATTATGTGGATGTCACCGGCATTAGCAAAGGAAAAGGTTATGCCGGCGTGATCAAAAGGTGCGGCTATACCGGCGGGCGTTCTACACACGGGTCCATGTTCCATCGCAAGCCTGGCTCGATCGGCGCGTCAAGTTACCCTTCACGCGTACTAAAAGGACTAGGGTTGCCCGGACAAATGGGTAATGTGCAAAGGACGACGATTAAATTGGAGATCGTGGATATTGACCCGGCTAACAATATAATGTTGATCAAAGGGGCCATTCCTGGCAACAATAAGGGTTTGGTCATGATCAAGAAAACCACTAAGGCTTTAAAACATAAGAAAGAAGTGGTCAAAGCTAAAAGCACCGATCAAAAATTGGTGAAGAAACCCTCTAAGAAAAAATTAGTGTAACCAGTATTTCTAAAGGAGATAAGGTATGTCTGAAGTAGATGTATTTAATTTTAAGGGTGAGAAAACAGGTACACTTGCTTTATCATCTAGATTATTTGACCAAAAAATAAATGCCACGGTTTTGCATGAAGTCGTTACCATGCAATTAGCGAACCAGCGCCTGGGCACAGTCTCTACCAAAACTCGCGGTGAAGTATCCGGCGGCGGTATCAAGCCGTATAAGCAGAAACACACTGGCCGGGCGCGGGCCGGCAGTACCCGGTCACCATTGTGGCGGCACGGCGGCATCATTTTCGGGCCTCGTCCCCGCAACTACAAATATGATGTACCGGCAAAGAAAAAACAGGCAGCCTTGATCTCGGCTCTTTCCTCCAAAGCCAATGATAATGGGATTATCATCCTGGATAAGCTGGAATTAGCCCAGCCGAAAACAAAGAATGTCGGACAGCTGCTTAAGAAGCTGAAAGTGCAGGGGCTCACCCTACTGGTAGTAGATAAAGTCACTACTGACCTGGCTCGGGCTTCCCGGAATATCCAGTCTTTGGGATTGGCTGCTGCTACTAAGCTAAATGTCTATGAAATCCTGCAAAGCAAACATCTGATAATTACCAAAGAAGCCTTAGCTGTCCTCGAAGCAAGGGTCAAGGAGAAATAACTATGAAAGATTTGAGCCAAGTGATCATTGGGCCTCTCAATACGGAAAAAAATACCTTATTGAAAGAAAAAGAGAACAAGTATGTCTTAAAAGTCAACATTGATGCCACTAAAGAAGATATCAAAAAAGCAGTAGAGAAAATGTTTAAGGTCAAAGTGACCAGGGTTAATACAATGAGAATAGGCGGCAAGGTCCGCCGGATGGGCATGTTTATGGGCAAGAGAGCGGACTGGAAGAAAGCTTTTGTCTCCATAAAAGCCGGCGAAACAATTAAATTCTTTGAAGGGGCATAAGTAATCTGCTGAATGCTGGAAGCTAAAGGCTGAAAGATATAAGATAGGAAGTATTAGCAATATAAAAGGAGAAATATCAGTTTATGGGAATAAAAACGTATAAACCAACTACTGCGTCGCGTCGTTTTATTACTACTATCGATAATAAGGATATTACCAAGAGCCGTCCGGAAAGATCGCTGATCGTAACCTTGAATTCTTCCGGCGGGCGTAACAACTCAGGTACCCTGACCGTCAGGCACAAAGGCAGCGGCCATAAAAGAATGTACCGTTTAGTGGATTTTTACCGGGAAAAATATAATATTCCGGCGACCGTGGTCGCGGTGGAATATGATCCTAACCGTAATGCCCGGATCGCCTTACTGCAATATAAAGACGGGGAAAAGAGATATATCGTCATGCCGGAGGGCTTGCAGGTGGGCGATGTAGTATCCAGCGGTGACCAGGCTGATGTCAAAGTCGGTAACGCGCTGTTCCTGAAAAATATTCCCGATGGTACGATCATCCACAATATCGAGCTGGAACCCGGCAAAGGAGCAAAAATGGTGCGCAGTGCCGGCGGTTTTGCCCAGCTATTAGCCAAAGAAGGCAACCATGCCCAACTGAAACTAGCCTCTGGTGAAATGAGAGTAGTCAATGTTAATTGCCTGGCCACGATCGGGCAGGTAGGCAATATTGAATATAAGAATATGGTGATCGGCAAGGCTGGCCGCAGTAGATGGATGGGCATTCGGCCTACTGTGCGCGGTACTGCGATGAACACCGTAGACCATCCGCATGGCGGCGGCCGTGGTAAGAGTAAAGGCGCCAATCATCCGAAGTCTCCTTGGGGACAGCTGGCCAAAGGCGGCAAGACCAGGAGAAGAAAAGCCAGCGAGCAATTTATCATGAATCACCGCCCTAAAGGGGCCAGGGGAATGTAGTTTTGCAAAACTCGCAACTCGCAACTCGAAACTGTATTTAATCAGGAGGAAAGTAGATGTCCAGGTCATCGTACAAGGGACCATTTGTAGATGAAAAATTGATGAAAAAAATTGATGTCATGAACCGGGCCAAGAAAAAAGAAGTGATCAAGACCTGGTCCCGTCGTTCCACTATCACCCCGGAATTTGTCGGCCATACTCTGGCCGTTCATAACGGCCGGAAATTCATTCCCGTGTTTGTTACCGAGAACATGGTCGGGCACAAATTAGGTGAGTTTTCACTGACCAGATACTTTAAGGGTCATGGTGCGGCGCATACTAAGGAAGCAGCGGAAAAGACCTGATTTAATTAATAGTATAGGATATTTGTAATCCTAATATAATTCTGTGTAATCGTCTTTTTGAGATCTGTGAAATCAGCAAGTTCCCAAAGGGATTAACTTGTGAAAAGGAGCACCGGTAATAATGGAAGCTAAAGCGATAGCTAATTTTGTGCGTGTATCACCCCGGAAAGCAGCCCAGATGACTGATCTGATCAGGGGTAAAAATGTGGTGGAAGCGCTTACCCTGTTGAAATTTTCGACCAAAGCAGCGGGCAAGATCGTCACCAAGGTATTGAAGTCTGCAGTAGCTAATACGAAACAGAAAAATATACAAAAATTGACCGTGAAAGATGCGTATGTCGGTTATGGCCCGACCATGAAAAGAATGCGGGCCATGGCCATGGGCAGAGGAGCCACCATCAGGAAGCGGACGGCTCATATTACCATTGTCGTAGCTGATTAGTGAGAGCAAATACGAATATCTAAACCCGCCTGTCCCCGCGGTCTTGATCCCGATAAATCGGGATCAGCAGGGGGAAATACGAAACAATTTTCAAATAATTAATGTTCAAAACAACAGTGTTTAGAATTTCGATATTAGTGATTAGAATTTGTAGTTCAGAGGGAGGTTCGGAGTGGGTCAGAAAGTTCACCCGATAGGATTAAGATTAGGAATTAACAAAGACTGGGATTCCAAATGGTTCAGCACCCGGGACTATGCCGGCCAACTGCATGAAGACATCAAGATCAGGGCCTTCATGAAGAAGAGACTGAAACTGGCCGGAGTCTCCCGGATCAGGATCGAGCGTACCGGGAAATTTATCCGTATTGAGATCAGCACCGCCCGTCCTGGACGGGTCATCGGTGAAAGAGGGCAGGGGATCGAGACCGTCAAGACTGATCTGCAGGCGCTCACTGATAAGCAGGTCTATATCAATATTATTGAAGTGAAAAGCCCGGAAACCGACGCGCAATTGGTCGCGGACAATATTTCTTTCCAGATCGAGAAACAGATCTCCTTTAGGAGAGCGATGAAAAAAGCCATTAATAGCGCCATGCAGGGCGGCGCTTTGGGCATCAAAGTAGCGATCAGCGGCCGTTTAGGCGGCGCGGAAATCGCCCGCCGGGAATGGATGAAAGAGGGACGCATCCCGCTGCACACACTGCGGGCAGATATCGACTATGGTTTTGCCGAAGCTTTTACTACTTACGGACAGATCGGTATAAAAGTATGGGTCTTTAAGAAAGAGATCATGAAAGAAATAAAGAGACCCAAAAAAGAAGTGAAAGAAATCAAGGAAAACACGGAAGCGAATACTACTACTACTGAAACAGGAGCTCAAAATGCTAATGCCCAAGAGAGTCAAGTATCGTAAAACACAACACGGGCGCATGCGCGGTAAAGCTACCCGCGGCAACAAAGTGTCCTTTGGTGAATTTGGCTTAATGGCCACTGAGTGCGGAGAAGTGAGTGACCGCCAGATAGAAGCGGCGCGTGTCGCTTTGATGCGTTTTATCAAAAAAGGCGGTAAGGTCTGGGTGCGTATTTTCCCGGATAAGCCGATCACCAGGAAACCAGCAGAAACCAGAATGGGAAAAGGCAAAGGGGACCCGGATCATTGGGCGGTAGTGATCAAGCCTGGCCGCGTCATGTATGAAGTGCAGGGATTGACCGCGGAGCAAGCCAAGGAAGCCATGAAGCTGGTAGGCGGAAAATTAAGCGTCAAGACAAGATTTGTGAGCCGGATCGATTAAACTCAAGGTGAGGATTAGTATGGCGAAAAATAAAACTGTTCCTAAAGACTTAAGAAACCTGACTGATAACGAACTGCAGGATAAATATCTTTCCTTAAAAGATGAAATGTTCCAGTTGAAGATCCAGCAGGTAACTCATCAGAAAGTGGCTAATCCCATGCGTTTCGGTATTATCCGCAAAAACATTGCGCGGATCCAGACGCTGATGAATGAACGGAGGAAGAAATAAGTGGCTAAGACCAATAAAAGGACCAAGATCGCCAAGGTAGTCAGTGATAAAATGAATAAGACCAGAGTGGTTACCACCGAGCGTAAAGTAGCGCATAAGCTCTACGGTAAGCTGATCAAGAAAACCACGTCATTCAAAGTACACGACGAAAAAAATGAGTCTAAAGTCGGCGATACCGTAAAGATCGTCGAATTCCGGCCGTTAAGCAAAACCAAACGCTGGCAATTAGTTGAAATCGTAGAAAGGGCGAAATAATTATGATCCAGACACAAAGCATGTTAATAGTCGCAGACAATTCCGGTGCCAAAACCATCATGTGCATCAGGTGCCTGGGAGGATCCCGGCGCAAGTATGCCAGTGTCGGCGACATCATTGTCGCGGCCGTGAAGTCGGCAATTCCGCAGGCCCCGGTCAAAAAAGGCGACGTGGTCAAAGCCGTAATTGTCCGTACGGTGCGTCCGCTGCGCCGGGAAGATGGTACCTATATCCGTTTTGATGAAAATAGCGCCGTGATCATTGATGATAATAATGAACCCAGGGGCACCCGTATTTTCGGCCCGGTAGCCAGGGAATTGCGTGAGAAAAATTTTATGAAGATCATTTCCTTAGCGCCGGAAGTACTTTGAAAAACGGCGTATAGCGGATAGCGTGTAGCGTATAGAAAAACAGAGAATAAAACAGGAGTTATAATAATGTTGCATTTGAAGAAAAAAGATAAAGTGATCGTGCTCAGCGGCAAAGATAAAGGGAAAAAAGGCGAAGTCTTGAAACTGATCCCGGAAAAGAACCAGGTGATTGTTTCCAAGGTAAACTTTGTGAAAAAACATTCCCGTCCCAATCCGCAAAAAGGCGGCGGCGGGATCATCCAGCAGGAAGCCGCGCTCAATATCAGTAAAGTCATGCTCTTATGCACCAAGTGTAATAAGCCCACCAGGATCAAGATCGACACCCTGGCCGACGGTAAAAAAGTGCGCATGTGCAAGAAATGCGGAGAAATTCTAGTTTAAACTACGAGGAGAAGAAGTAATGCCCAGATTAAAGGACTTTTATACCAAAGAAATAATACCGGCGATGAAAAGTGAATTTGGATACAAAAATGCGCTGGAAGTACCTAAGATTTCCAAGGTTGTGATCAATATGGGACTCAGTGATGCCAAGGAAAATATCAAGGTGATAGATATTGCCGTGAAACAGCTGTCCTCTATTACCGGCCAGCGTCCGGTAGTCACCCGGGCAAAAAAATCGATCTCCAACTTCAAGATCAGGGAAGGGATGCCCATTGGCTGTAAGGTAACCCTGCGCGGGGACATCATGTATGAGTTCATAGACCGCATGATCAATGTGGCTTTGCCCAGGATCCGCGACTTCCGCGGTATTCCCAGGAATAGTTTTGACGGCCGCGGCAATTATACTCTGGGATTGAAGGACCAGACTATTTTCTCTGAGATCGATTATGAAAAGATCGACAAGCTCAGGGGAATGGATATCACGGTAGTGACCACGGCTAAAAATAATGAGCAGGCAGAAAAACTGCTGGTATTATTCGGCATGCCTTTTAGAGAAAAATAGAGAAGGGGAATTTTGCATGGCTAAAAAATGTTTACGTATTAAAGCAACACAGGAGCCAAAATTCAGCACTAGGAAATACAACCGCTGTCCGCTCTGCGGCCGGTCGCGCGCTTTCCTGCGCAAGTTCCAGATGTGCCGCCTCTGTTTCCGGAAATTGACCCACCGGGGCGAAATTGTTGGCGTAACCAAGTCCAGCTGGTAAATTATTTTAAAGGAGAATGTTGCATGACTATAACTGATCCTATCAGTGATATGATTAACCGCATTAGTAATGCGAGCAAGACCAAAAAAGAAAAAGTAGATATTCCCGCATCCAAGCTCAAGGCGGAAATTGCCCGCGTTTTGAAAAATGAGGGCTATATCGCCAACTGCAAAGTGATCGAGGACCGTAAGCAGGGAATACTGCGGGTATATTTAAAATATACGCCGGACAAAAAGAGTGTCATTACCGGGATCAAAAAAGTCAGCCGCTCCGGACGCCGGGCCTACAAAGGCACCAAGGAATTACCGCGGATCCTGGCTGGTTTAGGTACTGCTGTGGTCAGCACCAATAAGGGGCTGATGACGGACAAGGAAGCGCGCCTGGCAAAAATCGGCGGCGAAGTGATCTGTTACATCTGGTAAAAAGCTACGGGGAGCGGTAGTCGGTATCGCAGCCCGATACGAAATCAGAAAAAGAAGTTTTAAACAAGCATTGAAACCGAAAACGAAAACCGAGGTTTGTAAACGGGCATCGTAACCGTTAAACGTGACCGAGTTTTTAAAGGAGGAAACGCGTGTCTAGAGTAGGAAAAAAAATCATAATAATTCCAAAAGGAGTCAAGGTTACGGTCAACGGCCAGCAGGTTGAAGCTACTGGCCCGTTAGGGACCTTAAAGTATACTATTCCTGAGTGGATGATCATGAAGCTCGAAGGGGAGACAATCTCAGTGCTCTGTGAGAACCTGACCAATGACAAGAAACCGGTCTATGGCCTGACCCGGGCGCTGGTCAATAACCTGGTCAATGGCGTGTCCAAAGCTTTTTCCAAGAACCTGGAGATACGGGGAATTGGTTTTAAAGCGCAGGTCCAGGGCTCAGACCTTACTTTGCAGCTTGGATATACCCATCCCTGTGTTTTGAAAATACCGGAAGGCGTACAGGTGAAGGTTGAAGAAAATACCAAGATCTCAGTTAGCGGTTCTGACCGTTACAAAGTGGGAGAGTTTGCCAATAAGATCAGGTCCCAAAGGATCCCTGAACCATATAAAGGCACCGGCATCCGTTACCTGAATGAGTATGTGCGCAAGAAAGTCGGCAAAACCGGAGTAGCGGCTGGTGCAGCAGCAGGCGGAGGAGCGAAGTAATGAAAACAGCCAAGAAAAAAGTTAAATTACAATTACGCAAAGAGAGAGTGCGCGGAAAGATCCGGGGCACTGCAGAACGGCCCAGATTATGCGTTTATAAGAGCACCAAACATATCTATGTCCAGGTCATTAATGACCTGGCCGGCCAGACCCTGGTGGCGGCTAGTACAGTGGGCCCTGAATTCAAGGATAAAAAAGTGAAGGCCGGGACCATTGCGGCAGCTAAAGTCATTGGCAGCCTGGTCGCTGAAAAAGCTCTGGCCGCAGGGATCACCAAGGTAGTTTTTGATCGCGGCGGGAATCTTTACCACGGACGGGTCAAAGTATTGGCCGATAGCGCCAGAGAAAAAGGACTAAAATTCTAGTATATATAGCGATCCCCCCAGATTTACTTCCGTAAATCTAAGCGGGGGGACAAGCACTGAATAAAGCTTGGGAGGAAAACTTGGCACGGATCAGTCCAGATGGATTAGAATTAAAAGACAAAGTAGTGAACGTTGCCCGCGTGGCTAAAGTGGTCAAAGGTGGAAAACGGTTTTCTTTTGCCGCCCTGGTCGTGGTAGGTGATGAAAAAGGGCATGTTGGTGTCGGTACCGGCAAAGCCAAAGAAGTGCAGGATGCCATTCAAAAAGGCGTAACCAACGCGAAAAAGAATTTGATCAAAGTGACTTTAAAGGAAGGGACCGTGCCGCACGAAGTTAACGGCCATTTTGGCAGTGCTAATGTATTGATGAGGCCGGCGTGCCCCGGTACCGGCGTGATTGCCGGTGGCGGCGTGAGAATAGTGCTGGAACTAGCTGGCGCCAAGAATGTATTAACTAAATCATTAGGTTCCAAGAACCCGTATAATGTAGTTTATGCTACCTTTGACGGTTTAGCGCAAATGCGGACTGAAACTCTCCATGTGAGCATGGCTGATGAAAAAGCGGCGCAAGAAGCAAAAAACACAACTGTTTAGTGATAAATTCGAATAACTAAATCTGAAATACTAAAATTTTTAAATGAAAAATAAATAATGAGGCAAGACAATAAAGTTTAGGATTTAGAGATTAGGATTTAGAGCTTGTATTTAGATAAGGAGTATTGACCAATGCAATTGACTGATTTGAGACCAGCAAAAGGTGCCACTAAAAGAAGAAAGATCGTAGGCCGCGGGCATGGTTCCGGACACGGGCATACAGCTTGCCGCGGTATGAAAGGGCAGAATTCGCGTTCCGGCGGCGGAACCCGGCCGGGATTTGAAGGCGGACAGATGCCTTTGGCCAGGCGCTTGCCCAAGCGCGGTTTTAACAGCCGTACCAAAAACAATTTTGCCATCGTTAATTTAGACCAGCTGGAAAATAATTTTCCGGCCAATGCCGAAGTTACCCCGCAGGTATTATTGGATAAGAAGATCGTTGATATCCTGCTAGATGGCGTCAAATTACTGAGCCGCGGCGAGATTAAGAAGAACCTGACGGTCAAAGTGAATGCCTGCAGCGCCAAGGCGAAGGAAATGATCGAAAAAGCCGGCGGCAAGATAGAAATTATAAAGTAATAGTTGATAGTTTCAGCCAGAGGCTGATCCGCCTTTGGCGGAGATAAGTTGATAGAAAAAGCAACAACATAAAAATATGAGGAGCTGAAATTGCTTAAAGGATTTGGAGATATTTTCAGAATTCCTGATTTAAGAAAGAAAATTCTTTTTACTCTTGGTATTGTCATTGTTTACCGGATCGGGGCTTTCATTCCCACTCCCGGAGTAGATGCCAGCATTTTAAAGTCATTTTTCGAAACCCAGAAAGGGACCTTGATCGGGTTTTTTGACCTGTTCAGCGGAGGAGCATTGAGCAAGTTATCCATTTTCTCCATGGGTATCATGCCCTACATCAATGCTTCCATTATCATGTCGTTATTGCAAACCGTGGTGCCGTTTTTGGAGCAATTAGCCAAAGAAGGCGCCAGCGGCCGCAAAAAAATTAACCAGTACACCCGGATCGGGACCCTGGTACTGGCTGCCGTCCAGTCTTATGGTTTGACTTTTTGGATGCAAAGCATGAAAGTTGGGGGCATGAGCGTAGTTAAAAATCCCGGCTTAGGTTTCCAAATGTTGACCGTAGTCACTTTGACTACCGGCACGGTATTTATCATGTGGCTCGGCGAACAGATCACGGAGCGCGGTATTGGCAACGGTATATCCATCCTGATCTTTGCCGGTATTATTGACCGTATTCCGGCAGTTGTATTTGATACGTGGCAGTTGTTCAAAAGCGGAGAAATGAGCTTGTTAACGGTCGTTGCCCTCATGGCGGTCATAGTTTTGTTGATCAGTTTTGTGGTCTATATCCAGCAAGCGCAACGGAAGATACCGGTGCAATATGCCAAGCGTATTGTCGGCCGCAGAATGTATGGCGGACAGTCCAGCTATTTGCCCCTGCGGGTAGACCAGTCTGGCGTAATCGCGGTGATCTTTGCCGTGAGTATCATGATGTTCCCGGCTACGATAGGGCAATTTTTCCCGAATAACGTGTTTTTCAAACATGTTGCCGAATGGTTCACCCGCGGCGGATATATTTATAACCTGGTTTATGCCGCATTGATCGTTTTCTTTTGTTATTTCTATACTGCTATTACCTTTAACCCCAGTGACCTGGCGGATAATATGAAAAAACAAGGGGGCTTCATACCGGGTATCAGGCCGGGGCCGCCTACCAGTGAATATATAGACCGGGTCCTGACCAGGATCACCTTGATCGGCGCGATTTTTATAGTATTTATTGCTATCGTACCGGATTATATTTTTGCCGGCCTGCATGCCGAATTCTGGTCCAGGATATTAAGCGGTACTTCCATCCTGATCGTGGTAGGCGTGGCTTTGGATACCATGGGACAGGTAGAATCACACTTGCTGATGCGGCATTATGAAGGATTTATGAAAAAAGCTCATCTTAAAGGAAGAATGCAATAATGCGCATTATCCTCTTTGGCGGCCCCGGAGCCGGCAAAGGCACGCAGGCAGAGAAGATAGTCAGCCATTATCATATACCGCAGATCTCTACCGGAGACATCCTGCGGGAAACAGCAGCCAGCGCGTCTCCTTTGTCCTTGAAAATCAAGGAAGTGATGAGCCGGGGAGAGCTGGTATCAGATGACTTATTGAAAGAGATAGTGGCTGAGCGGCTGGCCAGGCCTGATTGCCAGGAAGGGTTTATTCTTGATGGATATCCCCGGACCACCCGGCAGGCGCATGACCTGGAAGAGATCCTTGAAACCCGCGGCTTAAAACTTGATGCCGTATTATTCATCGAAGTCGCCGAACAGGAATTAGTGACGCGTTTATCCAAGCGGGGACGCGCAGATGATAACGAAAAGACGATCAAGAACAGGTTGAAGGTATACGAATCAACAACCCGGCCGGTCCTTGATTTCTATAAAGATAAAATGCTTTTGCAAAAGGTTAATGGCATCGGCTCGATTGATCAGATATTTGCCTTGATCAGGGATATCCTGGATACCATTAAGAAATGATATGATAATCCTGAAATCTCCCGAAGAAATAAAATTAATGCGGGAAAGCGGCCGGATCACTGCCGAACTATGCGCTCTTTTAAAGGAAAAAATAGCGCCGGGAATTACGACCCAGGCGCTGGATGATATAGCCGTGAGCTATATCAGGAAAAAAAAGGCCATTGCAGCTTTTTTAGGATATCATGGGTATCCAAAAAGTATCTGTGTTTCCATCAACGAAGAAGTGGTGCATGGCATTCCCAGCAGCCGGGTTTTACGCGACGGCGATTTAGTCAGTATTGACGCCGGAGTGATCTATGGCGGCTTTGTCGGCGATATGGCGTTTTCAGCCGGGGTAGGGAAAGTCAGTGCCGAGGCGCAGAAATTAATGGCTGTGACTGAACAGAGCCTGTATAAAGGAATAGCCCAGGCCAAGCCAGGCAATTATCTTGGGGATATTTCCCACGCAGTCCAGGAACATGCCGAAAGCAACGGATTTTCAGTTGTTGAGCAGTATGTCGGGCATGGAATCGGCCGTCAGATGCATGAAGCTCCGCAAGTGCCTAANNGCTGCGGTCCGGTGCTGAAAGAAGGGATCACTCTGGCGATAGAGCCCATGGTGAATGCCGGCATATTTGAAGTGGAAGTGCTGGCTGATGATTGGACTGTGGTGACCAAGGACCGTAAATTGAGCGCGCACTTTGAACATACTATCGCGATCACGGCTAACGGGCCGGAGATACTTACGAAGATATAGGTGTGCGGTGTACGGAATCGAAGCCCGATCGGGCATCGTAACCGTTCAACGTAACCGAGAAACAAAGGAGTGTTTGTGCCCAAAGAAGATGCCATAGAAGTAGAAGGAAANNTTTATCAGGATACTGCCGGGAGATAAAGTGAAAGTCCAGTTGTCGCCGTATGACCTGTCCCGCGGCCGGATCATTTTCCGGGTAAAGTAAGAGCGATAACGTTTAGAATTTAGATATTCGAGTTTAGAATTTGTATTATTGGAGGATGTGCTCATGAAAGTCCGTGCTTCAGTCAAGCCTATTTGCAAAAAATGTAAAATTGTCCGGAGAAAACGTATCGTCAGGGTAATTTGCACCAATCCCCGGCACAACCAGAGACAAGGCTGATAAAAATAGTTGATAGTACGCTCCGATTTTCATCGGAGCTTGTAGATGATAGAAAGTACCAGGGTTTTTCAATCAACAATCAACAATGAACTATCAACTAATACAGGAGGAAGGCATTACATGGCGAGAATTATAGGAGTAGACTTACCCAAAGATAAAAGGATAGAAGTGGCGCTCGGCTATCTCTATGGTATTGGCTTGGCTCTTTCCAAGAAGATCTTGGCCGAAGCAGAAATCAATCCTGATACCAGGGTCAAAAACCTGACCGAAGAGGAAATTAACCGTCTCAAAACCATTATCCAGCGCGATTACAAGGTAGAAGGAACACTGCGCCGGGATGTCGCTAACAATATCAAGCGATTGGTGGAAATCGGGGCGTATCGCGGTTACCGGCATAAAAGGAACCTGCCGACCCGCGGCCAGCGTACCAAGACCAATGCCCGTACCAGACGCGGTATGCGTAAGACCGTCGGAGCAGTAAAAGTAAAAGAAGAGTCTAAGTCGCCAGCTAAAGGAGCATAAGCCTAATGACTGATCAACAGCTACCAAAAAAGGAAGACAAAAAAGCGCCAGGCGCAGGTAAACCAGTAGCCAAAAAGAAAAAAATGCTGAGGAATGTATCTTCAGGCGTTGCGCACATTAAGGCAACTTTCAACAATACCATCATCAGTATTACTGATATGAAAGGTGATGTAATATCCTGGTGTTCAACCGGTTCGCAGGGGTTCAAGGGTTCCAGAAAAGGGACTCCGTATGCGGCCCAGATGGCGGCAGAAGCAGCAGCGAAAAAAGCAGTAGAGCAAGGGATGAGGGAAGTCACTGTTTTGGTCAAAGGCCCTGGATCAGGCCGTGAGACAGCTATCCGCGCTTTGCAGGCCGCCGGCCTGGCCGTCAATATGATCAAAGATGTTACCCCGATCCCGCACAATGGGTGCCGTCCGCCGAAACAAAGACGAGTCTGAACGCATGTGGCATTTGCTATACGCCATACGCTAAACGCTATACGCGAAGTTATTCTAAGGAGGAGTTTGTGGCCAGAGTTATTGGTGCAGTTTGCAGGTTGTGCCGTGCTGAAGGAGTAAAATTATTCTTAAAGGGAACCCGCTGCTATTCAGCTAAATGCGCAGTGGATAAGAAAGCTACCCCTCCGGGGCAGCAAGGCAAGAGACGCTCGTTCGGTATGTCTGATTATAAGACCCAATTAAGGGAAAAGCAGAAAGCCCGCAGGATCTCGGGATTGATGGAAAAACAATTCCGCCTGTATTTCCAAAAGGCTGACCAGAAAAAAGGACTGACCGGCGAAAACCTGTTACGGTTGCTGGAAATGCGGCTGGACAATGTGGCTTACCGTCTTGGCTTCTCAACATCCAGGACCGGCGCCAGGCAGCTGGTAAACCACGGCGGTGTCCTGGTCAACGGCAAGAAAGTTGATATTGCGTCCTATATAATTAAGGTTGGCGACAAAATCACGGTCAGCGAAAAAAGAAAAAGCAATGTAGCCGTGCAGGAAGGGCAGAAAGTAGCAGTAGAAAGAGGATTACCTTCCTGGCTCGAGCTGAACAAAGATTCCCTGGTAGGGACTATCACCAAGCTGCCGGACCGCAGTGAATTGTCGTACCCGGTCAATGAACAGTTGATCGTCGAGCTATATTCGAAGTAATTTAAAGAGATTACCCGCCACTAAAACGTTGGCGGGCGCAGCACAGATTAACAAGAGAGAAGAACCTAAATAGGATTGATCTGTTTACAGAAATAGGAGGAAATATGAAGTTAAGTCCCATTGTAATGCCGAAGAGGTTGGAACTGGATAAGAAGACCGCTACTGACACTTTCGGTAAATTTGTCGCTGAACCATTTGAACGCGGATATGGGCATACTATCGGCAACAGCTTGCGGCGTATTTTGTTGAATTCACTGGAAGGCGCAGCGATCACGAACATCAAGATCGAAGGCGTGCTCCACGAATTCTCCAGTATCCCGGGCATTAAAGAAGATGTGTCCGAGATCATCCTCAACCTGAAAAAAGTCCGGTTTAAATTGTATACGAACGGTCCCGAAACCATATTTTTACGCGCCAATAAACAAGGAGTCGCTACCGCCGGGCAGATCGAAGTTAATTCCAATGTGGAAGTGCTCAATCCTGACCAGCCGATCGCTACGCTGAATCCCGGCGCCAAGCTGGAGATCATGATCGAAGTGAATAAAGGCCGTGGGTATGTGGTCGCTGAGAGGAATAAGAAAGAAGGCCAGGATATCGGCCTCATTCCCATTGATTCTATCTTTACCCCGGTGTTCAAGGTGAATTATACCGTAGAGAATGCCCGCGTCGGCCAAATGACAGACTATGACCGGCTCATTATGGAGATCTGGACAGACGGCAGCGTGTCGCCGGAGGATGCCCTGGCCTATACCGCCAAGATCCTGAAAGATTCCCTGGAAATATTCATTAATTTTGAGGAAGAAGAGTCCAAGAGCGAAAAAGTGGAAGAATCAGCCGTGGCTGAAGAGGAAAAGTCCAAAAAGCTCCGCGACCTGCTGGACCAGAGCGTAGACATCATCGAGCTTTCTATCCGCGCGCAGAACTGCCTGCGGGTAGCGAAGATCAAGACGATCGGCGACCTGGTGCAGAAACGCGAACAGGACCTGCTCAAAGTCAAGAATTTCGGCAAGAAATCACTCAATGAGATCGGCAAGAAGCTCAAGGAATTGAATTTGTCATTGGGTATGGAATTACCTCCACAGGAAAAGGAGTAACATACAGTCATGGCACAAGGTAAAGTAGGCAGAAAATTAGGCAGGAATATGGGACACCGGAAAAACCTCTTGAACAACCTGGTGAAATCCCTTTTCGATTATGAACAAATAAAAACTACCACTGCCAAAGCCAAGGAATGTCGGCGCGTCGCCGAGAAAATGATCACCTTGGCCAAGCAGGGAACCCTGGCTAGCCGCCGGGAAACATTTAAATTCATCCGGGACAAAAGGATCAATAAGAAATTATTTGATGTGATCGCTCCCCGCTACAAGGAAAGAAAAGGCGGGTATACCAGGATGTATCTGTTGGGACCGCGGCAGGGTGACGGTGCTGTAGAATCGATCATTAAATTAGTATAGCGGTAGAGGGGTTGCTATGTTTAAAAGATTTTTAGGGCTTTTTGCCAGTGATATGGGCATTGACCTGGGTACAGCTAGCACCTTAGTATATGTTAAAGGCAAAGGTATCCTTTTACGCGAGCCTTCAGTCGTAGCCATTGACAAGAATACCAACTTTGTACTCGCGGTGGGGGAAGATGCCAAGAAGATGATCGGCCGCACTCCCGCCAATATAGTGGCTATCAGGCCGCTGCGCAATGGCGTGATCGCTGATTTTGAGATCACCCAGGAAATGATCCGTTACTTTATCCGCAAGGTCCGTCAGGACCGGACCCTGATCCGTCCGCGGGTAGCGATCGGTGTCCCCAGCGGTATCACCGGCGTGGAAAAAAGGGCGGTCAAAGAAGCAGCCGAACAGGCTGGAGCGCGCGAAGTATTCATTATTGAAGAACCAATGGCTGCCGCGATCGGGGCTGATATCCCGGTGCATGAAGCGGCCGGCAGTATGATCGTGGATATCGGCGGAGGCACGACGGAAGTAGCGGTGATCTCCCTGGGCGGGATGGTCATCAGCAACTCCTTGCGGGTGGCCGGCGATGCCATGGACGAGGCCATCATCCAGTATATCAAGCGTAAATATAACCTGACTATCGGTGAACGCACTGCCGAAGATGTGAAGATCAGGATCGGGTCAATTTATCCGCAGGAAAAAGAAGAATCAATGGAAGTGAAGGGCCGGAGCCTGAAGACCGGTCTTCCTGAAACCGTAGAAATAGTCAGCGATGAGATCCGCGGAGCTCTCTCTGATACTGTGCGCATGATCATCGAAATGGTAAAATCCACGCTGGAACAGACACCTCCGGAATTGTCCGCAGATATCATTGAGCGGGGTATTGTCCTGTCAGGCGGCAGTTCGCTGTTGCGCGGCATAGACAAATTAATGAGCGAAGAGACTGGCTTGCCGGTCAATGTGGCTGAAGATCCCCTAACCTGTGTCGTTAAAGGCACGGGAAAATACCTGGAAGAACTCGACCGCCTGTCCAGAACGCATCACGACAAATAAATTGACGAGTTACCAGTTAGCTAGTCCCGAGTTTTGAATTTGCTTTATGACTCGCGACTCGTGACTCGCCAACTCGCGACTGATAAAAAGGTAAGACATGTCTTACTGGTGGATTAAATATAAAGAAAGCATTGTCTTAATATTTTTGGTTGCTTTGTGTCTCGTCCTTATTGGTTCACCTTTCAATCAGCAGGTCCAGTCTGTCCGCACTTTCTTCTATTATCTCCTCAGCCCCAGCCAAAAGGCCAGCTTTGAAATGATCCAGGACAACAGCCGCTTGGCCAAGAACTTACTCTCTCTGATCAATCTGCGCGAAGAAAACCTTGATCTCCAGGAAGAAAATTACCGTCTGAAAAGCGAGATCCAGCAGTCCCGCGATTTCTTAGCAGAGAATGAGCGGCTAAAAACTCTCCTGGCGTATAAAAAAGGATCAGCTTATTACAGCCAATTAGCCCGGGTCATTGGTTCAGAGCCGGAAAACTGCTATACCAGTATCTGGGTGAATAAGGGGCGCGAAGATAATATTGTTGAAAATATGGTAGTGCTGGCTTACCAGCGCGGCTCCATCGGTTTAGCCGGGCGTATCGTTGAGGTCCTGCCGCAATCTGCGCGGGTATTGCTGATCACTGACCAACAAAGCGAACTGCGGGTGCTCAATGAGCGTACCAGGTATGAAGGTGTGGCCCAGGGAGAAAATCATTTCAGCCTGCGCCTGCGCTATTTTCTCAACGAAGCAGATATAAAGTCCGGGGATATCCTGGTGACCAGCGGCAAAGGCGGCATTTTCCCCCCTGGCTTAAAAGTGGGGAGACTGACTGATGTTTTCCAGGAAGAAGACAAACTTTTCAAGGGTGGGATAGCGGTCCCGGAGATCAATCCCGGATTGCTGGAAGAGGTTTTGATTCTGAATACGGTTAAGAAATGAAAAGACAGGATATCAGGATAACAGAGTATCAGGGTGCAGGTTATCAGGATAGCAGATTATCAGGCAAAACCTGATTTCCTGATGCCCACTTCCTGAGCACCTGATACTCTGATAACCGCTTTTCAAATTTAAAGGAAAATTATGTCGGTAGTTTACATTTTACTGTCATTCATCATTAGTTTGCTATTGGAGACCACGCTCTTCAACCGGTTAGCTATTTACGGGGCTAAGCCTGATTTTATCCTGATCTTCGTTGTCCTGACCGCTGTCAAAAAAGGGCCCATGGCCGGCCAGCTCTATGGTTTTATCGGCGGTCTCATGCAGGATTGCCTGTCCTATGGCGTGCTGGGTGTGCAAGCCATGGTGAAAACCATCACTGGTTTTGGCAGCGGATATCTCAAGAACAAACTGGAAGAAAACAGCCCGTTATTGATCATGATCCTGGTATTCCTGGTTACTATCTTCAGCGGGTTCCTGGGAGCCTTAGCCCGGGCTTTTTTCACTTCGTACATGTTCTTATCCCATGAAGCTGTCCGTATCGTCGTTTCCGCCGGATACAATGCTGTTTTATCGCCATTTGTAGCGATGGTGGTAAAAGAGATCTATCCCGCGCATAAATAAAATAATTTTATAGAGAATTGACATGTTAATACAGAAACAAACCCTGAAAATCATTGCTTTACGCAAGAAAAAAGTAGTCGTTGTAGGCATGATCGTCGTCTTCGGGTTTGTTATTTTATTTTTGCGGCTTTTTTACATACAAGTGCTCAATGGCCGCTATTTCCGCCAGGTGGCTGAAGCGAACAGGATCCAGCGGTTTTACCAGAAAGCGCCCCGCGGCCAGATCTATGACCGCCATCATAAGCTGCTGGCAGTCAATAAACCCTCTTTTGCGGTTTCTTTCACCTCATATTCCCTGACCCAGCAAGAGATAGAGCGCGTCAGCCAGGAATTAGCCCTTATCCTCAACCTTTCCTTCCAGGAAGTAAAAACCAGGACCTTCTCCAGTTTGCAACCGCTTGATCCGGTGGTCATCGCCACAGATATCACCCGGGAGCAGGCCTTGACCATAATGGAGCGGAAAACTTCATTACCGGGAGTCAATGTCGCTATTGAGCCAAAGCGCCAATATCCTGAAGGTACCCTGGCCTGTCACATCATTGGCTATGTCGGCGAACTGACCATGGAAGAATACAAGGAATTGAAAAGTGCCGGCTACCGTATCGGCGATAAGATCGGCAAAACCGGCTTGGAAGCATACTATGATCACCTCTTAAGAGGCGAACACGGGGAGAAACAGGTTGAGATCAGCGCCAAAGGCAGGCAGCTGCGCCTCTTGCGGGAAACGATTTCTCTCAGCGGCAATGACCTGGCCCTGACTATCGATGGTGATTTGCAAAGATTGGTCCAGGATGCCCTGCAGGGAGTGAATGGCGCAGCTGTAGTCATGAATCCGCGGTCCGGTGAGGTCCTGGCGCTGGCCAGTTCCCCGGGATATAATCCGAATACTTTTTTGCGCCCGGTTACCCGCGGGGAGTTCACGTATTTATTCAAGAACCGCGGACGGCCGCTTTTTAATAAAGCCATCCAGGCCCAGTATCCTCCTGCTTCAGGCTTTAAAATTATTACCACGGCGGCTGGCCTGCAGGAAGGATTTGTCATTCCGGATGAAAAAATGGAATGTACCGGTGAAATGATCCTGGGTACCTATGACCAGGTATTCAGGTGCTGGAAAAAAGACGGTCATGGCAAGATTAACTTGGCTTCAGCCATTGCCCAGTCCTGCGATGTCTATTTCTATCAATTGGGCTTGAGGCTGGGAGTGACCAGGATCGCCGCTTATGCCAGGAAATTTGGCTTAGGCAGCCTTACTGGTATAGACTTGCCGTTTGAGAAGAAAGGTATTGTGCCGGATCGCGACTGGAAGAAGAAAGTGGTCAAAGAGGCCTGGTATGACGGCGATACGCTGAATATGTGCATTGGCCAGGGATATTTATGGATTACCCCTCTGCAGATGGCTGGTATTTTCAACGCTGTCGCCAATGACGGCCCGTATTACCGCCCTAAAATAGTAAAAAATATTATCTCTCCCGACGGGAAGGTATATCATGATTTCTTTCCCGAAGAGCAGGGCATAGTAGAGCTCGACCGCCAGCACTGGCACGTTATCAAAAAAGGACTCGAAGAAACAGTCACACATGGTACCGGCCGGCAGGCCTATATCAAGGGATTGCGGGTAGCTGGCAAGACCGGTACAGCCCAAAATCCCCAGGGTATGGACCATGCCTGGTTCGGTTGCCTGGCCCCGGTAGATAATCCGCAGGTAGTAGTTGTTGTTTTTGTCGAACACGGTGGTCATGGCGGTGTAGTAGCTGCGCCGATCGCGCGCCAAATACTGGCCGGCTATTTCAAGAAATCTGCTGTTGAGGGGCAGACAGTGACACCGGAAGAAATAGGGGACTAAATGAATAGACTACGATTTGACCTCTGGTTATTTATCAGCATGTGCCTGGTATGCGTATCAGGTATGCTGGGATTGTTTTCCATTATTTACCAAAACCCGGTTGCTGGTTCTTCCAATATCCTGGTCAAGCAGGTCTTGGCTTTTGTTATTGGCCTGATGGTCATTATATTTTATTTGCAGTTTAACTATCCCACGCTTAAAAAATACGCGCTTGGATTCTATATTACCAGCATAGTCCTGCTGGCCTTAGTATTGCTCCTTGGCACTAAAGTGAGAGGAGTCAGGAGCTGGTTTGTCCTGGGGGTGTTTAGTTTCCAGCCCAGTGAGCTGGCTAAGCTGGCTTTTATCATGTTCCTGGCCAAATATATCGAAGAAATGCGGACCTGGAAGTCCTGGCGTGACCTGGCCTGGCCTGTCCTGCTATTGCTGTTCCCCGTAGGATTGATCCTGTTACAGCCGGATTTTGGCAGTACGCTGGTCTTTTTCCCTATCCTGGTGGTTATGCTCTATGCCGGTGGTTGCCGTTTGAAATATATAGTGGCCATGATTGGATTCGGCGCCTTGTTATCTTCCCTGACACTGGTCAGGATATATGCCGAGTTGCAAAGTACGGCTGTGGATAATTATGTTGTCCGGGTCATTGCCAATCCCAACTATATGCTGGTTTTTTTGGCCGCACTGTTAGTGTCGCTGGCGCTCATTTATTTCCTGGCTAAAAGGTTGAAATTCAAATTAAGTTTCAAACAGATGATGGCTGGTTTTTCAGTGGTCACCGCCGGTGTCCTGGGCTCCTATATCTTTGAATTCCTCATGAAAGCCTACCAGAAAAAACGGCTGGTTGTCTTCCTGGACCCGTATCTCGATCCTTTGGGGGCAGGCTACAATATTATCCAGTCCAAGATCGCGGTGGGCAGTGGCAGCTGGCTCGGCAAGGGATTGCTCTACGGCACGCAGAGCCGGCTGGGTTTCCTGCCAGAACAGCATACTGATTTTATTTTTTCCGTACTGGCTGAAACATTCGGTTTTGCTGGCGGTGCCTTACTGCTGATATTGCTGTTTATCATCATCTGGCGCGGTATTATTATCAGCAACCAGGCACGCGATGAATTCGGGGCCTTAGTAGCTACTGGTATCGTGACCATGTTCGCGTTCCATATCTTCCTGAATATTGGCATGACCTTAGGCATCATGCCTATCACCGGGGTGCCTCTGCCCTTAGTAAGCTATGGCGGCTCATCACTGGTGATGAATATGTTCGCTATCGGGATATTGCTGAATATTCGCATGAAAAGATTTTATTATTAATACGGACATTAGGATACCAGAAAATCAGGAAGTGGGGATCAGGAAATCAGGACATCAGATTTTACCTGATAACCTGATATTCTGATAATCTTCCTCCTGATAACCTGATCACCTGATAACCGTTTATAAAGGGCAATATGAAATTAAATAACGTATATATAATCCTCGTTGAACCAAGAGTGCCGGAGAATATCGGGGCAGCTGCCAGGGCTATGAAAAACATGGGTCTCAAAAACCTGCGCCTGGTCAATCCTGGGCCATATAAGAACCAGCATGCGTATGCGGTAGCCCGCAAAGGTAAGGATATAGTCGATAAAGCCAAAGTATTTCCTGATATAAAGGCAGCTATCAAAGATCTTGACCTTATTGTCGGTACGACCAGTAAAGGACGTATGGATGGTATCAATCATTTCACTGCCGCGGAGACAGCGGAGAAGATCATTGCTTTGAGGAACAAGAACAAGATCGGTATTCTTTTCGGCCGGGAGCGCATCGGTTTAACCAATATGGAACTACGCCACTGCAGTATTGTGTCACGCATCCCACAACCAGCGAAGAACTTTTCTCTGAATATTGCCCAGTCAATTATGATCTACTGTTATGAATTGTATATGCATAGTACCGGGACGAAGGTGGCGAACTGGGATTTGGCGCAGGATAAGGATATGCAGAGGATGTACGGGCATTTGGCGACCTTGCTCGGCAAGACGACATTCAAAGCAGCAGGCGGTATACCAAAATTTGTGCACCGGTTCCGCCGGATATTTGGCAGGACACCGCTGGAAAACCGTGATGTGCAATTACTACACAAGTTGTTCTCGATAATGGAATATCATTTGGATAAGAAGGGGTAAGGTTTAAGCTCGCTGTCACGCTGCGCCGTTTTCCGCCACTAATGCGTTGGCGGACGCAGCGAAAATCGTGTGTTGTAATATAGCTTGAATTTGCTGTAAGCAAATTCACCCGCCGATCTTTTTGGAGGGCCGAACGTTTTCTACACTGGCATCAGCGGCCGCGCTCGCTTATTCTTAACTGTATAGATCAGGGAACTTGGTTATTTTTTGAGCGAGCTTGTCGTGTTTTAGCAAAAGCACGCTTGCAGACAACGAGGGAATCTTTGGTTGCTGGATGCCGAGCTTGTTTGAGCCCCTTGTGGGCGAGTTGCGAGGTACCGAGTTGTCAAAAGAACTTTGGCGCAGGTCCGCCAAGGGCGGACATGAAAATCGACACCGGAGCGAACAAAAATAACCAGTTCACTGATTAAAACTATCAATTTTATTAATGAAAGGAGTAATAAGATGAAAAAGTGTTTTTTGATCGTGGCGTTTTTGTTATTAGCTGTTAATCTTTATGCAGGTAGTGCTTATGAGCTTAAATGTAGTAAATGTGGTGATAAAACCACATTATATTACGGGCGGGGGGAACTGTTTGAAGTTATAGCCAATGGATATTGTCTCTATTGTAAGCAATATGTCAGGATCAGCTATAACCAGCCAGACATACCAAAAGAAAAGAGGACAGATATCGTGACTCCTATTTCTTATGTTTATTCACCACTTTTTGTCAATGCCAGAAGGAGAGCATTATATCCTTGCCGCTTCTGCAAAAAGCCATTTGCAGAAATTCTTTATGAAGATCTAAAAGATAGTATGAATAATAGGTATTGTCCGAAATGTAGCACTAATAGTGTTAATGTCACTCCTAAGACATGGGATTAAATAATAATGACGCAAATTAATGTCGATGATTTCTTGCTGGAAGTGGAGAGGCCGGCGAGATATACGAATAATGAATACAACTCTATCCACAAGGATTGGGATACTACAGATATCAAGGTAGCATTGGCTTTCCCTGATATCTATGAAATTGGCATGTCCAACCTGGGATTAAAAATATTGTATTATATCATCAATAGCCGTACTGACACTCTGGCTGAGCGTGTCTATTCCCCCTGGGTGGACATGGAGAAGGCGCTCACTATACGCAGCCTGCCATTATTCTCCCTGGAATCCAAGAGGCCGCTCAAGGAATTTGATATCATCGGCTTCACCCTGCAGTACGAGATGAGCTATACCAATATACTGAACATGCTCAAGTTCTCGCACATCCCGCTCAAATCAGCTGACCGGATGAATGAGAAATATCCTTTGGTCATTGCCGGCGGTCCGTGTGCTTTTAATCCTGAACCGCTTGCTGACTTTATCGATATCTTCATTATTGGTGATGGGGAAGAGGCTATTGTTGAGTTCCTGGATAATTACAAAAAAGTCCGGCACCTGGATAAGCAGTCCCAACTCATCCAATTAGCCAAAGTGCAGGGGATTTATGTGCCTGCCCTGTATGATGTCTGCTATAATCCTGACCAAACCATCAAAGACATCACGCCAAAATACAGTGATGTCCCAGCCAGGATTAAAAAACGCATCACGAACCTGGAAAATGCGCCGTATCCTGATAAATTTATTATCCCAAACCTGAATATCGTCCATAATCGTGTCATCATGGAAGTGATGCGCGGCTGTGTCCGCGGCTGCCGCTTCTGCCAGGCGACTATGATCTACCGTCCGGCGCGTATCCGCAGCAAAGAAAATGTGAAACAGCTCCTGGACCGGATACTAACCACCAGCGGCTTTGAAGAAGTGTCATTTTCGTCTTTATCCACCAGCGATTATCCGGAAATCTATCCATTGCTTTCCGAACTTATCGAAAAATATGAGAAAGAAAAAGTCTCATTTTCCCTGCCCTCGCTCCGGGCAGACAATTTTTCCATCAATTTGGCCAACCTGGTCCAACAGGTGCGCAAAAGCGGCCTCACCTTTGCCCCGGAAGCCGGAACTATGCGCCTGCGCAATATTATCAATAAAGATATCACTGATGACGATCTGATCAACAGCATAGGAGCCGGTTACAAGGCAGGCTGGAAGGGCGTCAAGCTCTATTTCATGATCGGTTTGCCTTTCGAGACACAGGAAGATATAGAAGGCATCGTATTACTCATAAAAAGGCTGAAATCCCTGTACAAAGGACTGAACCTGAATGTCAATGTCTCGCCCTTCGTGCCCAAGGCCTTTAGCGTCTTCCAGTGGCATAACCAGGAATCTATCGAGCAGATCAGGGCCAAAAAAGACTATCTCAGAAAGCACCTGCCGGTCCAGTTGAAGTGGCATACCATAGAGCTGAGCTTCCTGGAGGCAGTATTTGCGCGCGGCAACCGCAAACTAGGCCAGGTCCTGGCCAATGCAGTGGAGAATGGCTGCCGGTTTGACCAGTGGGATGAACATTTCAATTTCTCGGCTTGGCATTCTGCTTTTGTTAAAGCCGGAATTGAACCTGGTTTCTACGCTAACCGGGTCATGGGCAAAGAAGAGGTATTGCCTTGGAGCCATATAGATGCCGGAGTCTCGCCGGACTTTCTCTGGACCGATTACCAGAAAGCGAAAAATCTGGAAACTACGCCTGATTGCCACCTGGCTTGTTCAAATTGCGGGGTGGAAGAGTGCCAGATGGATGTTTTCCGGAAGATAGAAGCTTTGCCAGCTGCATTTAAACAGCTGAGCCAGCAGCGGACCATATTACCCCCGATGCAAAAGATACGGGTGAAATTTTCCAAAAAAGGGGAAGCCAAATATATCTCTCATCTGGAGCTAATGGTGATGTTTAACCGGGCCCTGCGCCGGGCCAAAATCCCCATGGCTTATTCGCAGGGATTCAATCCCCATCCCAAGATGTCATTCGGGCCGCCGCTCGCTGTCGGATTTGAAAGTGAGGCCGAACTCGTAGATATTGAGTTGACTAATTACCTGGAATTAAGTACAATAATTAAAAATCTGTCCCGGGAGATGCCTCCAGGCATCAATCTCATGGAGGGACAGGAAGTACCGCTCGTCACCAAATCCTTATCTGCCAGCATTAACGGGGCAGTCTATGAGCTTATTATCGACGGTCAAGTGACCGGAGCATTGCCGGTATATGTCCAGGTCAAAAAGGAAGAGGGCGCAAGAATAGAGCTGCAAATGCAGCTGCCGCTGGGAGAAAAGAATATCCGGCCAGACAAAGCCTGCGCGGAAATATTCGCTCCCGGCTACAAGATCAAGCAAATAAAAAGGATTAAACTCCTTTTTAAATAGAATTTGAAGAGAAAGAGGTTTAAATGAACAAGGAGTTTTTAGTTGATGTAGGGAAGGACATGGTCCGCATTGCGGTATTGGAAAAAGGGATCATGAATGATCTGATCATTGAGTATTTTCAGGACCAGCAGTTGATCGGCAACCTGTACAAAGGCCGGGTCAATGCTGTTTTGCCTGGGATGCAGGCAGCTTTTGTTGATGTCGGCGTCGGCAAAGATGCTTTTCTGCCGCTCACCGAACCAGTGGAAGATATCCTCGGAGAAGAAGAAGGCAATGTCATAGTCGGCAAGATCAGGAAAGCCATTAAGAAAGTATTTCATGTCAAAAAACAATTAAAACGGGGACAAGAGATCCTGATCCAGGTCACCAAAGATGCAGTCGGCAAGAAAGGCGCCCGCTTGACCACCAATATCAGCGTCACCGGCCGCAACCTGGTATTCATGCCCACAGTCAACCATTTTGGCGTATCCAAGAAGATAGTGCACGGCAAAGAGAGAATGCGCCTGCGCACGATCGTCAAAAAGATCAAGAAACAGGGGCAGGGCTTCATCATCCGCACTGCCGGTGAAGGCAAACCGCTGGAAGAGTTCCAGGAAGAGGCAAGATTCCTCAATAATATGTGGGAAAATGTCAAACAGCGGGCCAGCCAGCTCCCCACGCCAAGCCTGGTCTATGAAGACCTGGATATGGTACTGAAAGTGGTCCGGGACAATTTCCTGCCTGGCGACAAGGTCATTATTAACTCTAACTTTGAATATGAAAAACTGATGAATTTCCTGCAGTCCATGATGCCCAGCATGAAAGGACGGGTGCACCTTTACAAGGAACACACTCCGCTCTTTACTGCTTTCAATATAGAGCAGCAAATAGAGCAAGCCCTGCAAAGAAGGGTCAAGCTCAAAAGCGGCGGCCATATTGTGATAGATGAAGCTGAAGCCTTGACTGCCATTGATGTCAATACCGGCAAATTCATCGGCGGCAAGAACCTGGAAGATACGGTTTTCCGGACCAATATGGAGGCAGCCGTGGAGATAGCCCGCCAGGTGCGCTTGCGGTCCATCGGCGGCATCATTATCGTGGACTTTATTGATATGGAGATCAGGCAAAACCAGGAAAGAGTCATGCGGACTTTTGAGGAAGCTTTTGCCACAGACAAGGCCAAGGTCAATATCATCCCGCTCACCGAGATCGGGCTGATCGAGATGACTCGTCGCCGGATGCGGCCTACCTTGAGCCGGATCTTATGTTCCACCTGTCCGCATTGCGGTGGTACCGGTATGTTAAGGAAAAAATCAGCTTGACAAAGTGATTTTTTATGGTATATTCTGTTTATCAAATCCTATAACCAGCCACGGTTAAAAGAATGAAGTTACTTAAGTTTTAAAGCAAAACTGTGGTAACTTTATTTTTTTAAGGCAAAGCTTTTGGATAGGAGAAAGCGAGAGCCACGAAATGGTCAGGAAACCGAAACCATCGGAGGGCTCTATGGAAGAGAAGGTAGTCTCTGAAGTAGAGCAGATGATCAGGAAGCTCAAGAAAGAAATGGAAGTGGACCAGAAAAACAAGTATTACAAGGTAGAAGAAAAAGGATAGCTTTCAGCAGACCAAGATGATGCAATCTATCTTATTTAGAAACCGCTAAATCCTATGATTTGGCGGTTTCTTATTTTTAGAAGGAATAGAACACCATCTTTTAGAAGTAGGGTTAGGGAAAAACCGCTTAACTAACATTTTAGCCAACTATTTCTTAGTTGGCTATTTTTTAAAAAAAAGCTTGACAATGTTAGTTAATAGGTATATAGTATATATATAGACTGATTAAACATAAACAATAAGTAGGGGGCTGTATGGGATTAAAAGAAGAATTAGGTTTAGACCAACCAATAGAAACTATAGAGCATGAGTGTTTATTGAATATAGTATATACTGGTACTATATTCTCTAAGCTCTCATATAAATTTTTTAGCAAAACTGATATTACTGATGCTCAATTTAATGTTTTGATGCAGCTAAAGTATTCTAAACAACAAAAATTGTCCCAGGTAGATTTAAGTAAACGTCTATTTGTTAATCGGGCCGATGTCACTGGCTTAATAGACCGGCTTGAAAAGGGCGGGTTTGTCAAACGGGGGAACCATCCCACTGATCGCAGGATTAATCTTATTGCGATCACCTCTAAAGGTTTGGAATTACTGGAGCACCTGGAACCAGAGTATTTCAAGGAAGTAAATAGAATATTCAGTAATTTTGGGAAAAAGGATATCAAGGATCTTATTAATAATCTGGAAAAAATCAGACTACAGGCGGCCAAATAATGAATAAAAAGAAAACATTTAACCTGTTATTAGTAGCCCAATCATTAAGTGCTTTCGGTGATAACGCGATTTATTCAGTTATTATGGGAATATTACTGGTACTGGTTAAGTCCAACCAGATGACCTTGCTCGAATTCGGAGTAGCTTCGGCATTATATGCTAACTGCCTATTCCTTCCTTATGTATTATTTGCTCCGGGTTTGGGTTGGATCTCTGACCATTTTACCAAGAGACAAGTGCTGATCATGGCCAATTTAGTCAAAGCCGTAGGTTGCTTTGTTGGATTGGCCGGGCTGGTGACTGGTCATAATCTCTTAGTTATTTCCTATCTGATAGTAGGCTTGGGAGCGGCAATATACTCTCCGGCAAAGTATGGCATTATCCCTGAACTAAAAACTGAGCAAGAGCTGGTCAAAGCCAATGCTGCCGTGGAAATGACGACTATCTTTTCTATCCTTATTGGCATTATTGGTGGCGGACTGCTCATTGATAACCTGGGTGCCAAGGCTAGTTATATTGTTTTGTGCCTTGTCTATTTGGGTGCGATTTTGTTCAATGCTTTTATGGATGAATCCAATATCTGCCATAAAGATGAAAAACTGATCACTGCAGTAAAAGATTTCCAAGGTTCTTTAAAGGATGTATTCGCTAACAAGTATCTTCTTATCCCCATGCTTGGCACTACGATATTCTGGTTCTCGGCTTCTTTTGTGAAACTCAATCTGCAGACCTGGGGCCAATATGTAGTCAAGCTGGAAACAGCTACTGCTATAGCCTTGTTGGCACTGTGGCTCAGTATAGGGATAATCATTGGCAGTTTTCTGGCTGGCAAGAAATTTAAAACCGGACAAGTGACTCAATCCTGGATTTTTGGCTTAGGAATGGGGCTCACAGTGCTAGTGATGGTATTGCGATATAGTAATTATTATTTGATGATGGCAGAGTTAGTCATACTGGGTATTTTTGGTGGGCTTTTCATGATCCCGCTCAATGCGGCTATCCAGGCTAAAGCTGATCTCAGGAACATTGGCAAAGTCATCGCTATCCAGAATTTTCTGGAAAACGGGGCAATGTTAATGAGTGCCGGATTTTTCTGGTATTTTAATAAGATTTCCCTGTCTTCGATCATCACATTTATTTCAATTGGAGGGTTTCTGTGTCTGATAAACGTTCTCTGGCTAAGAAAATCATTGAAAAAACTATAAAACTTTTTTTCCGGGGTTATTTCCGCCTGGTCCATAACATTAAAATAGAAGGCTTGGAGAACATTCCTAAGGATTCTACCCGGTTGATCATTATCGCTAATCATGCCAGCTTGTTGGACGGGCCAACCCTTTGGTCATTTTTGCCTCTATCCTTTAAAGTGCTGGTGGACCGGGTCACCGCGCAGATACCATACATGAAGCCATTCATGGATAATGAATATACCTATCAGATCGATCCTTTGAACTCCTATGCTTTAAAAGATGTGATCGGGGTAGTGAATCAAGGGACCTGCCTGCTAGTTTTCCCGGAAGGGCGCAGGACCACAACTGGCAGTATCATGAAAATATACGAAGGTACTGGATTCATTGCCTATAAGACCGGAGCGAGAATACTGCCAGTCTATATCAAGAATGCTGAATTAACCTTAACGTCTATGACTAAAGGGAGAAGGAATTATTTTACTCCTCTGACCGTCACCATAGGGCAAGTTCAGCCGCCGATTGAGGTGAGCCACCTGCCAAATAAGCTTAAAAAGAAAGAAGCAGCCCGGGCTATCTATCACATGTTGACGGAAATATTCCTGCAAGCCCATAATAAACCAGCCACTCTGGCCAGTAAATTCATCGAGCTTTGCCGGGAAAACAAAAATCGGATTGCTTTTAAGGATATTACCAGGAAAGAAGTAAGCTACAAAAATGCATTATTGCGGGCGTTTCTCTTGCAAGATTATTTTGCGGGTATTAAGGAAGAGAATATCGGTATCCTGCTGCCAAATCTTACTTCAACCGTATTAACTTTCTTTGGTTTGCAATTAGCTAAAAAAGTGCCTGCTTTTCTTAATTATTCCAGCGGCCCGGTAGTAATAAAGCAAACTATGGAACTAGCTGATATAAATACTATAATAACTTCCCGGGAGTTCCTGGCTAAGATCAAACTTGATCCCGAGACTATTACTGGTAAGAAAGTGATATACATTGAAGACTTACCAAGCCAATTTACCTTATTGGACAAGCTGAAAGCGTATAGCAAAACTAAATTTCCCAGTGGGTCTTACGGGTTTTTTGATAAAGAATGTAAAAACACTGCTTTGCTCTTGTTCACTTCTGGTTCTGAAGGTGTCCCAAAAGGGGTATGCCTGACCCATGAAAATATCATATCCAATATCTATCAGGCCATGGCCAAGATCGATATCCGGGATACTGATTTTGTACTTAATGCTTTGCCCATATTCCATAGTTTTGGTTTAACTGTAGGGACATTGCTGCCTTTATTCAAAGGAGCCAGAGTGTTCTTATACGTTAGCCCGTTACATTTCCGGGTCATCCCTGAGATCGCTTATGATCAGAATTGTACTATTCTGCTTGGTACAAACACTTTTCTTAACGGTTTCAGCAAAAAAGCCAATCCATATGATTTTTATGCTATGCGCTATATCTTTTGCGGCGCAGAAGCCTTAACTGAAACAGTGTTCAACAAATATGTAGAAACCTATGGTATCAGGGTGATGAGCGGCTATGGCGCCACTGAATGCTCTCCAGTTGTTAGTATCAATAGCCCCCTGGAATATGAATACGGCTCAGTAGGCAAGGTTTTGCCGGGCATTGACTATAAACTAGTACCGGTAGAGGGGATAGACAACAAAGGCGGAAAATTAGGCCGGTTGTATGTTAAAGGCCCTAATGTGATGAAAGGCTATCTAAAAAATGAAAAGGCCAATAATAAATACCTGGTTGAAGACCAGGGCTGGTATGACGCTGGTGATATCGTTGAAGTTGGGGAAACAGGTTTCCTGAAAATAGTAGGAAGGATGAAGAGATTTGCCAAAATAAGTGGAGAAATGGTCTCTCTCACTGCTATTGAAGAGTCCTTAGCTGGGGCTTTCGGAGAGAGGAAAGAAGTAGCTATCATGGCCGTAGCAGATGAAAAGAAGGGTGAAAAGCTTATCTTGATCGCCAATAGTGAAAAAGTTGAGCTAAAAGCAGTAAGGGAAATATTAAAGGGTAAGGGTTTTTCTGAATTGGCTCACCCCCGTGAAGTGAAAGTCTTAAAAGAGATCCCTAAGCTCGGCACCGGTAAAGTAGATTATGTGAAGCTGAAAGAAATAATGAAAAGTTAGGAATAGAGGAGGGGTTTTATGGAATTCTTAATTGTACTTTTGGTCCTGGCTGTGCCTATTTTTGGCATTTGGCTAGTAGTCAAGGTTATTAAATGGTTAATTAATGTATTTTCTCCGGAAAAACCTGATGGAGAGGGAGGGTCCTTATATGGAGCGCCAAAGGTCCAGTGTCCCGACTGTTTTAAAAAGGTAAATTATATGTATGAAGGGAAACCTTGTCCTAGTTGTGGGGCATTGATCATGCCACATTACATCACTGAGCGGCTGCATGAGATCAAAGAAACCAAAAATCGATTATTACTTTGGCATTCCCAAGGCAAGATCACTGCTGAGGAATATAATAAACTGGATAAGCTTTGCCAGCAGGATAGAGAGCAATTAATGAATGATTTTAGAGAACAAAGAACAAAACCTGAACCACAACAAAGCTCTTATGTGCCGCCATTAAGGGATATGCCTATGGCCAAGCCTCAAGAGCCGGAAGTGACACAACCGCAACCTGAACCAGAGCCGCCGGTGGTATCTCCTGAACCAGTACCGATACCAACACCTGCTCCTATAATAGCACCTATTCCAGAGCCAGTATCTGTAGCTCCAACTCGGACCCCAGAACCAGAACCTGTTTATACCACTCCGAAAGTATCACAACCGGCTTATAATCGGGTAGAAGAAAAACAACCTTCAGCTTTCCTTTCTGAACGTAATATTAAATTGATGCTTTATATCGGAGTCGCGCTTTTTGCATTGGGTGCGTCCATATTTGTAAAAAACAATTGGGACCTTATTCCTGGTACGGTCAAATTTGCTTCACTCCTATTTGTGACTATTGCTACGTACTTGGCTGGTTTTTTCCTGATAAAAGCAAATAAGATTCCCAGAACTGCTACTACTTTAATATTCCTTGGTTCGTTGTTGATCCCGTATAATTTTTATGCTGTTAATAATTTTGCTTTACTGGGATTCACAACTGACTGGCGGCATATATGGCTGCTGTCTTCGATCGTCTGCCTGCCTTTATATATTTTTAACTGCCGTTTTCTTCAATCCAGAGTGTTTTTTTATGCCAGTTTAGGCGTATATTCGCTGATAGTTTATTTAATCTCCAGCTTATTGCAGATCCCCTCACTGTATTATCCTCTCATTATGACGATTGGCTGTTCCATGATCCCTATGTTCTTTATGAATTTCCTGTACAAAAAAGGCCTGCTGACCTTAATAAATAGTATGTTTGATACTCATGTTTTCGCAAATATCATAAGTTTCCTGTCCTTTATTCAATTGATGAGCTTAGCTTCTGCCAGGACAAATGATGTATGGACCGGTATGGGATTTGTGATATTGTGCGTCTTCTATCTTATCGATAGCTTTATGACTGATGAGAATAAAATGCTTTATCCTGCTGGTATTTCATTTTATTCAGCGATATTGATGTTTAGCCTGAATTTCCAACCTCCATTTTTGAATTTAGTAGGGGTGATTGGTACAGTCATTGTTATTGTGGAATTGCTATTAAAATATGTCAAAATGCCTGGCCGCGATGAATCCTATTTTAAACCCATCAATAATATCAACCAAATTATCGCGACTATTACTGCTGTCGGCATTTTCTCATTGGAAATATCACGTTTTATCGCTACCTACTTCATGGATTACAATCTGGACCAGTCAATGATATATCAACTACGCACGATAGTATGGGTCACAGGCACTGGCCTGGCTTATTTCATCCTGCTGCAGATGAGAGAGATGAAGAAAGTATACTCTCATATATTGATAGGCTATTTCTATATCCTTGGGTTTACCATTATGCAAGCCCTGCTCGTTGTTTCCAATCATGCTTTTGGCTTTATGGCTATGGGCGCCATTGCCTTAATAGCGGAAAAACAACTTCGCCAAAGAAATATTGATGAAGCACTATTCAGCCCGCTGAAGAGTTTTTCCTATTTATTTACGATCCTGATGTCTATTTATTTGGTGATGAGATATATGACTTCGGCCAACTCTACGGGAGATTATTTACTGTCCTTTATGCGCACCGGAAGCTTGTTCCTGTACTATGGCTTGGCGCTGTACTTGTACAGGGAAAAAATCATGATCCATATCATGTCGTTCCTGTATTATCTCGGAGTTTATATAGTAGCAGTCAATCTAATGGGATCTGGTCACTATAGTTTGATCTTTTCAGCAGCGACTTTGCCAGTATTTGGGCTCTATTGGTATTTCCGTAGTATTGAATATACAAATGACTTGCTGGTAGTGGAAGCCATGGCTTTAATAGTCTCTTTTAGTATCAGCCTAGCCAAAGGATTATATATATATCCTTCTGTCAATATTGCCGGAGGTTTTTATTTCTATAATATAGTCTCCTTGTGTATTATCCTGGCAATCACTGCAATTCACGAATTTACGATGAAGAGAAAAGAGCTGGCTTATGTGACTGGAGTTTTATTCTATCTGATTATTTTTGTTTTAGCCTATCCTTATATGTCCATTCAAGCTGTGGAAGTAGTGATGGCCGTTGCCTGCCTGGTAGGGCTGGGATTGGCTCTATTATTATCCAAGAAGGACGAATTAGCCCAATTACGCAGTCCTCTGAATATTATAAGCAATATTGTCCAAATAGCAGTACTGGGAGGGATGCTCGGCAATGGGTTCTATCTCAATAATAGTGTTCAGTTCCCCTGGATTATCGCTACTTTAGGATTACAGACACTCTATTACTATATGTTCGCCTGGTTCAACAAAATGCATTTACTTGGCTATATTGGTGCTCTCTTAGGATATCTGGCTATAATCGTCAGCGGGATTAATTATAGTTTCCCGATATCAACCTTTAGTTTTTATATTCTCGGATTCAGCGTTTTGCAGTTAGTAATATCAAAGTTGTTTGACATGAAAGGCCATCAAAACCATAGCAAGACATATTTCTGCCAATCTATCGGCGGCGGTTTAATGGGTTCTGTGGCTGCCCTGTCTTTTGTGGTGTTTGCTGATATCCGTCTACTAGCTCCTTTCTTGGTCCTATTGCCATTGCAGGTAGTTTACTTCAGCATAGTCATAGCTTATTTCAAAGAAGCAATTTATGCCTATCCGGCCACAATAATATTTTACTTTTTCATCTTTGTTACAGGTAAGTATATTGAACTTACCGCACCAACACTATTTTTAGTCTCAACTATCATTAGCTTAATGGTCTTGGGATTTGCCTATTATATGAAAAAGATCAGGGAAGACCTTTTTGAGCCAATATTTGTTACTACTCATGGCAATGTCGTAGTACTTTTAACCCTTATGTTATTAAATGTTTATTATTTTCACTCCATGCAGGCTAATACCATCTTGTTTAGTATTATGCTCCAGATCATTTTCTATGCTATCAATGCTATTGTAGAAAAGAAAAGCTACTATATCTATCCATCAGGAGTGCTCCTGTATTTATTGGTTTGGATGCTTTTCCCTCAAATGAATTGGCATTTTACCTATATGGGTATGGCTTTCCTGGGAATGTCCTGTCTCTATACAGTTGCCACATTCTTGATGAAAAAGCAGGGGCAAGAGGATTCAGCCGGCTCTTTCTACCTATTAGGGCAATTAGCAGTAGTCCTGGTCATTATTAACCTTGTTTCTAATAGTTCGTTCTTTCTGCGGGAAGGATTTGGCTTCTTTTCGTTATTACTGATGATCATGGCTCTGGTCTATATTGCTTCTAGTTTTATTTATCGGCACAGTGTATTTACCTATATCGGGGCTATTATTTTGATGGTCTTATTGATGTTTAGTGGTGTCCATTGGCACTTTTTCTTCTTCCAATATAACTTGGTATTTATCATGTTTGCCGGTTTTGTTTATCTAGTTGCCCGTCTTATGGGTAGTTACTTTGAGGGGGACGATGTTATCAGTGAACCTCTTTCCAAGATAGCCGTGTTCCTAATAGTGGTATCGTTTATTTCTTCTATCAGCAGGTATTTCTATTTCAATTTCTCTAGTAGCTCACAAATGATCAGCGGGGGAGAGCTCAATGTAGCCCTGCTTATCACCCTCATAGTTACTGCAGTGTATGGTAGTATTAGCTACTATAATAAAGATGTTCGTTACCTGTATTTTAGTTTAGGTTCTTTTGTCCTACTTTACGTCATGCTGCTGAAAAAAATGACTTTTCCCCTGAATAGTACTTCCGTTGCTATCTTGGCGCCGGTGCTGGCTTTTGGAGATGCGTTTTTCTATCGCCGCCAGGATGAAAAGTTTGCCCAGCCGTTTTTCCTGTTTACCAATGGCTTGTTATNNCTTTCATGCAATCCTGGCAGAATGATCCAGTCTATCGGGCTATCGCATGTGCCATTGCTGCCTTGGTCTATGGCTCTATGTTCTTTTATCGGGGACAGGCTGTCTATAGCTACTTGGCACAGATTCTGCTTGGCATAGGATATTTTTCAGCATTAAATTATGTTCCTAATTCCGCTCAATACTGGCCATACCATTTATTGATATTAAACCTGGTATATTTTGGGTCTGGACAGCTATGCGCAGCGTTTAAAAAAGATATCGACATAAAACCCTTCCGGTATATGGGATTGGTCACTATGATAATGGCCATGCTTTTATCCTTGGGCCATATGGAGTATGCCTATATTATCTTTAGTATCTATGCACTCCTTTGTTTTATCTGGGGTATCTGGCAAAGAGAATCCTTCTGGCAAAGGTTATCATATAAGCTGTTACTCGCTGCTTATGAGTTAATGATCTATCACCTGAATGTAAGAACATTAGAATATTATACTGTCCCGCTGGGACTGGCTTTGCTCGGATGGGGAATAGCCTATAGAGATGAATCTGAAAAGAAAGGCATCTTATATGCTCTAGGGACCCAGATTATTTACCTCCCAGGACTCTATATCTCTTTCAAAGAAACATGGGGGCTGCATGGCGTTTTTCTTGGTTGTATTTCTCTGGTCTTGCTTTTTGTAGGCATAAAGTTGCGCAGCAAAGTCATAGTAGTCTTTAGCTCTATAGTACTGGTGCTAAACGGTATTATCCAGAGCTATAGCTATATGCTTACTATCCCTCGTTGGGTCTATATGGCCAGCGGAGGTACATTCTTGATCATAATGGGTATGCTCTTTGAGCTAAAAAGGGAAAGACTGCAGCAATTAGGCAAAGACTTGGTTGAGAAATGGAGGGATTGGGAATGAATATAATAGCTGATGTATTTGGGATTTTCCAGGGACAAGGATTGGCACAAAAAATTAAAGAGAAGAATAAACTAGAGGAATTTGTAGTAGTAGCTGTTATACTGATCTGCGTATTCACAGCCTTGTATGGGCTAGCCATGGGTATCAGTGTGAGTTTAAAAGTGGGCTTACGTGATATGGCAAAGATACCGCTTATTTTCCTGTTCACGTTGTTGATTTCCTATCCAGCCTACTATATACCCCTGAAAATAGTGGGAGTGAAGGAGTCTAACCGGCAGATCTTGGTGTCCATTATCACAATGTTCTTTGTGGCTAGCCTGACCCTGGCAATAGCTGCACCGATTATCTTCTTTTATGGCCTGGCCGGTGACTATCTAAGGCAATATTATTTCATCCATATAGTTATTATTGACCTGGCGTTAATAGGAGGATTGATCATTATGTCTTTCTTGTTAAACCGGGTAGTAGCGATAGAAGATAAAAGCCGGTTAGTAATACCAGTTATTATCGGGACTATCTTTGTCGGCCTTGCTCTGTGGGTCTTGATCCTTTTCTGGGGTCCGTATTTTGAAGAAACTAAGTGCTTCAGCCGGGGTATTTTGCGCCTGAAGGAATTGTTTGCAACTGTGAAAATTGTTGCTTAAAGCAAAAGGAGTATAAAAGATGAAAACTGTGTGGTTTGCCTTAGCTGCAGCTCTTATAAGTGTATTAATAATTGATTTGCTCGGATATGGGGGCATAAATTGGTTGTGTAATTGGGGTACATATATAATTGGTCTAGTATTTATCGTTATTTTATTTATTAAGAATAAAGAACGGGTTAAAATATTAATTGCACAAATAATTGCGTTTAGCATGATTTCTTTCGTCATATTTATTATTGGAATGTGGCTCCATTATGAAATGAAAGTAGAGTTCTATAAGCCATGCTGGTCTAGTGACAGCAAGAAGATAGCCTTTTG
>DJVG01000056.1 GCA_002441095.1 Elusimicrobia bacterium UBA6262
AAAGGATGGTCGATAAAATAAAGGCTGGTCTTGCGGATAGTGGAACCTAAAACCTTAGCCAGTGCGATAAACCTGGACAGGTCTTGCTCACTGACTTGAGGATTTTTATTTTCTTCGGCCATTAAGCACCTTCCTCGCGCGACGCTGAATAGATATGTATATCTTAACCAAATCGCGTACTGTTTTCAAGTAAAATCTCTGCTATTTCTTTATACGTCGAACAGCGGTAAAGCTGGTTGCGCAAATTCCTGGCACCCGGAAAATCATGCACATACCATCCCAGGTGTTTGCGCATTTCTATAATCCCGTGTACTCCTTTTTCCGCCTGCATTAACTGTGCTTGTTTCATGATCGTCTGTACGACTTCACTGAACCGGGGCTTAGTATAGTGCCCCGTGGACAGAAATTCCCTGGTTTGGGTAAAGAGATAGGGCTTGCCGAGTACACCGCGAGCCAATCCTGCTCCTTGACAGCCAGTCTGGGACAAGACTGCCTGGATTTGCTCAGGAGTATTCATGTTGCCATTGGCCAGTACTATGCCCTTAAACTTTTTTGCGGCTTCCTTGATCAACTCTATGTTTATAGCGCCGGAAAATTTTTGGGAAAAGGACCGGCCATGCACCATTAAGGCTTGTAGCGGCACATTTTTTACAGCGTCCAGGAAATCCAAAACCGTCACCTCGCCTACCTGGGTCCTGGTCTTAACAGACACAGGCAGGGTCGTATTTTCCCGTACTGCCGCCAGGACTTCCTGGGCCAGCGCCAGGTTTTTCATCAAATAACTGCCGGCGCCGGTCTTGATCACATCCCTGACGGGACAGCCGAAATTAATATCAATGCCGTCTGGTCTCACCTGTTCGGTAATATATTTGGCAGCATAGGCGAAATGCTCGGGGACCGCGCCAAATACCTGGATGATGAGGGGATGTTCCCGGGAGGTGAACTTGAATAGCCGCTCAGTTTTGGGGGAATGATGGAACAAACCAGTGACGGAAATCATTTCACTATAAACAACATCCGCGCCAGCTTCCAGGCAAACCTGTCGGAACGGGCTGTCAGTCACCCCGGCCATGGGGGCCAGGGCTAAAATCGGCTGCGGTAAATTCTCCCAAGCAAATTTATTGATTTTTGTCATAATTGTATTATATAATACCACAAAGTTCATCAAGGAGTAAACCCCGTTAGAAATAAAAACGGGATAAAGAAAATAACTGGTATTAAATCATCGCCACTAATGGCAAAAATTTCTAACGGGGTAAACCGAATATGACTAAATCCAATAAAAATCCAACCTGGCAATTTATTGATGACCAGGGAACTTTTGTCATGCCAGATCCGCAAGCCCTTTCGCGGCTCTATTTCCCGTTATGTAATGAACCAGGATTGATCGCGGCCATTACTCCTGACCTGCATGGCGATATTAAAACAGGACAGAATTCCTTCCTGCTGCAACCGGTATCTGAATTTGACCTGCATAATCTTAAATCCAAGCGTGATTTCTGGCTTTATATTGAAGGAAACGGTGCTTTTCCCCTGGCTACCCTGGGACGGGAAGATACCCGGCTGGAGGCAGGATTCCTCTACCAGAAAATAGCCCGGAAAATAGCCAAGGTGAACCTGGAAACCGAGATCACCAGCTTTGTGCCTGCCTCCGGAGAACCGCTGGAGTTAATGCGCGTCACTATTAAGAATATCGGCCGCAAACACCTGACGATTACTCCGACCTGCGCCATACCCATTTATGGCCGTTCCGCTGAAAATTTACGCGATCATCGTCACGTTACTTCCTTATTGCACCGCATCCTGGTCAGCCGCTCGGCTATCACCGTCACGCCCACTATGAGTTTTGATGAACGGGGCCATACCTTAAATAAGCTATCTTATATCGTGCAGGCCTGTACCGGCACCGGCGCCTTGCCGGTCGGAGCTTTCCCAACCGTAGAGGAATTTATCGGTGAAGGCGGGGACTTGACTCATCCCGGCAGTATCCTGCACCAGTCTCCCCCGACTGCCCAGAACGGCGCCACCAGGGCCGGCAAAGAAGCTATGGGCGCCCTGCAGTTTGCCCAGACAGTAATTAAACCTGGCAAAGAGCTTTCTTATATTGTGATCATGGGCATTACCGCTGATCCCAAAGATACCAAACGCTGGTTAAAAAAATTCGGTTCTGCGGAAAAATTCTCTAAAGCGTTAAGCGTAAACCAAAATTATTGGCGCGAACGGCTGGGACAGATCACGTTTGACACTGACAATGATAAGTTCAATAATTGGACTAAATGGGTCATGTTACAGCCAGTATTGCGTAAGATCTGCGGTAATTCTTTCCTGCCGGACCATGATTACGGCCGGGGCGGGAGAGGCTGGCGGGACTTATGGCAGGACCTGCTGGCTTTGATCCTGATCCATCCGGGAGAAGCCAGGAGTTCCCTGATCAATAATTTTGCCGGAGTCAGGATCGACGGATCCAATGCCACTATTATCGGCCACAAACCCGGAGAATTTATCGCTGACCGCAATAACATTACCAGGGTCTGGATGGATCATGGTACCTGGCCCTATCTTACCTTAGAATTATACTTGCACCAGACCGGGGATTTTGAGATCCTTCTGGAAGAAACTTCCTATTTCCGGGATCCGCAGCTGATGCGCGGCAAACATAAGGATCTTGATTGGACACCCCAATACGGCTTGCAGTTAAAAACTAAAAAAGGCGAGCTTTACTGGGGGAGTATCATTGAACATATCCTGGTAGAACACCTGGTACAGTTCTTTAATGTGGGAGAACATAATCATATCCGGCTGGAAGGCGCAGACTGGAATGACGGGCTGGATCTGGCCAACGAACGCGGCGAGAGCGTAGCCTTCACCGCTTTGTATGCCGGGAACATGATAAAGATCGCTGACTTATTAGAAACCCTGGTCCAGCGCAAACAGATCGCTACCATCTCCTTAGCGGCTGAAACCCTGATCCTGCTGGATACTATCGGTTCGTCCACTCATTATAATGTCATCAGCGAAAAACACAAAACCCTGGATCATTATTTTGCCGCAGTCACTCCGGCCCTCAGCGGCAAGAAAAAAGAGGTCCCCCTGGCCGCGATAATAAAGGACTTGCGCGCCAAAGCCCAGTGGATACGTGATCATATCAATGAAAATGAGTGGCTCAGTATTAAAGGAGGGCTGAATTTCTACAATGGTTACTATAATAATGACGGGGTGAAAGTTGAGGGAGAACAGGCCAAAGGATTGCGCATGACTTTACCCGGGCAGGTCTTCCCGATCATGGGACAGGTAGCTAAACAGGAACAAATCCCTCAGATCTTTGCCGCTATTAAAAAATATTTACAGGATAAAAACCTGGGTGGGTTCCGGCTCAATACCAATTTCCACGAGTTACAGCTTAATCTTGGCCGGGCTTTTTCATTTTCCTACGGGGATAAGGAAAACGGGGCTTTCTTTAATCATATGTGCGTGATGCTGGCCTATAGCCTATATACCCGTGGGTTCGCCAGGGAAGGCTATGAAGTACTTAGTTCCATATATCACATGTCTGCGGCAACAGAGCAAAGCAAGATCTACCCCGGGATCCCTGAATACTTTAACTCTGCCGGACGGGGCATGTATCATTACCTGACTGGTTCTGCCAGTTGGTTCATTGTGACCCTGCTGGAAGAAGTATTTGGTGTCAAAGGATATTTTGGCGATCTCCTGCTTAATCCTAAATTCTCCCTGACCCAGATCAATGAGCTGGGACAGATCAGTGTAACGACCACGTTTGCCGAAAAAAGAATTAAGGTGACCTATCTCAATGCCAGGAACCTGGAATATAATAAGTATTCTATCCAGGCCATCACCATTAATGGTGAAAAAATAGACTTCCGGCTGATCGGTAAGGCCGCAGCCTTGATCTCCCGCCCTGCTTTATTGAAACGAGCCGCTAAAAAAGCCAATCTTATCGAAGTAACCCTGGAATAAACTAAAAAGGAGCAGGATTTCCCTGCTCCTCATTTTTTTACATTACCATTTACCACTTCCTGTCCCCCCTGCCAGTTATGCTTAGCAGAACTATGGGGGGATACCACTCTATCACTTTATTACTGGCTTGTTTGATTCTCTGTCCTGATTTCCTTCCTTAGCTCCTTATTTTCCCGATGTTGTTCTTTCATCTGCTCTTGTTTTTCCGTTCTTTTCTGCTGATTGTAGGCTTTGATCGCAGATACCTTTTGCTCTTGCGTCATATTCGGATCATTGGCGATCTTTTCAAAAAAGGCAACTTTATCCGCGTGTCTTTTCTCCCGGAAACTGACATTTTCCTGGTGTTGCTGTTCAAAGTGATTGATTAATTCTGTCTTCTGGGCATCGGTCAGTTTGTTATTGTTAGCTAAGCGGTGTTGCAGGAAAGCCTTATTTTCTTCATGTTGCTGCTGGTTAAAAGCCTTATTTTCAGTTTTTTGTATTTGCTTCTGTTCTTTGATCGCGGTCTTCTTTTGTTCCTTGGTCATACCCTCTAAACCTTGCTTGAATTCCTTATTTTCCTGATGTTGCTCCTGCATATGCTCTTGCCTCTGTGTTCTTTGCTGCTGCCGGAATTGCTTAGTTTCCTGTCCTACAGATGAACCCTTATTCATGGCCTGTCCTTTATTGGCAGCCCATAAAACAGCTGGCAATAAAAACAGTGCACTTATTATTACTACTACTCTTTTCTTCATTTGTTACCTCCTTCAAGTTTTTATCTCCTACCTATTAAGACGCATAGGGAGACTAAAGGTTTACATTAAAAACTTCGTCATTCGGTTACGGTTTCGACGCCCGATTAAAGCTTTTTACGGGTTTCGTATCCTTACACCGTATACCGAGTTTTACTTAGGTGGTTTCCAGTTCTTAATTATATCTTCCAGTGTCTTAAACCCCGGTTTTTCAGAAAAATCCCAGCGGATCAAGCCAAAATAATCTACCCCGCTGCCAAAATGGCCTTTAGTGTCACGGATAAAGGCCCAGAATATTTTATCAACCTGTTCTTCTTTAGTCAGGTTAGTATATACCTGTTTCACCCAATCAGCCTGCTGTTGTTCATCCGGATTCGGGCCGTTCCACCACTGTTGTATCGGCAGGCCTTTGGGCACTCCCGGACAACCCAGTTCAGTTATCCAAATACGTTTTTTATTATCCTTGAACCTGTTCATGATCCTTTTCACTTGGGCGATCTCGCTTTGCGCTGACTTTATGGGGGAAGGTCTCAGTGGTGAGATGAGGACATGAAAATTGACAATATCAAAATAATCCTTGCCTTCGTTCTTATAGAGCCATTCCAGTTTATAGCCATTCGCCATACCACCCACCAGTATCTTACAGCTGGGGTCTATTAATTTAGCTGCTGGGTATACATCTTTTAACAAAGCCGTATAGCCGGCCAGCATATCCTGTGGCCGCCAGTAGGTCCGAGAATCAGGTTCATTCCATAGTTCCCAGTACTTTACTTTATTTTTATAGCGTTTTATCACCTCAACCGCATAATTAGTGAAATGTTTATTATTCACCGGTGCGGAACACCACAAAAAATCTGGCGGGGCTGCGGCCCAGCCGGCGCAATAGGAAAAAATACCCAGGATGCGGATATTATTATCGCTCAGGATCTTTACTATACGGTCATAATTCTCAAAATTCCACTTACCTTGCGTTTGTTCGATATCGCTCCAGGAGAAATCCATGCGGATATAGGCAATACCGGCTTTTTTTAAAGCCGCTACCGCCTTATCCAGGCTATCTCCTTTAAAAGCAAAATAATTCCATTGGTGGTTCCAATTCAGGAAAGCCAGCGCGGCAAAAGGGTTATAGCCGGTTTCCCGCCAATCATATGGCGAAGGATCGTACTGGTTAACGATGCCATCCTGATCATAATCAGTACTTGATAGGTCAAAAGCGGTCTTATTCTCCTGTGCTAACTGCAAAATCGCGTTCAATTCATTTTCAGTGGGAATAGAGTCATGATTGCGGGCATGCCATTCCGGAGAATTATTGGAAAAGTCAGGTAATGGATACTCAACTTCATTAAATTTGAACCCGCACAGTGTAATTAAGCCTAACAAGCATAGTACCAGTTTTGGCATCGTATTTCTCCCTATATGATGAATAATGGTCATAACTATATTACCATAAATACCAAATTATTTACACACCTAAAGATAAACCCTGGTCCGATGTAACATCGAGCCAGGGTTTAATTGTTATTATTAATTGACAGTGTTAGCGCTTACCCTTCGACTTGATTCGACTGCGCTCATCACAAGTCGTTCAGGGTTGCTTTCACAATTACCATCTCTTCCCGCCACCGCCGCCATATCCACCGCCTCTGCCGCCACCACCGCCATATCCGCCTCTGCCGCCACCGCCGCCGCCACGTCTTCCGCCGCCACCGCCGCCACCTTCAGTTTTCGGGCGAGCTTCGTTCACATTCAGGTTCCGGCCTTTCAGATCTTTACCGTTCAATCCGGCTATGGCTGCCGTGCCTTCTTCTTTGGTCGGCATTTCTACAAAACCAAATCCTCTTGATTCTCCGCTGAATTTATCCTTGATTATGGCTGCAGTAGCTACCTGCCCATAAGCAGTAAAAGCCTGTTTAAGGTCATCTTCGGTTACATCTCTTGATAGGTTCCCTACGTAAATGTTCATTCTTACTCCTTTTCTTTCGATTTACCCCGTTAGAAAACTTTTCTAACCGGGTTTACTTGCTTGTCTTTAGTTTAAACCTCTAGCCGGTAAAATGCAAGCAAAATAATTTTATTTTTCACCGGCCCCGGTAAAAAGGATAACCTGTTGGGAAACGATATCAGCCATCAGCCTGGCCTTTAAGGCCTGGATATCAACCACTTTGACCAGGTCCCGGTACTTCTTATATTCTGGCGCAAGCTGTTCCAGTATATTCGGCAGTTTCTTAAACAAAGAGCGGTCAAAAACAACAGTCTTATGCTCGGTATAGATGGCCAGGTAGAATATCCCGGTTTCCACCAGGTCCTGGAAGAAATGCGATCCGAAAGAAATCTCCGGGACAGTATTGGCGCTGACAAAAGACAGCTCTCCCAAAACCGTCATATTATTTATTTCTGAGAAAGATACTGGCACCCCAAGAGACGGGGTGGTCGTGCCCCAGCGTCCCGGACCCAGCAGCATGACTGCCATCGTTTCCCGGTCCTCGATCTGCCGGTTTATCACCCCGATGAGCCGGGCTATATCGTATTTCTCTGTCTGGGACAGGGCATCATACTTTTCCGGCTGGACATAGATGATCCGGTGAATATCCTGGGATGTATTGCCACCCACAAAAGAACCCTGGACCGCTAAGATAATTGTTTCTTTCTTAATACCTTTAGGGATGACCACTTTCCTGCCAATTCCCTTGCTCTGGTGCGGACGGCATTGTAACAGGTTGATCTGGAAACCAGTCTTATCCTTAAAATTGACAGTAAATTCGATATCCACAGGATACTGGTAGGCAGCTTCAAGAACCTTGAGGATCTGGCGCATTGTGTTTATGAAAGCGCTGTCCTTCAGAAGTTCGTCAAAGGTGATCAGCCAGGCTTGACGGTCTTCCTGGCCCATTTCCCGCAAGCGGCGTATGGCTTCTTCATCCGGTTCAGCGATACGCGCTAAATCAAGATCTTCATCTTCAGCCAGCAATTCATTAATAGACTTGGTTTGCAGGGTATTTTCCGTAACATTGATCAGATCGATCTCATGCTGGGAGAAGCGCTGGGCATTCTTCATCCCGGTGTATGGTTTCTGTAATGGCGCATCCAGGGCGACAATGCGGGGATAGTCCCCTTCCACCCGGTTCACAGCTCTGGTCCCGAGCCCAAATACCAGGCGTAACATACCGGCTTTAGGGTCCATATCCTTTTTCCAGATATACGTATTATATGAAATGCCCACTCCGGCCATATCAGGGAAGAAATACTTCTTATGGTAAGAACCAGAAACCCGCTGCACCAGCAGGGCCATTTGCTCATCCTGTTGGTCCAGGCCGCGTTGCAAACGATAGGTCAAAGCATCCACATTCATGGTACTGGCATACACTTGCTTCACGGTCTCCAGGAAATGCTTGTATCGTTCCTCCGGGGTACCCTGGTTGGCGCAAAAAACACTTTCATATTTGCCGGCAAAGGCATTCCCATAAGCATCTTCCAGCAAACTGCTGGAACGGACAATGAACGGCGACTGGCCAAAATACTCGATCATCGAATGGAACTGTTCTTTTATTTCTTCAGTAAAATCCCCGGTCAAGAGCAATTCCCGTAATTGGGCTGCCACCGGGAAATACCCTTCCTTGGTTTTTTGCTCCATGCGTTTCTTCCACCAGCCGTTCTGTACAATATATGTGTAAAATACATCTGAGCCGATATAGAAGGAATCATGCGGTTCTAATTTTTTTTGCCAAGGTTTGTCATTATTCGCCAGGATCTTCCTGGCCAGCAGCATACCCACAGCCTTGCCACCGATAAACCCGGTACCGATCAACCGGGACTTGATGCTGACCAGGTCTTCCAACCGGAAATTTTTTTTAGTTAATTCTAAAATCCGCTCATCCCTGGCGATCATGATCTTCAGCAGGCGGTCGATCATTGCGTCCTGGTCTTTTCCCTTTGTTCCAGCATCGGTTAATTCTTCGGCCCGCAAGAATAACAGGTCCCAGTAATCCAGGTTTCGCCGGGCGCTTTTCGCTCCCTGTGTGCCCAGGAAAGAAAAAAGTTTGGCCACATCCACGCTATTGGTTAAAGGCGTGAATTGCTCCCGTTTCTGGATATGCGGCAGGAACATGGTCGGCGAATAGCGGTTCCACACTTTAACCGGATGCACAAAGTAATTACTCTCATAGTGATAGACATCGAGCAAAAGCTGGGTGATCTCCCGGATCCGGGCTACGGTACGGAAAGAATGTTTATTGCGGATAATGCCGAAATAGGCAATAGTATTTAAAATGAATAAATAGGGACAGGTGATCTTAAAAAAATTGCCGATCATCAGGTCAGTGGCCCAGGCGCTCAGGAGCTCGGAAAGGCAGTCAAACACATAATAGACGCCTTCTCCTTCTTCCCCGATGATCTTGTTCAGCTGGGTCGAAAAAGATTCAAAACCGCTATAGGCATCCAGTTTATAGGTAACAATATTTTTCCCAGCCGGCAACAGCGGTTTATGCTTGGCAAAGCGGATATAGACCACTCTTTTATGGTCTTTGACCGCCTGCTGCACAAAAGGAGTGACAAAATGCTGGTAGTCTTCGATCGTATCGATCTGCCAGACCACATTATCACCGAGCTGTAATCCGGTGACCAATTTATCCAAACCGCGTAATCCAGTCGTTACCGCGTTCATATTTGCTACTCCAAACTATATCCCTACGATAATATTTTGTTGAAAATTAGTTTCTTTACCTTGTCTTCCTTCACATCCACCGATTTCCCATCCATGCTCGTCTCCTTAATTATTTATATTCATTGATTAGTATATTAGTCTCCCTAATTGCCCTATTAATCAAGAGCTGTTCTTCATCCCGGTCAATGGCCTGATTTTCTGTATGAACATATTCAGTATAAAGTTGTACTCCAGGAGAGCCTATATTTTCAAAATATCTGTGTAATATATCTATAGAGCGTCTTTTTAAATCTTGCTGCGAACCATATTGTCTCCAAAACATTACAGGAAAATCTCCTTTTCCAATATTGGCATGAATAATACTCAAAATATCTCCGGCATGTATAATAGCTTCTTCCCTGTCATGTCTGGCTTCTTTTGGACCCCTAATATTTTCATACCTATCATCCATAGCCAAAAGCTTTAACATTACTAACGCTTGCGGTTGGATGATGCGGATATTTGCTTCTACCGATATTCCTGATGGAAGATTACCCCTGAGTAATTCATTAAAGGATTCTCTTAAAACAATATCTGCCCCTTCACAGTCACGGGCATGCAGCCCGTCTTGAATTTTCACTCTCTTGTTTTTGCTTTTCCTATTTTCTTCGCATCCCAGGAATTCGATACGCATTACCTCATTACTGTTTGGGATTTGTTTAGCGAACTGGAAATTTCTTGCTTTCGGATCAACCTTATAATCTAATTTACTGAGAAGGTCTGCGACCTTGTGAGACTTCTCTCTCAGCGAATAAACGTCCAGAACAAAATCAAAATCCTTAGTAGGCCGTACTTTATTGAGCATAAAGTGCATCGCTTGTCCGCCGGCCAGTACAAAATCATTGCCAAAATCACCTAATTCAGTTAAAAGTTCAAGCAGGTATGTCTTCTGCGGTTCTTTAATCATTGCCAGCCCATCTCTTTGCAATAACCTTTTCAAAGAGATAATCAGCTTGCTTTAAATCTCTGCCACCTTTGGAATAGCAATCTAAATATATTTGAATATCCGAGGCAATACGTACTCCTTCTATTTCTTTGGCATACATAAATACACCTTTGTCTTTAGCCACAGATAAATCAAATTCAGGCCCAATGCTGTCTTGGACAGGCAAGGGACCGAAGGGCAGCTTTTTCTGTATAACTTGCATAAATATCCGATCAACATTTGTGTATGGCGCTATGAAATTAGCCGCAACAGTACCGCTCACTGCATAATTTTCAATATTTACGAGCGTACCCATCAATGCTTTCGAGGCAGGCGCTACTTCAGCAGAAAAAGGATTTTTCATATCCATACCTTCTGTCATAGTTCTTCTATTCATTTCTCTATATTTCTCGGCCCATTTGAAAAGCAATTGCTTAGGCTCTGGAACCAATATTTCCCGTTGATCTCTCCTAATAAGCAATTCTTCATCTAAAGATCGAATCGTTTTGGAAATAGAAGCCAAGCTTAATTTGAAATCTACCTTTTGTATTTCCGATTCTTTAACCAGTTCATTCTCTATTTCAGAAACACTCCATATTCTTTTGGGATATTGCAATAAGACTCGCAAAACACGGGAAGAAGCTCCCCAGAAAGGATTTCGTAAAATCTGCTTAACAGGAAATTTATTCGGCTGATCTAAACGCTGGATCATAACTTTGCCTGGAATCTTAATAAATAGGTTCCCTGATAAATCTAGAAAATTAATATCATTATTAAGGCAGTAGTTTTGACTATTTGTAGTTATATAGGGGGTAATGAGGATATAGCTTTGTTTAGACTTGGAGTCTCTAACCCGGGTAAGCCAGGGACTTATTTGTTCTAATATTTTTGGAGTAACCAGACTCTTTATTTCTCCAATAAAAATGATTTGAATACCTGAAAAATCAATAATGAGAGTCAAATCAGAACTATTAGGCAAATTATAGCTACTATTATTACTAATGGACTTTGAATCTTTTTGCTCCAAAAGGACATCAGTTAATTTAATTCCCCTTAAACCTTCAAAGGGGATCCCTTTTTTTATTTGTTCTATAATTTCTATTTCTTTCATATATTTCCTCTTGTAAAACACATTAATTTCTTCACAATAATAAATATACCACATGATTAATAAATTGTCAAGAGGAAATATTGCTTTATATAAATTATTTACTATATAGTAAAATAGCCATTAATAGGAAACTACTTACTTTTTTCCCTTACAAGCCTTGACGCAAATGCCGCAGATATATTGGGGGACATACTTTTTTCTTTGGAATTCTTTCAAAACAGCAAAGCAAGCCTGGTGGTCAAAATCCTGCGGTGTTTCTTTGATCGCTTTAGCCGGGCAGGTAGCGATACAAGCCCGACAGTCCCCGCAATTATCTATCAATGGTTTATCCACAGTCAATAGCATGTCTGTTAATATCGTCACTAGTCTTACCTGGGCACCATACTGCGGAGTAATCAGCAGGTTATTGCGGCCGAGCCAACCCAATCCCGCGACAGCAGCTATTTTTTTATGGGACACCTGCCCTTTCTGGTTTTGCCAGTCGATGACCTGGGAAGCCGGTATAGGCATCGCTTTATATCCCTGCTCCTGGATAAAAGCCGCCAGTTTCAGCGCTGACTGGTCCAGAAAATTATTCACCTGCCGGTAATGGTTAAAATAAAGCGGGGTAGGATGATCACTGATCTCCTCTAAAACCTGTCCCTGCAGGGGGAATCCCAGGGCGATCCCGCATTTCAGGTCTTTTATTACTTCCGGCGGGAAAAGAAATTCTCCTTTTAACCGAGTTATATCAGCTACCCCGAAGAGCCGGAACCCAAGGTTAGTGGCTAAATCTTTTAGTTTATGATAATTTTGTTTTTGCTGATCCATGGTTCAACTCCGTTTCAAAATACTTTTTCAAGGCGGCCAATAATCGCTGCTCGTTTTCTTTTTTTGTTTTTTCTAAGGAATACCGGAGCATTACTTCTTTACCGTCACTATTATGAAAACTACCTTCGATCACGATCTTCGTTCCTTTTTCTAATCCTATAAAGATAAGCGTATAATGAAATCCGTAAGCATTATATCCTGAGGCATACGTATCACCCCCGGTAATTTCCATTAAGCCTTTGTCGCTGTCCAGGTTGATCAGGCGGTAATCATACTTATCCGCAAACCGCATCACGGCGCGCCAGGCAGCTTCTGTGCTGAACGACACCTCATATTCGGTTGGCCCGCCACTGTCCGGCATGACTGCCGGATGTTGTGGCCCGGCACAGCCAATTATTGAAGAAAAACCAAATATTAAAATTAAAAAATAAAAAACACATACCACAGATACAAATTTACTCCTGGTTTTCAACCCGGATTTTGTAATAGGTTTGACGAACCGAGAAGAAAAAGCGCACAGTATTTTCGTCCAAATAACTGCGCGCATACCCACAGTGGTCTGTAAGCAGTTTTTTTGACGAAAAGACCCAGCGATTTTTCTTCGAATTCCAAATCCTATTGCAAAATCCGGGTTAAATTTTACATTGTCGTTTTGATATTTAATTTTTGATATTTGCATTCTTCCCTCTGTGCAGGTATACTATGAGTATAGATATGGCTGCCGGGGTGATACCGGATATACGCGAGGCCTGGCCGACTGACGCTGGCCGGAGTTTACTGAGTTTCTCCCGCACTTCCCGGGACAAGGCCGTAATTGACTGATAATCAAAATCTGCCGGGATCTTCATTCCTTCGATCTTTTTGAATTTTTCTATCTCCCTGGCTTGCCGGTCCATAAAACCCTCATATTTAGTGGCGATCTCGACTTCCTGGATCTCCGCCATGGTCAGGTCAAGGTCAGCGGGAGACAGTTCCGCAATATGCTTATATGATAACTCAGTCCGCTTTAATAATAAAGATAATTTAGCTGAATTTTTTATGGCAGCACTGTGCCAAAGAACCAGCTTGCTGTTAGCTTTGGCCGGAGCAATGGTAGTTTTATTCAAGCGCTTTAGTTCAGCACTGATCTGTTCTTTCTTTTTTAAAAAAAGACCCTGCTCTTCCTCGCTCACTAATCCTAATTGATAGCCAAACTCCCGTAACCGCAGGTCAACGTTGTCTTCGCGCAACACCAGGCGGTATTCCGCGCGGGAAGTGAACATCCGGTACGGCTCAGCGGTCCCCTTAGTGACCAGGTCATCAATAAGCACACCGATATAGGCCTGGCTGCGGTCCAGGATAAACGGCGGCCGGTTTTGCACTTTCAGTGCGGCATTAACGCCAGCCATCAAACCCTGCGCCGCGGCTTCTTCATAACCAGTGGTAGCATTGATCTGGCCGGCTAAATATAAACCTGGCATTTTTTTTGTCTCCAGGGTCAACTGCAATTCGGTCGGATCCACATAATCGTATTCTATGCCATAGCCTGGACGCAGGATCTTCACTTTTTCTAATCCCGGAATTGTATGCAGGAATTTTTCCTGCACATCTACCGGCAAACTGGTAGAAACACCATTGGGATAATATTCATCAGTATTCAAGCCTTCAGGTTCCAGGAATACCTGGTGTCTCTCCTTATCCGGAAACCGTTTCAGTTTATCTTCAATGGATGGACAATACCGGACACCGGTACCTTTGATCACCCCGGTATAGAGCGGAGAGCGGTCAAGATTAGCTAAAATTATTTCATGGGTTTCAGTGTTAGTGTACGTTAGGTAACAAGGCACTTGAGGTAAAGGAGCATGCTTTGTGGATAGCGAGAAAGGTTGTGGTGGGTCATCGCCAGACTGTATTTTAGTCTTAGAAAAATCAATGGTCTTCTTATCTAATCGCGCGCAGGTTCCGGTCTTCAGGCGGCCGGTTTTTAATCCTAATTGTCGCAATGAATCAGTCAGGCCAAGCGCTGGCTGTTCATTGATCCTGCCACCGGGGAAATGTTCCAGGCCGATATGAATCAGACCATTTAAAAAAGTGCCTGGGGTCAGGATCACTGTTTTACCAGTGATCGTTTCTCCCTGGCCAGTCTTTAAGCCAGTGACCTGGCCATTCTCAGTCAATACTTCTGCCGCTGTCCCCTGTTTGGTTTCCAGGTTGGGCTGTTTGAACACAGCTTCTTTCATATATGTATTATAGCGGTACTTATCAACCTGGGCCCGCGTAGACCAGACAGCCGGTCCTTTAGAACGGTTCAACACCCGGAACTGGATCCCGCAGGCATCAGTGGCTTTGCCCATTTCACCACCCAGGGCATCTACTTCCTTAACCAGCTGTCCTTTAGCCAGTCCGCCAACCGCCGGATTACAGCTCATGACCCCTATTTTCTCTATATCCATAGTGAGTAAAAGGGTCTGGCATCCCATCCGGCTGGCAGCCAGTGCAGCTTCAATGCCCGCATGCCCAGCACCAACTACAACAACATCAAAGTTAGTACTCATGGAAAAATTTACTCCTAGCTGTATAGCTGTATAGCTTTAGAGCAAAAAACCCCATGGCCCATGGGGTAGTAAATTTTTACACTTTACATCTTTACATCTTTACATCTCTATATCTTTACAGCTGCCTTTATTTATTCATCTCCGCGGTCAGCAGGATCGCTTCAGCTATCTGTTTCATGCTCTTGCGGGTATTCATGCTTTGCTGCTGGATTATTTTAAAAGCCTCTGCTTCATTCATTGTATATTTTTGCATTAAGATACCCTTGGCCTTTTCCACTACTTTCCTGGTTTCCAGGGCTTCTTCCATTTCCATGGTCTTATCGAATAATTTAGTATTTTCTATGGCGATAGCTGCCTGGTTAGCCACTGATTGCAGGATCTTTACTTCCTCTTCACTGAACGAATGTTCATGGGAAGTATAGCTATTGATCACGCCAACCACTTTATCTTTGATCATCATCGGGACTGAAAGCATGCTGACAATGCCTTCTTTACGGGCTATATCCGGATATTTATACGCTGGTTCCCGGGTAACATTCAGGACGGTAACCGGTTTCTTTTCCTTTACCGCCTGGCCGCTGACGCTTTCTCCGACCTTGACGTTAGGTTTCTTGATATAATCCGGGCTCAGTGATTGGGTGGCTTTGATCTCCAGTTCCTGTTTCTTGTCATCCAGCAGCATGATGGAGCATATTTTTGAATTCATCATTTCCGCGGTCATGGTGACCACTAACTGCAGGATCTCGTTCAAATACCGGCCTGAGGCAATCGTGGTAGAGATCCTGGACATGGTATCAAGCCGCCGGGATTTTTTGCGCGATTCTTCATACAAGCGGGTTTTTTCTATGGCTGAACCTACCTGGGTCCCGATCACAGCCACCAGGTTTTTTTCCCGGTCTGAGTAGCGGTGAGCGCTGCGATGGCGTATATTGACCACGCCAATGACCTCATTCTTGGCTATTATAGGCACGGAAAGGATGGCCTGGAACTTATCTTCCGGCAATCCCTGGAAAAACTTATAACGCGGGTCCTTCATGGCTTCTTTATTAATGGCCAAGATCTTTTTCTGTTTGGCCGCGATCCCGGCAATGCCCTCCCCAATGTTGAGCCGTACCAGGCCCAGAGTCTTGGGATGCAGGGGTTTGGCGGCGCGCAGTACCAAATGCTCCTTGGCTTCGTCAAAAAGGAACAAATGGCAGGCATCGCTTTTGGTTATTTCCGAAGCCACTTCCAGGATCTTTCCCAGTAATTCATCCAGGTTGGCAACCGTGGAAATAATATCGCTGATCCGGTACAGGACCGCGACTTCTTCTTTTTTCTCTTTAAGCTGTTTTTGGAGCTCTTTCGTGTTAGTTTTAACCATGTGATTATTATATCATAATTGCCCCCTATAGTAAATGCCAAAAAGTTATTTAACTTACATTTTACACAATTGTAATTTATCCTTATTACACGCGCAGTATAGTTATAATAACAAAAATAAGGAGAAGACTATGAAAAGCAAAGCAGACTTACACATTCATACATACTACAGTGATGGACTGGACAGTCCTGAACAGGTGGTCAGAGCGGCGGCAATAAAAGGCCTGGCAGTAATTGCGATCTGTGACCATAACCGCATCAAAGGAGCTCAAAAAGCGCAGGAATTCACCCAGTCTCATACATATATAGGAGTAGAAGTAATTGTGGGAGAGGAAATAACTACTTTGAACGGTCATATTCTCGGTTTATTCCTGAAGGAACGCATTAAGCCGGGATTAAGCGCCGAAGAGACCATAGACAAGATCCATGCCCAAGGCGGCTTGGCCATAGTACCCCACCCTTTCCACTTTTATATAGGGAAAAAACGGGGGAATGTCTCTGCCGGTAAACTTATGGACAAACTGAATATAGACGGGATTGAGGTTATCTGTAATTCCAGTATTGCCAGCTGGTGGGCTAATATGAAAGCCGCCCTAAAAAATGCCTCCAGTATGCACACTGCCATGGGTTCGAGCGACGCCCATGATGCCCATTTTATCGGGCACGGGTACACCTTATTTCCCGGAAAAACCGCGGCTGAGCTGCGCACGGCGATAGAAAACAAAAAATGTACTGCCCATTATCATTTCTGGTCTTTAAAGGACCTGTGGCGGTCTCTGCATACCGGCCTGCAAAACTTAACCAGGTTTTATTTTGATGCCGGGATAGAAGCAGAATAAACATTGCAATTAGCTCTTGGCTTTGATAATATAAAGTCGTATTCTAACTGGATATTAAGAGGAAATACATGGCTAAAGAAAAAATACTGATCGTAGAAGACGAAAAAGACATCGTAGAATTACTGCAGTATAACCTGGAAAAAGAAAATTTCAAGATCCAATCCGCGAATAACGGGCAAAGAGCGCTCGACCTGGTACGAAAAAACCATCCTGACCTGATCCTCCTGGACCTGATGCTGCCGGAAATAGACGGACTGGAAGTCTGCCGCATCCTGAAAAAAGATCCCAAGACCAGTCATATCCCCATTATCATGCTGACGGCGAAATCATCCGAAAGCGACAAAATTGTCGGGCTCGAACTCGGGGCTGATGATTATATTACTAAGCCTTTCAGCATGAAAGAACTCATCGCCCGTGTTAAAGCTTTGCTGCGGCGCCTGCATCCTGAAACCAGGCAAGCCGAGATGATCAAGATCGGCGACGTCACTATTGATTTTAGCAAGTACCTGGTAATCCAGAAAGGCAAGCAGATAGAGCTCACGACAAAAGAATTTGAACTGCTCAAGGCGTTGATAAATGCCCGCGGCCGGGCCATTTCCCGCGATTCTTTACTGGAAAATGTCTGGGGCTACGAGCATTCCCTGGAGATCACCACTCGCACTGTTGATGTACATATTCGCTACCTGCGCAAGAAATTAAAAAGCCTCGCCGACCGCATCATTACTATTAAAAATGTCGGTTACCGTTTAGAGTTGGAAGGCTGATCCCCATGAAGATCAATCTCTCTGCTAAACTCATTCTTAATTATCTTATATTAGTAATACTGGTTTTTTCCTTTACTACAGTCATCATCCTGCATAAACTCAGCGCTGATTCGAAGATACAGCTGGAAAACAGCCTGGTGACCCGGGCCCAGCTGATCTCGGAATTTATCCCCGGCGAGACCATTAAACAGAAAAATATCGCTCTTATCCAGCCGCTCATTATTAAAACCAAACAAAATACAGACGCGCGCATCACGGTCATCGCCAAAGACGGCATAGTGCTGGGAGATTCTGAATCTGATCCCGTAGCCATGGAGAATCACCGCGCCCGACCGGAGGTGATCGATGCTTTGAGCGGAAAACCGGGCTTTAGTTCACGATACAGCTATACGCTTTCTAAAACAATGCTGTACGCGGCTATCCCGGCAAAAACCGGTACCGGAGAGATTATGGGTGTGATCAGGCTGGCGTTACCTCTCTCCACCGTTAAGAACCTGACTATTAATATTTTGCCGAATTTATGGTTGGGACTTATGGTCGCTCTGGTGCTGACGATTATCCTGGGATATATATCCGCTTATTTTGTCACCCAGCCGATCCGCGAGATCAACCGGACCACCCAAAAAGCGGCCCAGGGTGACCTGCTTCAAAAGATCAATATTACTACCAAAGACGAGATTGGCAACCTGGCCGGGTCACTTAATAAAATGTTCCAGCAATTGCAGGAACGCATGGATGAGATCAACCAGGAAAAAAATAAGCTCACTACCGTCATGGCCAGCATGACCGAAGGTGTTATCGCCTGTGATAACGAGGGACGCGTACTCCTGCTCAACCAGGCCAGTGAAAACCTGTTCTCTGTAAAAGCCGAGGACTGCCGGGGCAAGATATTCCTGGAAGCGATCCGCAATAATGATCTGGATACAGTGATCGCGCAGGTCCTTAGCAGCGGACAGCCATTACGTGAGGAGATACCCATCCTTTTACCGGTCCAGAAAACATTCCTGATCCAGGCGAGCCCCTTGAGCCATGAGGGGCAAATAACCGGAGCCGTCCTGGTGCTGCATGACATTACCGAACTAAAAAGGCTGGAAAATAACCGCCGGGAATTCATCTCCAATGTCTCACATGAATTGAAAACCCCGCTGACCTCCATCAAGGGATTTATTGAAACACTTTTGGGAGGCGCCCTGGAAGATAAAAATAATAACCGCCGTTTCCTGACCATTATACAGGAACACGCCGGCCGCCTGGGAAAACTGATAGATGATATCCTGGTATTGTCCGGGCTGGAATCCCGGGAAGTTGGCCTGACCGGCGGCCCGGTAGATATAAAAAGCCTCATCCAGGCAACCATGGATACTCTGACCCCGCAATTGACAAATAAAAGGATCACTTGGAAACTGGAAAGCAAAGGAACGATCCCCGCGGTTCAAGCTGACCAGGACAAGATCAAACAAGTTTTGCTCAACCTGCTGGACAATGCCATAAAATTCAATAAGGAAAACGGGATCATCACGATCAGCGTCGAAACTCTCCCTGGGACGCTGAAGATCAGTATTAGCGATAACGGGACCGGTATCCCGGAAAAAGACCTGCCCCGCATTTTTGAAAGGTTCTACCGCGTGGACAAAGCCCGCTCCCGTGACCTCGGCGGCACCGGCCTGGGGCTATCGATAGTCAAACATATAATTGAAGCCCATCACGGCCGCGTCGGCGTAGAAAGCGTCGAAGAAAAAGGCTCCACTTTCTGGTTTACCCTGCCCCTAGAATAAAAAACAACAGGCCAGGGATCATCCCCGGCCTGTCATTCTGATTATCATTATTTTAATCCGTATTTATTAAGGATTATTTCTTTTTTGTTTCTATATATTTAACTTCCTCCAAGCCCTTTAAATCCTTATCTTGGGTCCAAATAATCGCTTTATACAAACGCCCGGCAGCAAGGATTATACTGTCTGCCATTGGTAGACCGACTTCATCGCTCAATTTCGCCGCAAAGATAGCTCCTGACACATTAAAATCAATTATTTCCGACTTACTCATAACCGCTATTGCCTGCAAGGCATCGTCTTCGCCGCGTTGTTGATATATCCTTTTAAAGACCTCATATATGCATATCGCGGGCACCAGAAGATGTTTCGTATCTTCAATAGCCGGGGCGAAAAACCCGGCATTAGGGCCATCTGCAAAATACTCCAGCCATCCGCAGGAATCTACGATATTCATACCCTGTCCTTTTCCCTTTTAACCATAGTATCCATGCCCTTTAAGAACCCGCGCATGGATTTTATATCTCTCTCCGGAATATATTCAATTCTATTCCCATATTGCAAAACGCACACCTTTTCTCCCGGGCGGATCCTCATTAATTTCCTGATTATTTTTGGGATAACCACCTGATATTTAGGCGATATTGTTACAATTTCCATAAACCCTCCTGATCGATACTATTCTTGTTAAACAATATCATAATCGATTAAATTTGTCAAGCCTAAAATCCCATAACATAAAGCGTTTTACCCACATTTTACTTGCTGTTAATTCATCCTTATTACGTACCTTATATAATTATCCAAGATAATAAAAAAAAGAGGAGGAAATCCCGGCAGGGTCGGGATGAAACTTATGGCTAAAAAGATACTGATTATTGATGATGATAAAGATATCGTTGAACTGCTGACTTACAATTTAGAAAAAACCGGTTTTAGTTGTACCGGTATTCTTGATGGAAACAATACCTTAGAGCTCGCTAAATCAATTAAACCGGATGTAATTCTGCTCGATTTGATGTTGCCAGGATTGAGCGGACTAGACATCTTGTATTTACTGAAACGCAATATGCAGTTACACAAAACACCAGTAATAATCATCAGCGCTCTTAATCAAAAAGAGCGGATTTCTAATTCTTTTAAGTTAGGCGCCAGCGAATATGTGATCAAGCCTTTTCAAATCTCTGAATTGGTCAAATTGATCAATAAAACCATCAAAAATCCGGTAAGGTTGTTGCTAGACTCTTTTTCGTAATGAAAAAAAGAGATTTAGAGCGAGGCAAGAAAGCCGAGACGAGCATAGCGGAATCAAGCTATGTAAGTCGAGGGTGACGCAGCCGGAGCCAAAATATCGTTTTTGCAGTAGAAAAGGGAGTCTGGTAACAGCCTAAATTTTAACCTAGATTTAACCTACCGGTAATTTAGCGGTAATGAACATTTAATATAATCTAAGGAAAGGAGGCTTTATTTAGGTAACAGGCAAGACACTAAACTAATTCCAAGGAGGATGTAATGCGTAAGTTAGCAAAAATATTGACTGTAATATGTTTGGTTTTAAATGTAAGCCAGTTTGCTTTTGCGGCTGCCGGGGATTGGACCTTTAGCGGCACTAATTGGCTAAGGACCAGGGTAATAAGAAAGGACCTTCAGGGACCATTAAAAGATACCGATAAGACCACTGATGCCGGATTCTCGGTAGACCGGGGTTATGTCCGGTACGCTTACCAGTTCACAGACACGATCAAGGGACAATGGACCGCGGATTTCTTTTCCGCCAAGACCGGTGATTTCAAAGACGGCGCAGGCATTAAGTTGAAAGAAAGCTATGTTGACCTGCCAATAGGTATCAGTGACGGGAAACTGACTGTCGGTCTGCAAAAGAATTACCTTGGTTTGATCTATGACTATGATTATCGTATCATCGAGAAAGAATTTATCGACCGGAACGGTATCGATGCTTCAGCGGATAACGGCCTGGTGTTGAATGGTTATTTCCCCATGGGTTATGGCACATATGCAGTTGGCCTGTATAATGGCGAAGGTTACAAGAAAGCCCTGAGCCCGGATGTGAATACAGAGCTGGCTGTTGTCGCTGACGCCCGTTTCATTGTGATCCCCGGATTGACCATAGGAGCCAGCTATAAACGGGACCTGCAGGGTACGGTCGCCGCCACCGGCAACAATGCCTATAATACCAATCACCTGATGGTCGGCATGGTCCGCACCGCGTATGGTTCTTTTGATATGTGGGGCGAATATATCAACCAAAAAATCGATACTTACAGCACGACTACCAACAAATTCACAGGTATTAAAAAGAAAGGCTTCTCCCTCCTGCCTTCGTTCCAGGTCAATGCAGACTGGACAGTTTTAGCCAGGTACGACAGCTGGGATCCCAATACTGATACAGCTAACGATAAAGTGAACACGATCATCGCCGGCGTAAATTATCTGGTTACTAAGGGTGTATTACTGCAATTGAATTACCAGCAGGATAAACCGGAGAACAGCGCCGTAGCTACAACGACTCAGTATTTAGCCCAGTTAGCCTGGAGCTTTTCGAAGGTATTTGTTCAATAAAAGCTGTCATGTGTCATGAGTCATGTGTCATGAGTCAAAAAGAAACAAAAAAAGGAGAAGAAAATGAAAAAACTGTTACTTTTAACATGTTTGCTAAGTTTGATCACCGGGAATCTGCTGGCGGGGCAAAAGCTGACCATGAGCGGATCAACCACGGTCCTGCCCATAGCCCAGAAAGCGGCAGAAGAATTTATGAATGCCCATCCTGATGTGGATATCAGCGTCAGAGGCGGGGGTTCCGGGGTAGGAGTCGCGGCGGTCATTAACGGCACCGTGGATATTGGCAATGCCTCACGGGCAGCCAAAGCCAAGGAAATCGCCACCGCCCGGGGCAAGGGAGTCAATTTGCTCGGCACAGTAGTCGCTAAAGATGGTATATGTATCGTGGTTAATAAGGCTAACAACCTCGACAGCATCTCCCTGGAGACAGCAAAAAAGATCTATACCGGCGAAATCAGCAAATGGAGCGAGGCTGGTGGCAGCGGCGGGATGATCGTGATCATTTCACGGGACACCGCCAGTGGCACGTTTGAAGTTTTCAATGAAAAGGTTTTAAAAGGAGCCAAAGTCAGGGAAGACGCACTGATGCTGGCTTCCAACCAAGCGATCTTAACCTCTGTGTCCAATACTCCCGGAGCTATCGGGTATATCGGCTTAGGGTATGTTACTGATGAGGTCAAGTCCCTGGTAGTTAATGGGGTCACAGCTTCAAAAGAAACCGTGATCAGCGGCAAATATCCGGTAAGTCGTCCATTATATATGTATACTAATGGCACGCCTAAAGGCCTGGCTAAGCAATTCCTGGATTATATCCTGGGCCCGACAGGCCAGAAGTTAGTCGAAGAAGCAGGATTTATCGCAGTAAAGTAAACATAGAATACCATGTTTACACCCCGGCTAAAAGCACTGCGGATCTAAGGTCCCGGTGCTTTTAGCCAATCGTTTTAATTTAAGGATAATAAATGCAGCTAAAAAAGAAAAAAGAAAAATTATTAGAGTGGTTATTCCTTTTCTTTGCTTTCCTGTCCAATATTTTATTGGTCGGCATTATCATCATACTTTTCAAGGAAAGCCTGCCCCTGTTCAAGGAAATAAAAGTCCTGGATTTTCTACTGGGCCGGCACTGGTATCCCACGTATGATCCGGCTGAATTCGGCATCCTGCCGTTGATCTTAGGGTCATTATGGGTAACTATTGGTTCGCTGCTGGTAGCAGTGCCGCTGGGACTGGGCGCGGCTATTTACATATCTGAGATCGCTTCAACAAGTTTAAAAGAAATACTGAAGCCGGTGGTTGAAGTATTGGCCGGGATACCCTCCGTTGTCCTGGGGTTTTTCGGAATGGTCGTGATCGCTCCTTTCCTGCAGGAAGTTTTCAAACTACCCACTGGGCTCAATGCTTTAAATGGCTCTATTTTATTAGGCATTATGGCTATCCCTACTATCACCAGTATTTCAGAAGATTGCCTTTCCTCGGTACCGCGTGGTTTCAAAGAAGCTTCTTACGCTTTAGGCGCCAACCGCTGGGAAACCATGATCAAGGTTACTGTCCCGGCAGCTTTTTCCGGCATTAGTTCAGCAGTTATATTAGGCATGGGCCGGGCTATTGGTGAAACTATGACCGTACTTATGGTTGCAGGCGGATCAGCGGTTATTCCGCACTCCTTCCTGCAGCCAGTGCGGACCATGACCGCTACCATAGCCGCGGAAATGGGAGAAACTGCTATTGGCAGTGAACATTATTATGCTTTATTTGGCATCGCGGTAGTGCTGTTCATCCTGACCCTTATCTTCAATATCATCGCGGACCTGGTCGCCCAACGTTTCAGGAAAAGGATCGTCTAGTGATCATAAATATGAATGCCCGGAAATGGCGTGAGATCAAACAACAAATAGGCTTTATGGCCGTGCAGCTGGCTGCGGTCATAATCTTTATTATCCTGGGAATTTTACTTTACTTCATATTCAGCCGCGGCATTACCGTGATCAGCTGGGACTTCCTGACCAAGATGCCGGAGAAAGGCATGACTGCCGGCGGCATATTCCCCGCCATACTTGGTTCTTTTTATCTCACGATAGGGGCCATACTGTTTGCCCTGCCACTGGGGATATTGGCGGCGATTTACATGACCGAGTATGCCACCCAGGGCAAGATCATCCGTATTATCCGCATCGGGATCAGTAATCTGGCCAGCGTACCTTCAATTGTCTTTGGTTTATTTGGTTTGGCTCTCTTCGTTAATTACCTGAAGTTTGGCGTTTCCATTCTTTCCGGCAGTTTGACCTTGGGGATCATGATACTGCCGGTAATAATCCGGTCCAGCGAAGAAGCTTTATTGCTGGTACCAAACGGTTTCCGGGAAGCATCCCTGGCTTTAGGAGCTACGAAGTGGCAGACGATCTATAAGATAGTATTACCTAATGCTATCGGCGGGATCATCACCGGGGCCATTCTGGGCGTCGGCCGGGTAGCCGGGGAAACAGCTCCTATTCTTTTCACCGCGGCTACTTTTTATATCAGGAAGCTGCCTAATTCTATTTTCAGCGAGGTCATGGCCCTGCCTTATCATATCTATGCCTTAATGACTGAGGGCAGTCATCCTAAAGAACAAAAAGCGATCGCTTACGGCGCTTCCTTAGTGCTTATTATCATGGTACTGGGAATAAACCTGCTGGCGATATTCATCCGTAACCATTACAGGAGGAAAAAGAAGTGGTAAATAGTGTAACGAATATGCGTATGGAAGTAAAAAACCTTAATTTTTATTATGGCCGGAACCTGGCCTTAAAAAACATTAACATGGGGATAGAAAATAATAAGGTGACCGCGGTGATCGGACCGTCTGGCTGCGGCAAATCCACTTTTATCAGGATCCTGAACCGGATGAATGACATTATTATCGGCAGCCGGGTTGAAGGTGAAATCCTGCTGGATGGAGACAACATCTATGCCCCCCAAGTGGATGTCGTAGATATCCGCCGCAAAATAGGCATGGTGTTCCAGAAATCAAATCCCTTTCCTAAATCTATTTTTGACAATATTGCCTATGGCCTGAAGATCAATGGCATTAGCAATAAAACAGAAATAACTGACCGGGTGGAAATGAGCCTGAAAAACTCCGCTCTGTGGGAAGAAGTACGGGACCGGCTGGACGATAATGCTTTTGAACTCTCAGGCGGGCAGCAACAAAGACTGTGCATTGCCCGGGCTTTGGCCATTGAACCAGAGGTCATACTATTTGACGAGCCCTGCTCTGCTTTGGACCCTATCTCCACTGCCAAGATCGAGGAATTGATCAACCAGTTGAAAGAAAGATATACCATTGCTATTGTCACGCATAATATGCAGCAGGCAGCGCGTATTTCTGATTATACTGGCTTCTTTTTACTGGGTGAATTAATAGAATTCGACAAAACGGAAAAAATATTCACTAATCCGTCCCAAAAGCAGACCGAAGATTATATTACCGGGAGGTTTGGTTAAGGCTTAGGGTATTCATATTTATTCCTTGAAACGACGCATAGATTTTGATATACTAGCTCTATGCAAAAATCCAAGCTCGTCTTTTTTTTATGCCTGCTAACCGTAATTGGCTGTGCCCGTGACAAAGCGGGTACCGGCATTACTGTTGCCGGGTCAACCAGTGTACAGCCATTTGCCGATAAGTGGGCCGAGGTCTACATGGATGAACATCCTGACCAAGTTGTTAACATCCAGGGGGGCGGCTCCAGTGCCGGTATCCAGGCCGCTAAAAGCGGCGCCTGTAACATCGGGACTTCTTCGCGCGAGCTCAAGCCGGATGAAAAAGACTTAACTGAAATCGTGGTAGCCAGGGACGGATTGGCGATCATAGTCCACACATCAAATCGTATTGATAATCTAACCATAGAACAAGTCAAAGGTATCTTTACCGGGAAGATCAGGAATTGGCGGGAAATAGGCGGAAACGATAAACTGATCACTGTGGTTACCAGGGAAGAGGGATCCGGCACGCGCGGCGCTTTCCAGGAACTGGTCATGAAAAAAGACCGTGTGGCCAAGAGCGCCATAGTGCAAGATTCCAACGGCACTGTGCGCGAGATCGTAGCTGGCGATCCAAATGCTATCGGGTATATATCACTGGGATTGGTCAATAATAAGGTCCGGGCCCTTAAACTCAACGGGGTCCCGGCTACTGACGAGAATATAATTTCCAAAAAATATAAGTTGGTACGACCGTTCCTGTTCGTTACTAAGGGAGAACCAACACCGGTTTGCCGGGAATTTATCGACTTTGTGCAATCCGCAGAAGGGCAAAAACTCGTATCTGAAGAAGGATTGATCCCCGTAAAATGACCCGTTTAGAACGTAATGAACGTCTTATCAAGATCGCCTTGTTCGTGATCGCCTGTTCAGCTGTATCTATACTGGCAGTGATCACAATATTTATTTTTTCCGAAGGCACTCCCATCATGTTCAAATACGGGCTTAGAAGTTTCCTGCTGGGATTGGACTGGTACCCTTCGGAACAAAGTTTTGGCCTGCTGCCTATGATCATCGGGTCAGTAATGGTCACTTTCGGCTCACTACTGGTGGGAGTTCCGTTTGGGCTGGCCTGCGCTATATTTCTTACTGAGTTTTCCAGTCGCCGCCTCCGGCATATATTGAAACCTATAATAGAATTATTAGCCGGTATTCCGTCCGTAGTATATGGTTTTATTGGAGTAGTGATCCTGGTGCCCTTTATCCGCGAAACTCTCGGTGGCCCCGGACTATCAGTGCTGGCAGCTTCTATTATTTTGGGGATCATGATCCTGCCAACCATTATCAGTATCTCCATTGATTCCCTGCAAGCCGTGCCGCGCAGTTACCGCGAAGGATCTATAGCTTTAGGCGCCACTAAATGGCAAACCACTAAGATGGTTATCCTGCCGGCAGCCAAATCTGGCATTATCGCCAGCATTATCCTGGGGATGGGCCGCGCGATCGGCGAGACCATGGCCGTGATCATGATCGCCGGAAATGCCATTAATATCCCTCGATCGGTATTAGATCCTGTCCGCACCCTAACCTCTAATATCGCTTTGGAAATGGGTTATGCCAGCGGAGAGCACCGTCAAGCTTTATTCGCCACCGGAGTAATACTTTTTATTATTATTATGATCTTAAATACTATTGCCAATGCCACCTCTGTTAAGGGAAAGGCGGCTAAATAATGTATCTCAACCCTAAGATCGAACAACGAGTGGTCCAGGCGATCCTTTGGGTGTTCACGTTGGCCACTGTTTTTATCCTGTTTTTTATCATTTTCTATATTTTACATAAAGGGCTGCCGGTATTAAGCTATAATTTTTTAACCACCAATCCGCTGGATATGGGGAAAAGCGGCGGTATTTATTCTACCATTATCGGGACTATTGCTTTAACCATTATGTCTTTATTAATCGCCACTCCTTTAGGGGTCGGAACAGCTATCTACCTCACGGAATATACCCGTGAGAGCAGGATTACCAGGGTAATCCGTTTCGGATCTGAATGCCTGTCCGGGATCCCCTCTATTATTTTCGGATTATTTGGTTTTATTTTATTCGTCACTAAATTAAAGATGGGCTGGTCAATATTGAGCGGCGGCCTGACCCTGGCTTTCATGCTCCTGCCAACCATTATACGCACCAGTGAAGAAGCCATTAAATCGGTCCCTTATAATCTCCATGAAGTCAGCTATTCCCTCGGCAGTACCCAGTGGCAGACTGTGACCAAAGTAGTATTGCCTTCGGCTTTACCCGGCATCCTGACCGGAGTGATCCTGAGCGTTGGCCGCAGTGTCGGAGAAACCGCGGCAGTGATCTTTACAGCCGGCAGTGCTTTGCGCATGCCCACTTCCCTGTTCTCCTCTTCACGAACCATGGCCGTACATTTCTTTATCCTGGCCAGGGAAGGAATATCGATGCCCAATGCTTATGGCACAGCGGCAGTGCTGATCATCACTATCCTGATAATTAATATTATCGCTTACCGGTTAATGCACAAATTTATCAAGAAATACAGCTAGGCCATACTGAGGATTTTCTATGAGTGACCGCATTATTCAGACAGATAATTTCAGCCACTATTTCGGGGCTATCCAAACCCTGAAAAATATAAATCTGGAAGTACGCCGGAACGAGATACTGGGAATTATCGGTCCGGCCGGCAGCGGGAAATCAACTTTTTTACGCGCTCTTAACCGTCTCAATGACCTGACCTATGGCTCACGGATCGAGGGAACTATTAAAATAGACGGGCAGGACATTTATGCCCCTGGTACCAGCATAGTGGAATTGCGGAGAAAATTGGGTATGGTCTTTGCTACACCGATCCCCCTCCCCCGCTCGATCTATGAAAACGTTGCTTTTGGCGCAAAAATGGCTGGGATAAAAAGTAAGTCAGAACTTAATGAACTGGTAACAGATTGCCTGGTTAAAACTACCCTCTTCGAAGAAGTCAAAGACCGCTTGGACAGCAGCGCTACAAAGCTCTCCGGCGGCCAGCAGCAGCGGCTCTGTATCGCCCGTATACTGGCCCTGAAACCAGAGTTTATTTTGCTGGACGAACCATGCTCCGGACTGGACCCGATCTCAACAATGAAGATTGAGGAATCCCTGCGCCAGTTAAAAAACGAATACACTATTATTCTGGTCACTAACAATACTAAACAGGCAGCCAGGGTAGCTGACCGCACGGCTTTTTTCCTGAATGGCGAGCTTATCGAGATCGGTCAAACTGAAAAAATATTTACCACTCCGGCGGATCAACGAACCAATGACTATATTTCGGGAAGGTTTGGCTAAAATAAAACAATTTTGAGTTATAAATTTTAAGTTTTGAGTTAAGGTAAAAAGCTCTTTGGTATACATTTCCGCCCTTAAGCTTGGCGGATCCGCCTCTGGCGGAAATTCAAAACTCAACACTCAAAACTCAAAACTGCTTTGAAGGAAAAAATGAGCATAATAGAAGTAAACAATTTATCGTTATTTTACGGCAATTTTCAGGCGTTGAAGAATATTAACCTGAACGTTGAGCAACAAAAGATCACCGCGCTGATCGGGCCTTCCGGTTGCGGCAAATCAACTTTCTTAAGATGCCTGAACCGGATGAATGACCTGATTGATGATGTGCACATAACCGGCTCGGTAAAAATAGCCAGCCACGATATTTATCATAATAGTTTTGACCTATTGGGATTACGTAAAAAAGTGGGCATGGTATTTCAAAGGCCTAATCCCTTCCCCTTAAGTATTTATGACAATGTTGTATATGGTTTACGGGTGCATGGCATACTGGATAAGAAAATTATGGAAGAAAAGCTAAAGTGGAGCCTGGAATCAGTGCACTTGTGGGCTGAAGTAAAAGACAAACTGGATGCTAATGCGCTTACCCTTTCCGGAGAACAGCAGCAACGTCTTTGTATCGCCCGCCTGGCGGCAGTGGAACCGGAAGTCTTACTTATGGATGAACCATGTTCCGCGCTGGATCCGATCTCTACTGCCAAAATTGAAGACCTGATGTATGAACTGAAAAAGCAATATACGATCATTATCGTGACGCATAATATGCAACAAGCGGCACGGGTATCTGAGTATACCGGATATTTCCTGTTGGGTGACCTGGTAGAGTTTGGGGAAACCACCCAGATCTTTACCAGCCCCAAGGATTCACGGACGGAAGACTATCTCACGGGGAGATTCGGTTAAAATAAATACAGTAACGAGTTAGCGAGTTGCGAGTTGCGAGTTTTGAAAAAGCATTTAATAATTATTTTTAATCTAAACCCGCAACCCGAAACCTGGAACCCGTAACTAATTTTAGGAGGGAACAATGCAACGGCATTTTGACGAAGAATTAGCAGACCTTAGTAAAGAGGTATTGCGCATGGGCAGCTTAACCGAAGAATCGATCTTTAAATCGGTTGAAGCTTTAAAAGCTCGCAGCGTGGAACAAGCCAACCAGGTAATTACTGAAGATAAAAAAATAGACGAGATGGAATTGGCTATTGATGAAAAATGCCTTGATCTGCTGGCCTTGCACCAGCCGATGGCTATTGACCTGCGTTTTATTACTATGACCATGAAAATCTGTACTGACCTGGAACGCATAGCCGACCTGGCCGTGGATATTGCCCAGCGCAGCATGGAAATAGCTGGCAAGCCACAACTCAAACCTTTGATCGATATTCCCAAGCTGGCTACGCTGGCCCAAAACATGGTCAAGGACGCGATTGACGCCTTTGTGAACAAAGATGTGGAACTGGCTAAAAAAGTCATCTTGCGCGACCCAGACGCTGATAACCTGCGTAACCTGGTCCAGTCAGAATTAATCAATGATTATATTTCCAAAGACGCGTCCACTGCTCCCCGGGCAGTAGCCCTGCTGCTGGTTGCCCGCCATTTGGAGAGGATCTGTGACCACACCACAAATATTGCTGAAGATGTCATTTACATGGTCGAAGGAAAAGTAGTGAAACATCATTTGGAAGCACTGGGGTCATAATAATTACAGCGTAATCTTATTTCTAATCTCTGTAATTGACTTTAAAGGAGGCGGAAAGTGAAAAACATCGCAAAATGGTTGCTGGCAGGAATAGTAGTAGCTACGGTTTCTTATTTTATCAATGCCCTGTTTACCATTTTCTTTAAGAACTTCTATGCCCAAACTCCGGAGCTGGTTAAACCATTAAGTAATGTTTGGCTGGTCCAAACGCTGTTGGGCAACTTTTCCAGCGGGCTGATCTATGCTTTAATGTTTACGGTTTTGCAACATGGCATTCCTGGCAAGGGGATCACAAAAGGATTTTTCCTGGGGATATTGCTGTGGGCTATTACTGTGCCGCCACTCTTAATCACCTATAATACCAACGTGGACACCAAACTTATTCTCTCGTGGCTGTTAACCGGGCTGATCGCTACCCCGCTGGCTTGTATTGCGGTTGTTCTTATCCATGAAAAGATCACTGATCCTGATACCAAATAATAGGACTGCTAATAAATTCAGCACCCCTTGATTACACAGATTAAAAAAACCTGTGAGCTATAGTTAATCCTGCTTCGATAATGCTATCATTTTATCAATAGCCAGTTTCGCTTTACTGCGGACTGGCTCTTCTACTTTTACCGGGTAAATCATATCCTGCAATGACCAAAATATCTTTTCCAAAGTAATCAACTTCATATTAGGGCAGACAGCCTGAGTATTGGCCGGGAAAAACTGCCGGTCAGGATTTTCCTTTTTCAAGCGGTGCAACATGCCAACTTCTGTGCCGACGATGATCTCCTGCGCTTCTTTCTCCCGGGCAAATGCGCTCATACTGCCTGTCGAAACCACAGCATTAGCCAGCCTTACTACTTCACTCTTACATTCCGGATGGACCATCACCAGGGACGCCGGATATTTTCTCTTCATTTTCAGGATATCATCACTCGTAATGAGGACATGAGTTGGGCAATACCCTTCCCAAATAATAAATTTCTTGCCTGGGGCTTTCAACTGTGTGTAGCTGCCTAAATATTTATCAGGAATAAAGATGATCTCAGTAGTATCGGTTAATGAATTTATTACTTTCAGGGCATTAGAACTGGTGCAGCAAATATCACTTTCAGCTTTTACTGCAGCAGTTGAGTTAACATAGCAAACTACTTTAGCCTGGGGATGCTGTCTTTTCAGCTCTCTTACGTTTTCTACATTGATCATTGCGGCCATGGGACAACCAGCAGTATGGTCAGGTATCAACACTGTTTTTGCCGGGGAAATAATTGCCGCAGTTTCAGCCATAAAATAAACCCCGCAAAAAACAATTATCTCGGCCTGCGTCTCGCTGGCTTTAAGACTCAACTCCAGTGAGTCGCCGACAAAATCCGCAACCTCTTGTACTTCCGGCAGTTGGTAATTATGCGCTAATATCACCGCATTTTTTCTTTTGGCGATCTCTTTAATTTCGTTTAGCAATCTGGAGATATTCACTGTTTCCTCAACTCTTTTATGTTCCTGTCAGCCCGCACAAGCGGGCTGACAGGGCTGATCTACGCCCGCAAGAGATACTCTCTCTCCTGCAGGCTAGTTTCGTTTTCCGCCACAACAATGAGCTACTGGACGAAGGAAATACTTTCTGGAGACTCTTGCTCTCATAGTGTTCACCTCCTTTGAATACAGTTGCGTGTTGGCCAGTTGCGAGTTGCGAGTTTTGAAAACAGCATTTAATAAATGCTTCTACCGAAACTCGCCAACCCGGAACTCGTAACTCGTAACCTTATTATGATACTGCTTCGACTTTTTTCACTTCCGGGACATCTTCTTTCAGGATCCGCTCAATGCCATTCTTTAATGTCATCGTTGCCATAGGACAGCCCATACAGGCACCGAGTAGTTTTACTTTCACTAATCCGGCTTTCTCATCAATATCCACCAGTTCCACATCTCCGCCATCAGCACCCAGCATTTTCGCTATCTTTTCTAGGCTTTTTAGCACTTTCTCTTTCATGGTAAAACCTCCTATGTTAGTTACGAGTTCCAAGTTGCGAGTTGCGAGTTTTGTAAAAAGCATTTAATGCTATTAACTAAATCCATCAACCCGAAACCTGAAACCTGGAACTATTTCTTCTTATATAAGGGTGACATTTCTCTCAGTTTCTTAACGATCCTGGGTAATGCTTCCAGCAAATAATCAACATCCTCATCAGTATTAAGCCGGCCCAGGCTGAAACGCAGACTGCTGTGCGCCACTTCCGGACTTACTCCGAGCGCCTTGATCACATGAGATGGTTCTAGCGAACTGCTGGAACAGGCTGAACCAGTGGAAGCGGCAATACCTTCAAGGTCCAGATTTATCAGCATCGATTCCCCTTCTATGTATTTTATAGTCACATTAACATTATTAGGCAGCCTTTTGGTTGGATGCCCGTTTAATTCTGATTCATCGATCTTTTCCAATATTCCTTTGATCAGCTTATCCCGCAAAATTGTTAGATGCTGGTGGCGCTCCTGTTTTTCCTGTATCGCCATTTCCACTGCTTTACCAAAGCCAACTATACCGGGGACATTTTCCGTAGACGCACGCCTTCTTCTCTCCTGCTCTCCACCATGTAAGAACGGCAGGATCCGTACACCTTTCCTGATATACAATAAGCCCACTCCTTTAGGACCGTATAATTTATGGGCACTGGCGCTTAGCAAGTCAATATTAAGTTTCTCTACGTCCAGGTCCAGGCTGCCAAATGTCTGCACCGCATCAGTATGGAAATAGATCCCTTTTTCCCTGGCTACCTTCCCGATTCCAGCGATTGGCTCAATAGTGCCGATCTCATTATTAGCATGCATTACCGAAATTAAAATAGTCTGCGGGGTAATAGCTTTGATAATTGCTTCCAGGTCAACCAACCCATATTTATCCACTGGCACATAAGTAATTTTTGCGCCACGATGCTTTTCCAGGAACCTACATGTTTCCAAGATCGCGTGATGTTCAATAGCAGTGGTAATAATATGATTACCTTTTTTGGCGTTAGCTTCAAAAACCCCGATCAGGGCAAAATTATCCGCTTCCGTGCCGCCACTGGTAAAAATGATCTCTTCACTTTTGGCATTAATATATTTAGCGATCAAATCCCGGGCTTGGGTTACGGCTGCTTGTGCCTCCTGCCCAAAAGCATGAAGACTGGACGGATTGCCGTAAACAGTATCCAGATAGGGCTGCATAGCCTTAATTACTTCCGGATGCACCGGAGTAGTAGCGGCATAATCAAAATAACGTCGTTTAACATCCATCATTTCACCTCACAAACCCAATTTTTGCCTTAGAACGTGAGCGCCGAGAAGAAAGAGGCTGAGCATTTTTCGAAGTAAAAATTAGCAAGCATACTCACAGCAGTATGGTTAAGAATTTTTACACAGAAAAGGGCCAGCATTCTTTCTTCGAATGCCACGAGCCTAAGGCAAATTTTGGGTTAGATCGTGCAAAGTTCGTTCGCTTAGTACTTTATTCACCACTTCATGCAGCTCTACCCAAACCGGCCTGGTTAAGCATTCCTTGATCCGACGGCAGCACCGGTCCTTGGCTTTCTTCGTGCAAAAGATCAATTGGACCGGGCCTTCCACTGCTTTTACTATATCCAGTATCTTTATCTGCTTTGGATCTTTCTTTAATACGAATCCGCCTTTTGATCCCCGTACACTCTCTACTAATCCATTTCTTCTCAATTTAACCAGCAATTGCTGCAAATAAAATTTAGGAATACGCTGTTTCTGGTAGATATCCTGTACCGACATTGGAGTTTGGCCATCGTGTTGGCCCAACTCTACCATAGCTAATAATCCATACCGGCAACGGGTTGATATCTTTAACATTTGTGCCCTCTGGAAATAGTATACTATATATGACTTAATTTGTCAAGTATTAATTTAATGAAAAGGAGGCAGTTAAGCTTCCTCTCTCATTAATGACTATGATCCATTCCCGAATGTTCCGGCATGCTCATTTTTTCTTGCAGCGGCATGACTATCAACTTACCCTTCATGCTGCCATGGCCCAGTCCGCAAAAGACAGTACATTTAACAGTAAAGGTACCTGCTTTATCAGCGGTAAACTCCACTATCTGTTCTTTACCTGCCGGCAAATCCTGGTTAATATTATATTCCTTTACTCCAAATCCATGTGCTGTATCAGTAGCGGTTATTTTCAACCGTATCTTTTCACCTTGTTTTACCCCGATCGGATCAGGCAAGAATTCATATTTCTTGGCGGTTACAGTTATTTCCCTTACGCCATTTTTTACCGTGCCTGATAGGGGAGGCATAGCAGTAATATACTTATCAGGGTCTTTTTTGAACTGGCCGACACAATCAGCGCAGCAAAACCAGTAAGTATTGCCTTTATATTCATAGTTTACCGCAGTCTTAGGATCCAGCTTTTCACCTGTTACCGGGCATTTCTGCATAGCCATATCAGCGGCAAATGCCAGCGGGACAGCTGTTAAAAATAGGATCATCATTATTATCTTTTTCATATATTTCTCCTTTATAATGGCATAGTTTTTTATTTCTTCTCAAGCAACTTAATAATTTTATCCATTTTCCCAAGTACCAGAACTGTAAAAACAATCAGCCAAATAATTATTACCAGCCATAGCAACATTCCAAATCCAGCGCCATACCCCATATTAATTCCCTGACTGCCCATATGTCCCCACATAATACACCTCCTTGTATTTTTTAGATTATTTTTTTATCTTTAAGAATCTGGCATTAATGGCGACAATGATTGTGCTCAACGACATTAGAACCGCTCCCATAGCCGGGCTCAAAACTATCCCCTGTTTATAGAGTACTCCGGCTGCCAGCGGAATAGCGAATACATTGTAGCCAGTGGCCCAAGCCAGATTTTGAATCATTTTCTTATAGGTAGCTCGAGATAGTCCAAGGATCGCTACCGCGTCAAGTGGATTACTCTTGACCAGAATGATATCCGCGGTTTCCACCGCCACATCGGTCCCGGCACCGATCGCGATCCCGACATCAGCTTGCGCCAGAGCTGGAGCATCATTGACCCCATCCCCCGTCATGGCTACGATCAAGCCTCGTGACTGAACCTCTTTGACTTTAGCCGCTTTATCCTGAGGCAAGACTTCCGCAAAGAATTCATCCAGGCCAATCTCTTTCGAAACCCACTCAGCCACCTGTTTATTGTCTCCAGTCAGCATCATGCATTTAATCCCCATACTTTTGAGCATCATAATTGCTTTTTTTGATTCCGGCCGGATAATATCTGCTAAGGCAATCGCTCCTTTAAGCTTTCCGTCAATCATTACATATATAATGGTTTTGCCTTGAGAAGAAAGCTTCTTGATCCTTTCATCGGTTATAGATATATTATTTTCTCTTAGATAGCCCGGGCTTAAAACTTTTATGTCTTTGCCATTTACCTTACCTTCCGCTCCCTTGCCAGTAATAGCTTTAAATCCTTCCACAGAAAATATTTCTTTTACTGATGATGCTATTCCTTTAGCGATAGGATGTTCAGAGCGCGCTTCTACGGAAGCGGCATATTTTAGCAGTTCATCTTCTTTAATATCATTACTAAAAGTAATTTTATCGGTTATGCCAAATTTCCCTTCAGTAAGAGTGCCTGTCTTATCAAATATTATTGCCTGGATATTTCTGGCCTTTTCAAAGGCAGCCCTATTACGTATAAGTAACCCGTTCCCGGCAGCCAGCGCAGTTGAGACTGCCACTACGAGTGGGACAGCTAATCCTAAGGCATGAGGACAAGTAATAACCATAACCGTAACAGTTCTCTCAAGAGCAAAAGCAAAATCCTTATGAACTAAAACAAGCCATACAAAGAGGGTTATCGCTCCTCCGGAAAGAGCTATGACAGTCAGCCATAAGGCAGCCCGATTTGCCAGATCCTGAGTTTTTGACTTACTGGCTTGAGCTTGCTTAACCAATTCAATTACCTGTGATAGAAAGGAATCTTTACCGGTTTTTTTGATCTTAATAGTTAACGAACCTTCGCCATTAATAGAGCCGCCGATGACCTTGCCTCCAGCCTTCTTAGATATAGGCTTCGATTCGCCGGTAAGCATTGCTTCGTTAACCGAACTTTCGCCTTCAACTATATCACCATCTGCCGGGATTTTTTCTCCTGGCTTTATGATAATTTTGTCATTGACGTTCAATTCATCTAAAGCTACGTCTTTGGTGCTTCCATCCGGCATTATTTTATGGGCTTCGGAAGGCATAAGCCTTGCTAATTCTTCCAAGGCCATTGAAGCACCCATAACCGATTTCATCTCTATCCAATGGCCTAGAAGCATAATATCTACTAAGGTTACCAGTTCCCAAAAAAATATCTTTCCCGCCAGGCCAAATACAACCGCAGAGCTATAGATATAGGCCGTGGCAATAGCTATGGCTATCAGGGTCATCATGCCGGGTTGTCTCTTTTTAAGTTCGTCGACTAGCCCTTTGAGAAAAGGATAACCGCCATAAAAAAATACTATCGAAGACAAACTAAAGAGAATATACATATCGCCTGTGAATCGGATTGCATCCCTAAGACCAAAAAACCTCTGAATCATCGGTGAAAAAATAAGGATAGGAAGAGTAAACGCTAAAGATACCCGGAACCTTTTTCTGAAATCAGCGACCATGTGTGCATGATGAGAAGCATGACCTCCATCCCTCATATGTTCTGCATGTTCAGCCTGCACATCGTGCTTCATCTGATGTTTTCCATGTTTCATTTCAGGCATTTTCATTTGGGATTGAGCAAGGAATTTATTTTTGTCGTCTTCGCTACAAAAGAAATAGGTCTGGCCATCCTTTTCTAATTTTATGGCTGTGCTTTCATCCACTTCCATACCGCATACCGGATCTCTTGCCATATTTATACTCCCTATGACCCTATTTTATTTATTCTGTTCTTTACGCCATTGTCTTTCTTTTTTCCAGGCATATAACACTGGCACATACAACAAATTCGCGGCAGTGGCAATCAATAAACCTCCGAATATGGGTGAAGCCATCGGTCTCATAACCTCACTACCGGTGCCGGTGGATAAGACCACCGGGATAAGGGCAATTATGGTGGTTACAGTGGTCATCATGGCTGGCCGTAATCTGATCAAGCCGGCTTGCACCGTGATATCTTCTATCTCTTTCATCGTGCTAATTTTCTTTTCCCGGAAAAGCTCCTGCAAATAAGCAATGATCAACACGGCATTGTCCGTAGCTATGCCAAAGAGAGCGATAAATCCCACCCAAACCGCCACGCTCATTTTGAAATCCAGCAAATACAAATAGAACAACCCGCCCATCAGGGAAATCGGCAATCCTGTGGCTACGATAGCCAGGTCAACCATATTATCAAAAGCTAAATACAAGATGATCAAGATCACGACCAGGGTAACCGGCAAGACCATTTGCAGCCTTTTCCTGGCTTCGATCTCTGATTCATACTGGCCGCTCCAGGTGACAAAATATCCTTGCGGTATTTTCAGTTCACCGAAGGCAATTTTCTCCTGCACCACTTTCTGGGCATTATTAACAAAATCAACCAAACCGACCTCATCCTGGTTCACATTCACAAAAACACGGGCATACGGCATGGTATTTTCACTGCCGATCATGGCTGGACCAAGCGTTTTCTTCAAAGTCGCCAATTCCGACAAAGGAATCTGCCTTCCCATAGGAGTAGGAACGTAGATCTTTTTAAGATCCTCCGCTCCCTGCCGCAATTCCCGCATATATCTGATCCGTATAGGATAACGCTCCCGGCCTTCCACGGTGGTAGAAATATTTTCACCGCCGATAGCGGTCATGATGATATCCTGCACATCTTGTATCTGTAATCCATAGCGGGCGATCTTTTCCCGGTCTATATCAATGGAAAAATACGGCCGATTACCGAACCTTTCGGCAAAAGGACTCACTGCGCCCTTTACCCCGGCTAAAATCTGCTCGATTTGGATAGCCAGGTTTTCGATTATTTTCAGGTCCGGGCCGGATACTTTGACCCCTACCGGCGTCTGTATCCCGGTAGCCAGCATGTCAATACGGTTACGAATCGGCTGGGTCATGATCGGGCTTACCCCCGGCATTCTGGTGGCTTCGATCAATTCCGCGGATAACTTTTCACGGGTCATGCCTTTACGCCAGAATTTCTGCGGCTTCAGATGGATGATCGTTTCCAGCATAGTTTCCGGAGCCGGGTCAGTGGCGCTTTCTGCCCTGCCTAATTTACCGACTGCCCATGCCACTTCGTCAGGAAAGTTATTTTTGATGATCTCATCCTGTTTCTGCATTACTGCCAGCACTTGGGTCAAAGAAGCGCCTGGCAGCAGTACCGGCATGAACAGCAGGTCGCCTTCGTTCAAAGGCGGCATAAATTCACGCTTGATCAATGGCCCGGAAATCACTCCGGCTAAAATTATAACTAAAGCAATGCCGGAAACCGTCTTTTTGTGCCTGAGTGACCAGCGCAGGATTGGTTCGTAAGCTTTTTGATGCAACCTGGTAGTAACATTACTTTCCACCGAGCGTAACTTACCGTGTAATAAATAATAGCCCAAGGTGGGGATCAGCGTAATAGCGATAAGGGCTGCTCCCAGCATGGCCAAAGTCTTGGTATAAGCTAAAGGCATAAACAACTTTCCGCTTTGTCCGGTCAAGGTAAATACAGGGATAAAACCGATGATAGTGGTTAATAAAGCAGTTAATACTGACGGCCCTACTTCCTTGGCTGCGACAATACAAACATCCAGTCTTTCTTCGTTAGTTAGTTTGCCGCCGCCTTTGTTTTCCCTGGCTTGGGACAGATGCCGGTAAATATTTTCAGTCATCACGATACCGGAATCCACCATCACTCCTATGGCGATGGCTATACCGCCTAAACTCATCACATTGGCGTCAATACCCAAAAAGTACATGATCAGGAAAGAAAACAATACCCCGACCGGCAAGACCAGGGAAATGATCAAACTGCCCCAGAAATGCAGCATATAAACCACGATCACTAAAATAGTGATCAGTATTTCCTGGCTTAAAGCAGATTTTAAAGTATTGATCGTATCATGGATAAGTCCCGAACGGTCGTAAAAAGGAACTATTTTCACGCCTTTTGGCAATCCCGGGGAAATTTCTGTTATTTTCTTCTTTACCGCTTCTATCACTTGCAGGGGATTAGCCCCGTAACGCATTAGAACCATGCCGCCGGTAACCTCTTGGCCATTTTTATCCAGGGCATTGCGCCGGAAATCCGGCCCAAGGGTAACCTTGGCTACATTCTTCACCAGGACAGGAACCCCTTTATCTGAAGCCATAATGGCAATATTTTCTATGTCTTCAACTTTCTTGATGAAACCAACGCCGCGGATAATGAACTCCATGCCCCCTTCTTCAAAAACCTTGGCGCCGATATCAATATTGGAACGCTGGACAGCCATCATTAAATGATTCAAACTTACATTGTAAGACAGTAATTTCATTGGATCGACATCAATCTGGTATTGCTTCACGTAACCGCCTACACTGGCTACTTCACTTACCCCAGGGACAGAATTTAACTGGTATCTTACATACCAATCCTGGATCGAACGCAGCTCTCCCAGGTCATACCCATCCCCTTCCACGGTATACCAGAATATCTGTCCCAGGGCAGTGGCATCGGGCCCCAGCATTGGCATCACGCCCATAGGCAAGGTTCCTTGCACACTGTTTAACCGTTCCAGCACCCTGGTACGCGCCCAGTAATAATCCACCCCGTCCTCGAAAATAATATTGACCATACCGACGCCAAAAGCCGAGCCGCTACGGATAGCTTTGATCTTAGGAATACCCAGCAATCTGGTAGTCAAAGGATACACGACCTGGTCTTCCACATCTTGCGGACTGCGCCCCGGCCAGTCAGCGATAACAATTATCTGCATGTCGCCGATATTAGGGATGGCATCTACAGGCGTATTGCGCATAGCCTGCCAGCCGAAATAAATCAGCAAGCCAAACGCGGCAATGACTATTAATCTTTTACGCAGACACATTTCTATTATTTTACCGATCATAATTACTCCAATTATTTTTATTTCATTGCTGCCTCGATAATTTATAGGCCAATGGGACATCTGTGATCTTCTTTATTAATGTAGATGTCCGACCGGCATACTTTCAGCTCCTGGCTCTTCTTTCTTAGTTTCACCGGCGATAGCGCCGCTATAAGCAGAGCTCACTCCTGTTCCGCTGATAATACTCTGCGAATCGATCAGGAAATTGGCCCGGCTTACCACCTTCTCGCTATTCCTAAGTCCCTTCAGAACCGGATAGTACTTTTGTAACCTTTCTCCTCCAGCGGCATTTGCCTCTGTGCCGATCTCAATATCTCTTCTCTCATATTTACCGGCACCTTTATCTATCCAGACAACCTTGCGTAATCCCGTGTCCAGCACCGCTTCTTTGGGCACCGCCAGCTTTTCCCCGAGATCAATATTAATCACCGCGTTCACATACATTCCTGGTTTTAGCTTAAACTCATGATTGGCAATTTCCGCCCGGATCTTTACAGAGCGGGTCATTTCATTCAGGACTGGATCAATAGCTTTAATGGTCCCGGGGAATATCTCATTGGGCACTGCTTCGGTTAGCACGTCTACTTTATCGCCAACCTTCACCATTGGCGCATCTTCCTGGTAAACATCAGCATAAACCCAGACTGAATGACCGGCTATGACCAAATTATTTTGCACCGTTCCGGATCGCTCAATCTCCGTAATCTGTTCGGCGCTCATTCCTAATAAGGTTAGCCGGTATTTTGCCCGCTCTACTATATTGCCGGCGCGTTTTATGACCTCCGGTTCCGGGCTATTTTCCAGTTTTTTCACAGTTTCAATACTGGTCAAATACTCTTGTTGAGCTACAACCAAGTCCGGATCGTAGGCAATTCTCCCTACGGTGCGAATCTCTTTAAATAAATCTCTTATCTTAACTTGCACGCTGGCTACCTGCGCCCGGGTGATCTCATCACTCTTCAATTTAACCGTAGTTGGTTGGTCCGCTGATTCTGCGCCCAGGGAAGTTTCTTCTTCCTCATATACCGGGATATAATCCATACCCATATCATCTTTCATCGGTACCGGCGAAGTTATACTGCCATTCATGGGATTTCTATAAAAAAGAAGCTTTCTTTCCTTTTTGTCTTGAGTAGAAGAAACAATTATTTCATTTTCATATACCGGTATCAAATCCATATTGCAGATGGGACAATTCCCCGGGCCATCCTGTTTCACATCAGGATGCATAGCGCAGGTCCAATACTTTATTTTTCTCTCTTTATTACTAGCCTGCTCGGTGTTTCTTTTGCCGTCTGCCGGCACGGTTGATTTCCTGATCCGGCTAACAAATAACCATCCTATGATCAGAATAATTAAAACAAAAATGGACAACCTTATTTTCATAATCTTTTTGGTCATGATCTTGTCCTCCTGATAATTAAGGCAAATCTGCGCCGATCGCCTCTTCTAGCTCTGCTTTAGCCATCTGATAATCAACCAATCTCATATAATGATCCAATTTTAAGTCTAAATACATCCGCTGGCTATCCAAGAGATCCAGAAAGCTCATTTTACCGTTCTCATAAGCTGTCTGGGAAACTTTTAAAACCTGTTCTGCCTGCGGCACAATGCTGTTTTTATATAAATTCGCCTGCCGTAAAGCTGTATCAGTCTCCAGATACATCTTCTTTACCTCAAAGAACAGCATGTTCTCCATAGCCTGATAATCCGCCTGCTGCATCTCTTTTTCAGCTTGCATCTCTTTAACCATATATTTTTGATTTCTCCAAAACCATAAAGGAACAGTTATATTAAACATCCCATCCCAGCCTTTCAGTTCGTCCATCATTTCTCTCTGCTTAAAAGTGATCATAAAATCCGGCAAGTATTCCCTTTTACTCAGGGACAGCTTAAGCTCGCTCTGCTTTACCTGGTAGCCGGCAGTTTTCAATTCGGGACGATTGTTCTTAGCTAGCTCATATAAACTATCCAGCTGATAGTTAAATTTATTACTGTCAGTATATTGCGGCCGGCCCAGAACGGTATCAGGATCGCGGTTAAGCAGTAAATTCAATTTCGCCTCAATGATCTGCTTTTTATTTTCCAAGGTGATGAGGTTGTTATTTATTTTCGAAAGTTCTATTTGCGCTTTCAAAGCTTCCGCTAAGCTGGCTTGGCCCAGGCTGTATTTTCTTTCCGCCACCTTGACCGTCTGTCCCAGCAGCCGGCTGTTTTCGTCATTAACCTCTATGGCTTTATAATTAAAATAAAGCTCAAAATAGGATCTTTTTATCTGCGCGATTAATTTTCTTTGCTTGGCAGTATATTCTTGTTCAGAAATACCGACGCCAGCCTGGCTGATCTTGCTTTTTAAAGACAATTTGCCTGGCCAGGGTATCATCTGGGAAAAAGTATACATTTTCATTTCCGCCTGGCCAAACCTGAGGCTGCCCTTGGGAATATTCTCGTATTCTAACCCCAGCCACGGATCCGGCAGAGTGGCAGACGATTTTATGCGGCTTTGGCCGGCTTCGATTTTTGCCTCTAAAGCTTTTAATTCCGGGTTTTCTTTTAAGGCCAATTCAATAACCTGTTCCAAGGTCATATCTATTTTTTCCGCGGCGATCAGGCTACTCGCGCCAAACAGAATTAGGCCAATTATAAAAACAGGAAAAATATTCTTGGTAATCATCTTATCCCGCCTTCCTGAACCTAGCAATCAAATCCACTACTTCTTCGATCTTTTTCTGTTTTTCCAGCTCCGACTTTCCCTGCAGGCAGTTGACCACACATCCATTTATGTGTTTTTTAAATATCTCGTTCTCGATCCGGTAAAGCGCGCCGATGATCGAATGCAATTGGGTCATAATATCCACGCAATAGCGCTTTTCTTCGATCATCTTTTGGATCCCGCGGATCTGTCCTTCGATCTTCCTTAAATATTCCAATTGCTCATTATGCGTCGTTTGCTGGGTTGTCTTCTTCTTTACCATTTAATGTATCCTCCTAAAAGAATATACTATACCCCCCTACCCTATATCAGGCGATTAAAAAAACACCTGGTAAGCTTATAACACTTTCACTCTTACCGGAGAAGCGGCAGTTTCTTGATTTTGTTGACTTTTATCTACCTTGCTTAAAGCTTGTCTAATATCTTCTTTCAAATCGTCTTTATCTTCAATACCTATGGATAACCGTACCAGATTGTTTTTGATCCCTCTTTTTAATCTCTCTTCCCTGGGTATGGAGCCATGGGTCATCCGGGGAGGATAGCAGACCAGTGACTCTACCCCGCCCAGGCTTTCTGCCAGCAGGAATATCTTCAATGTTGCCAGGAATCTCTCTACTGCCGGATAGCCGCCCTTTAATTCAAAACTGATCATTCCCCCAAATCCGGGATAATAGATTTTTTCGACGCGCGGATGTATTCTCAGGAACTTAACCAGGTATTTTGCGTTACGGTCATGTTCCCGCATCCGCACAGATAAAGTCTTTATACCGCGTAACACCAGCCAGCTATCCCAAATACCGGGAACCGCGCCAGCGGCATTCTGGTAAAACTTAAGGCTTTGATATATTTCTTCCTTCGAAGTAATGACCGCTCCCCCGACCACATCGCTGTGTCCGGCTAAATACTTAGTGGTGCTGTGTACTACAATATCCGCTCCCAAGTCCAGCGGTCGCTGGAAATAAGGACTGGCGAAGGTATTATCCACTGCCAGTAATATCTTTTTATTCCTGAGTTTTTTAACTAACCTGCCAATATCGATCGTTTTCAAGAGCGGATTAGTGGGGGTTTCTATCCAGACCATTTTAGTGTTCTTCCGGATCGCTCTGGCAAAGGAATCCAGATCATCAACCTCAGCATAAGTGACCTGTAATCCCCAGCGCTTGAATACTTTTTCTAAAAGGCGGTATGTGCCGCCGTAAATATCATCACCCACTATTATATGATCGCCTTTTTTCAATAAATTAAGCACGGCTGTGGTTGCCGCTACACCAGAGGCAAAAGCTAATCCGTATTTTCCGGATTCCAGTGCCGCTAAAGTTTCTTCCAAAGCTTTCCGGGTCGGATTACCGGTACGTGAATATTCATAGCCTTTGTGCTTGCCGACAGCTTCTTGCTCGAACGTGGAAGCCTGGTAAACAGGGACTATAACCGCCCCGGTTTGCGGATCAGGTTTTTGCCCAATATGTATGGCTTTAGTTTCAAAACGCATGTTAGGATCCTCTCTCCTAAATCTACTCCTTATGGCTTATCCAATAATTGATCAGGTCGGCCCTCGTTAATACCCCTAATGGGTAGCCGCTCCTGGTAATAATTATCCCGGTGCTTCCTGAAAGCAAAACCCGGTAAGCTTCTCCTATTTCTGTTTCTTCGTCAACTGTGGGCAAAGCTTTTCCCATCACGGGCCCTATCTCTTGCTGGTCGAAATCAATGCTGTCATGCGAAAATTTCATTAACGATGCTTCATCCAGGCTGCCGGCTAACTGGCCGTGATCTATGACGGGCAATTGTGAAATACCGTAAGCTTGCATCACTTTAACCGCAGTATTCAAATTATCTTTGGAGCTTAACGATATCAAAGCTGGCAGTTCCTGTTTGGCAGACAGGATCTCTTTTACCGCTATTCTTCTAGTTGTCGCCCCTTCCCAGAAACCATTCTCCTGCATCCAGGAATCGGAAAATATTTTAGATAAGTAATTCCGGCCGGTATCAGGAAGCAGTACCACAATGAATTTGGGCTGTTCCAGGCGTTGGGCGTACTTCAGAGCTCCGGCCAAAGCAGTACCAGCTGATCCGCCCGCTAGAATGCCTTCTTCCCTGGCCAACCGGCGGGCAATATTAAATGATTCTTTATCACTTACCCTGATCATTTCATCAACTAATTGCCGATTAAAAGCCTTAGGGATAAAATCTTCCCCAATCCCTTCCACTTTGTATGAATGAGGACTGCCACCGGACAGGATTGAACCTTCCGGATCTGCCCCTACTACAACAATATCCTGGTTTTTCTCTTTTAGGTATTTTGCTGTGCCGGAAATTGTTCCTCCAGTACCCATGCCGGCGACAAAAACCTCTACCTGGCCGTCACTATCTTCCCAGATCTCCGGGCCAGTAGTAAGATAATGCGCCTGTGGATTATTCTGATTGGCAAATTGGTTCGGCCGGAAAGCTCCGGGAATTTCCCGGGACAGCCTTTCCGCTACGCCGTTATAGCTATCCGGCGAATCAGGCGGGACAGAAGTTGGCGTGATCACCACCTCTGCGCCATATGCTTTCAGCAGGTTAACTTTATCCTGACTCATTTTATCCGGCATGACAAAGATGCAACGGTATTTCTTTACCGCCGCCACCAGCGCCAAGCCCACACCGGTATTACCGGCCGTGGCTTCAATAATGGTGCCACCTGGCTTCAGCAGGCCAGCTTTTTCTGCGGCCTCGATCATCGCCAGACCGATACGGTCTTTGACACTGCCACCGGGATTAAAAAATTCAACCTTGGCATAAATTGTCGACCTGATATCTTTTGTCAGGTTGTTCAATTTTATAAGTGGTGTCCGGCCGATAGTTTCTAAAATGTTATTGGCTTTAACCATAATTAATCCTTCTTAATTAGAAATATGCCTGTCTCTGCCCGTAGGTTAGGCAAAAACCTGATGATCTTGTTAGCGCTGATGGAGATCTTTCTCTTTACGGTTATTCCCCGTTTCGCGCAATAATTTTCAAAATCCAGCAAACTCAGGAAATGCAAATTGGGCGTGTTAAACCATTCAAAAGGTAACGCCGGGGTAACCGGCACACGTCCGCGAAAAGCTAATTGCCAGCGAGCTTTAAAGTGCACAAAATTAGGAAATCCCACGATCACTTTTTTCCCTAAGCGCAAAGCTTCCTGCAAAACCGTATCTGGATAGATCACCTGCTGGAGACTCTGGTCCAGGATAACATAATCAAAAGATTTATCACCCCAGTCTTTCAGGCCTGAATCGAGGTCGCCATGAAATACGCTCAATCCTTTAGCCACACACTTATAAATGGCCTGCTCGTCAATCTCTATTCCCTGACCTTCTACTTGTTTCTTCTTTAGTAAATACGCCAGCAGTTCGCCGTCCCCGCAACCAAGATCCAAGACTGTAGCCTGCGGCTTAATCAGGTCGGCGATCTGCCGGTGCTCAAAACTTATACCATTAGATTGAATACTCATATTCTTCTCCGTTTTCCCCGGACACACTGCGTAAAAAGTGTTTGATCAAGTGAGATTCTTTTTCTATCTCTACCAGGAAAGCATCATGCCCATAGGTTGAATCTATCTCGCAATAGGTAGTGTTAACATTGCGCGCCTTCAGCAGTTTGACTATTTCCTGCGCTTGGTAAGCAGGATAGAGCCAATCAGATTTAAAAGCGATCACTAGGAACCTGATCCCCGGTTTTTTCTTTCTGGGGATCAGTTTGTCTCCTGAGAGATCGAAATAGTCCATTGCTTTGGTGATATAGAGATAGGAATTAGCGTCGAATCGTTTGACAAAAGTATCACCGCGATATTTCAAATAGCCTTCTACCTCAAAATCAGAAGTAAATTTCAGGTTCTTGCTCTTCTCTTTCAGCTTACGCGAGAATTTCTCCTCCATGGAACGGTCACTCATATAGGTAATATGGCCGATCATCCTGGCTACGGCCAAACCCCGTTCCGGCTGGCCAAAATCATAATAATTGCCGTTTAACCATGCCGGGTCAGCTATTACCGCCTGCCGGCCGACCTCATCAAAGGCGATCTGCTGGGGAGAGTGTTTTAAGGTCGTGGCGATCGGTATAGCCGAAAGAACGCTCTCAGGGTAAGAAGCTACCCACTGCAAAACCTGCATTCCTCCCATTGAACCGCCGATGACGCTCAATAATTTTTTAATGCCCAGATGATCGATCAGGTACTTTTGCACCTTCACCATATCCGCAACCGTAACTATAGGAAAATCCAAAGCATAAGGCTTCCCGGTTACAGGATTGATGGAAGAAGGCCCGGTACTACCTTTGCAACCGCCAATAATATTGGAACAAATAATGAAATACTTTTTAGTATCGAGAGCTTTGTCCGGGCCGATCAGGTCATCCCACCAGCCAGGTTTATCATCTCCCTCATGATACCCGGCCGCGTGAGCGTCGCCGGAAAAAGCGTGTTCCACTAAAATAGCGTTGCTCTTGTCCTTATTAAGCTGGCCATACGTTTCGTATGCTATTTTGACCGGTCCCAGTTTTTCACCGGATTCCAATACCAGTTCGTTTGGCGGCGCCGCAAAACTATAATATTTTTTATCGGTTTTCCCGATACTATTTTCCTTACTCATTGACCACTCCTTAGGTCTCGTCCTACGGTATTTGGTGTCGAAGCCCGCTTTCAAACTTCGGTTTTCGGTTGCGGTTACGAGGCCCGAAATTGCCTAGTATTTTATCTGGCTTCGTATCCGTTCACCGTATACCTAGCATCTAATTCGGGCTTCGTTACCGTACACCGATTACCGAATCAGGTACTTGCTCTGCAAACAACCACGTAGAAAGGTACCTTTCGCCGGTATCCGGCAAGATCACCACAATAGTTTTACCCACAGCTTCAGGACGGTTAGCCACTTGTAATGCTGCCCATAGTGCTGCGCCGCTGGAGATCCCTGCCAGTATGCCTTCTTCCTTGGCCAACTTACGGGCGGTGATCCCTGCATCTTCATTAGATACCTGGATCACTTCATCGTAAACCTTGGTGTTCAGTATATTGGGTACGAAGCCGGCACCGATACCCTGGATCTTATGCGGACCTGGCTTGCCGCCGCTTAATATTGGGGAATCTTTAGGTTCTACCGCGATTATTTTTACCTGCGGTTTTCTTTTCTTCAGCACTTCTCCCACGCCGGTGATCGTGCCGCCGGTACCAATACCGGAAATAAAGTAATCAACTTTCCCGTCTGTGTCATTCCAGATCTCTTCAGCTGTGGTTTTCCGGTGAATTTCCGGATTAGCAGTATTATTGAACTGCTGCGGCACAAAACTATTAGGCGTGTTTTTTGCCAGTTCCTCTGCTTTTTCTACAGCACCGCGCATACCCTTGGCGCCTTCAGTCAACACCAGCTCGGCCCCGAATATTTTCAGCAATTGCCGGCGTTCCAGGCTCATGGTTTCAGGCATGGTCAGAATGAGCTTATATCCCTTGGCTGCCGCGGCAAAGGCCAAGGCAATGCCGGTATTGCCGCTGGTAGGTTCAATAATAACTTTGTTATGATCTAAGACCCCGGCTTTTTCCGCTGCCTCGATCATGGCTATACCAATACGATCCTTGACACTGGATAAAGGATTAAACGATTCCAGTTTCACCAGTACGGTGGAGGTGCTATTTCTCGCCAACTGGTTTATTCTCACCAGTGGAGTGCGGCCTACAGTCTTGGTTATATCTTCATAAATTCTACTCATGTTTATCTCCTGTTTCGAATTTAAATACGTCTATCAGTATATCAGGGTATTAGGTTGTGGTAATCAGGTTAACAGGGAATCAGGAACTTCCTGCTATCCTGATGTCCTGATATCCACTTCCTGGTCTTCTGATTACCTGATATTCTAACTCCTTATGCTTTACTTAACGCCTGTTCGATGTCCGCGATAATATCATCTATATGTTCCAGCCCTATCGACAACCTGATGAAATCAGGCGTCACGCCGGTAGCCAGCTGCTCCTCAGGAGATAATTGCTGGTGCGTCGTGGTCGCGGGATGGATAGCCAGGGACTTGGCATCACCGACATTAGCCAAATGCGAGATCAGTTGCAGGGAATTAATGAATTTTGCCCCTGCTTCCAACCCGCCTTTGATGCCGAATCCAAGAATCGCACCTGCTCCTTTTGGTAAATACTTCTTAGCTTTGCTTTTTTCCGGACTGGAATCAAGGCCAGGATAATTCACCCAGGAAACTTTGGGATGCTTTTCCAGGTATTTGGCCACAACTAAAGCATTTTCCGAATGACGGGGCAACCGTAAATGGATGGTTTCTAATCCCTGCAGGAAAAGAAACGAATTAAAAGGCGATAATGCTGGCCCGAGATCACGCAGTAAACTTACCCGGGCTTTAATAATGTAAGCAATATTGCCTAATGGCTTTAACGCTTCCACGAAATTAATCCCGTGATAACTGGGATCCGGCTCTGCGATCAATGGGAACTTGCCATTGGTCCAGTCAAATTTTCCTGAATCTACGATCAATCCTCCCAAAGAAGTACCATGCCCGCCGATAAATTTGGTCGCAGAGTAGACAATAATATCTACCCCATGGTCAATAGGCCTTAATATATAAGGAGAGACTGTATTATCCAGGACCAGTGGTATTCCATTTTTATGAGCTAAAGCAGATAAAGCATCCAGATCAGCTATATCCAATTTCGGATTACCAATCGATTCCGCGTAAATCGCCTTAGTTTTAGCAGTAATTGCTTTCTGGAATCCAGCCAGGTCATTAGATTTCACGAAATTTACTTTGATGCCCAAACGTTTAAAAGTATAGTGGAACAAATTATATGTGCCACCGTAAAGATTATCAGCTGATACTATTTCATCTCCAGCCTGGGCAATATTAAGCAAGGCCAGAGTGATAGCTGATTGCCCGCTGGCTACTGCTAATGCTCCTACGCCACCGTCCAACAAGGCAATTCTCTTTTCCAGGACATCAGTAGTCGGATTCATTAACCTGGTATAAATATTGCCAAACTCCTTTAATCCGAATAAGTTCGCCGCATGTTCAGTGTTCTTGAACTGGTACGAAGTCGTCTGGTAAATTGGTACAGCCCTAGAGCCTGTTGTGGGATCAGGCTCCTGCCCTCCATGTAAAGCTAATGTTTCTGTTCTCAACTGCGCGTCAATTTTACTCATTGCTATTCTCCTTTGGTTTTTGTTGTTTACTAACCCTACCGACTAAGTAGTGTTTATATTAAAAAAAACTAAATGTAATACATATCTAGCTTTTTCTTGTTCTTTGTTTCATAATCCCGGCACATATCCGCAAAACTCACCTGGTCAACCACTCCCTCAGTTAATGACCTTATTTTATTCCAAAGTGGCCTGAAAACACACTTAGTTTCTTCATTACATCGTTTATAACAGCTCTTGCTTACACAAGTGATAGGAGAAATCGGCCCTTCCATCAGCCGGATAATCTCTCCTAGCTTGATCTTCTTTGGCTCTTTAGCTAAATAATAACCCCCTTTGGCCCCCCGCTGGCTGTTTAAATACCCAGCCCCTTTCAAAGCAAGCAATATCTGTTCCAAATACTTAATAGGAATATCCTGCCTATCGGCAATCTCCTGGATCCTTACCAAACCCTTATTATAATGTAAGGACAGATCCAGGATTGCTTTCAAAGCATAATCACCGCGAAACGATATTTTCACTTCTTAATACCTCTCAGTAAATACTACTATCTCTATCTACTTAATATACATATACCATACTATCTAAATTCTGTCAAGTACTATTTTAAAAACAGTCAAAACAAAGAACAGTAATAACAAAATACAGTTGCCAGTCAAAGCGAAGAACAGTTAACTCAATATCTGACAAACCGCATTCAATAATAGTTTTGACTGCCTTTTTACTTACTGGCAACTGCTCTTCGTTTTTACTGGCTCACTTGTGATTACAAGACACTAAGGTACCGTTCGCCGGTGTCCGGCAAAATCGTGACCACTGTTTTTCCTTTTTTTAACTGTTTGGCTATTTGCAGCGCGGCAAAAACATTGGCTCCAGCCGAGATACCTGCTAATAGCCCCTCTTCTTTGGCCAGTCTGTTGGTCATAGCAAAAGCATCTGCATCAGATACAGTGATTATCTCATCCAGTATCTTGGTGTTCATGACCATAGGTATGAATCCTGCTCCTATCCCCTGTATATGATGATGTCCTGGCTCTTTTCCGCTCAATACCGCACTGCCCTCCGGCTCAACCGCTATTATTTTAATATCAGCAGAAACCTCTTTCTTCAAGACTTCACCCACACCAGTAAGGGTTCCGCCGGTCCCGACCCCGGCTACAAAGGCGTCAAACTTGCCTTCTGTGGCTATGATGATCTCTTTGGCCGTTGTTTGCCTGTGTATTTCCGGATTAGCCGGATTATTGAACTGTTGCGGCATAAAATACCCGTTTTTTTCTTTTAATTCCATAGCTCTCGTGATTGAACCTTTCATCCCCTCTTCACCCGGAGTCAGTATCACTTCCGCACCATAAAAAGCCAGCAGCTTACGCCTTTCCACACTCATTGTCTCCGGCATGGTCAGGATCAAATGGTAACCTTTCACCGCCGCTACCAAAGCCAGGCCGACTCCGGTATTACCGCTGGTCGGTTCGACAATAGTTCCGCCGGGTTTCAGCAAACCTTTTTTTTCCGCGTCAGAGATCATGGCCAGGCAGATCCGGTCTTTAATACTGCCTCCGGGATTGAAATATTCTACTTTAACCAGCACTTTAGCATCGTCCGGACCGGGAAGCTTATTCAGTTGTACTAAAGGAGTATCCCCGATCAATCCCAGGACATTTTTAGCGATTTCCGGTTTACCCATAATTTATTCCTCGCTTCGCTCAGAACTGATTACACAGATTTTTAAACACGATTACACCGATTACAAACTTCTGCTTTATCTGTGTAATCTATTTTATAATCTGTGGAATCGTTTTTTAGTCAAATTTCACTTCCATCGCCTTGACGGGACAGACTTTAACGCACATTTCACAGGCGATGCAATGATTACTGTTAAAACTGACCTGCCTGGTTTTCTGGTCCAGGGCCAAAGCTGGTGTCGGACAAACTGAAAGACATAAACCGCACTGGGTACAACGTTCTTCATTCTTACTGATATTTTGTCCCAGTTGTTCGATAGTCACTCCGGCCTTGGTCAGGAATTCTATACCTTTATTATAATTATCTTTCTGCCCTTTCAGCTCCAAAGACATGATCCCTTCTTCAGACGGGGTCACCTGGGCCTTGAGAATATTAAACTGCAGATTGTAATCTTTCACCAGATGATAAACAAAAGGTTTCTCTACTAAATTTTTTGGAAATCTCAATACTACTCTCCTGCAGATAGCCATATATCCTCCTTACAAGTTGATTACACAGATTTCTAAGTGCGATTACACAGATTATAATATATCTTTATTCAATTGTCGGGGCAATTGGTCTTTCTTTTAAGA
>DJVG01000039.1 GCA_002441095.1 Elusimicrobia bacterium UBA6262
ATTCAGCGTCGCGCGAGGAAGGTGCTTAATGGCCGAAGAAAATAAAAATCCTCAAGTCAGTGAGCAAGACCTGTCCAGGTTTATCGCACTGGCTAAGGTTTTAGGTTCCACTATCCGCAAGACCAGCCTTTATTTTATCGACCATCCTTTTGTCAAAGATTCTTTTAAGCAACTGCAAGAGATACTGCAAGAATTATTTGCCACCCGCAAGGAAATAACCATTGGTTTTATCGAAGGGAAAATTATTATTGAAAATATCAACCTGACCGAGCAAGCCGGTCAAGTCGTCGCCTTACTGGCAGGGACCTTGAAGCATCTCCTGGTGGAAAGCCTTACCATAGATGCTAATTTTACGGAACCTGAATTGCAGGAGTTCATTGTGCTCATGAGTGACCCGCAAAAAACCATAAAAGACGGCGGCTTAAGCCAGTTACTTAAAAGTAAGAATGTTTCCCATATCATTGTTAACCAGAGCACTTTTGTGCAAATTAAAAAAGGGGAAAGCGTCACTACTGCTCCGGCAGGGGATAGGCCGAAAAGGCGGAACAGGCCGACGATCATCGGGGCTGGAACAGGCGGCACCGGCATCTGGAGCGGAGCGGGTTCGGGAAGCGGAACCGGTATTGGATCAGGCTTAGGTCCCGGCCTTGGTCCTGGTTTAGGTCCTGGTCTCGGGCCTGGCTTAGGTCCCGGCCTTGGCGGTGCCCTGGAGCCGGTGGTTAAAAAAGCCGGCCGGATGAAACGCATCGGCTATGATGAATATAAAGAGCTGGTAGCCAAAGCTAAACAATTTGATGAAACTATGCAGTTTAAAGTCCGTGAAGCAGTCAATGAATTGATCGAAGATAAAAAGAAAATAACCCGGGAAAAAGAAAAAACCGAACGGATCCTGCGCAGTATATCAGACGGATTAGTAGTGGTTGATAAAGAAGGGAAAGTTTTGTTCATAAATGAAGCCGCTGAAAAATTGCTGGGCAAGCCCAAAGACAAGGTAGCCGGCAAGCATATCTCCGAGAACCTCAGCGAACATCAAATAGCCTCATTCAGTAAAGAGGTCAGCACTGGTGAGCAGGGAGATAAAGTAGAAGAGATAGTGGTACACGGGCAGGAAAATACCAGGAAAATCCTGCGCGCTTCAAGCGCTATTATTGAAGATCAAAGCGGTATGACTGTGGGTACCGTATCGGTCTTAAGCGATGTGACCAAGCAAAAAGAGATAGATCAGTTAAAGGATAAATTTGTAGCTCATGTTTCACATGAACTACGTTCTCCTTTGACCCTCATCAAGGGGGCAGTGTTGATGGTCAAGGACAAGATTGCCGGGGAGCTCAATCACGACCAGGAGGATTTTCTTAACGAGGCCAGTGAAGGCATTGGCCGGTTGGAAAGGCTGATCAATGACCTCCTGGATATTTCCAAGATCGAATCCGGAAAAATGGAATTAAAGTTAGCTCCGGCTGACCTGAACGAATTAATTAAAAAAGTTGTTGATTCCAGCCAGCTCTGGGCTAAAAATAAAAAACTGGAATTGAAAGCAGTCCCCGGGAGTATTCCGGAGACGCAAGTAGACCATGATAAATTCACCCAGATCATCATGAATCTCGTCAGTAATGCTATTAAATTTACCCCGGACGAAGGGCAAATTACCCTGGCCACATATAAGCAACCGGATGAAAACAAGATTTATGTCACTGTGCAGGATACGGGCGTGGGTATTGCCAAAGAGAACCTGGGCAAGGCCTTTGGCAAATTCCAGCAATTCGGCGCCGGACGGGGAGGCACAGGGTTAGGATTATTCATCTGTAAAGAATTAGTGGAAATGCATGGCGGCACCATAGCTATTGATAGCGATAAAGGGAAAGGAACCAAATTCACCTTTAGCATACCTATTAAACCAGTTAGCCAGTAATGGTGAAAGGCAGTTGCCAGCAATTAAGAAACAGTAGGGACTGTTATTCGTAGTGACTGGCAACTGGCACACTTTACTTGAAGTGATAATGGAGGAAAAGAGCATGATCGATTTCAAACAACCGGAACGCAGGCAGAGCACACGTATAAAATTTGAAGAAGGCGTCCAGGTGATCAATGCTTCACTGGAAGACGGCAGCGCGTACAGTACGCTGACCAAGGCCGTAAATCTTTCTGAGCGGGGTATGATGGTACTCCTGCCCAAGCGGGTGAAAATGGCCAGCAAGGCAATTTTTATTTTCAGCCTGCCAGGCCTGCACCGGACCAGGATCACCACTGAAGTAAGAGTGGTCTGGGTCGTCCCCAGTGAAAAAGAAGGTTTTTTCAACACCGGGGTTCAGTTTATTAACCTGGAACCGCTTAAAACGACAGCGATCACTACTTTCTTATACGGCCGCGTACATATGAATGACGGCAAAAGCAATCCTGACAAAAGCACCCCTGATAAAAGTACCCCGGCTTAAATGAGATAATATGACCCCCCAGGCAATAAACTTCATTAAATTAATAGCACCTTACTCTTTTCTTTTTTTTGGGATCGTCGTATTTATCCTGCCCTATTATTTCCTGGCTAAATACCACCTCTGGGAAAAATTCAAGATCAAGCTGACCCCGGTTTTTGTGATTTTATTCCTCAGTGCTTCGCTGGCCCCTTCGATCCTGATCGCGGTATATGGCTATAATTTAAGCAAATATGTACTGGTCAAAGAAGCTAAAGGATATCTGGAAAACGCTTCTTACACGCTCAGTAATAATATCAGTTCATTTTTTAATAAAAGAATTAATGAGATCGAATACTTGTCCAATATGTATTCTGTGTTTACCCCGGTTCTGCCTGTAGCAGATAACATCGCGCAAGATGTGATTAACAACCTGAAGGAATTCCAGCAAAAAGAATCTTCCTATAAACTGTTAGGATTGATCGCCCCCAATGGTAAGCCGCTGGCTTTAACTTCTACCCAGTGGCGAGGCCAGGATTTCTCCACCCAGGATTATTTTATCGGCGCCATGAATAGCGACCGGATCTATTTTTCCGCACCTACTATCGGGACGGTAGATAAACAGCCGGAATTAGTGATCAGCCGGGCAGTCAGGGACCTGAAAACCAAAAAATTGATCGGTGTGATCTTCGGGATCATTGATTTACGCAAGGTTGGTGAGATCACGCACTATACGATCATGCGCAGTATTGCCGAAAAGCGTTACATTTTTGTCACTATCCTGGATGAGGGAGGCCTGCTGTTATATGACAATGGCATGCATTTTACCCGCTATCTAAAAGAAAGAATGTCTGACAATGAGGTCTACCAAAAGGTAAAGCGTGATAGTCCGGGAAACCGGGAAAAGGACAGCCAAAATAAAGAGGAACAGAAGGACGCTCCTTTTGCGACCTCCGGATTGATCCCCTTTTCCAAAGAATATGGATATGTCGGCGGAGTGCAAATAGGGATCGATCCCAACCTGGTATTCAATCGCTGGATCATCCTGGTCAGTATTCCGGAAACTACGGTCTTAGAAGGATTACAGGAAGTTAAAACCAGGTTTATCATTGTTATTATTGCTATTGTTATTTTTATTCCTTTCTTCGCTGTTTCCCTGGCCCGGGATTTTCTGAAGCCGGTCTATGAGCTTCACCGGGGTTCGGAAATTATCGGCCAGGGGAACCTGGAGCATCGTATCCAGGTCCATACCGGAAATGAACTGCAGGAATTAGCAGAACAATTTAATCTCATGGCTGATAATTTAAGAAATTCTTATACTATACTGGAAGAAAAAGTGCGGGAGAGGACAAGAAAATTAGAAGAGGGAAAAACAGAGCTGGAAAATGTTCATAATTACTTGGTGCAGAAAAATAAGGAATTAGGTATTGCCTATGAACGATTGGAGCGATTGGATATTATGAAAGACGAGTTTGTGTCCACGGTCAGCCATGAACTGCGTACGCCCCTGACGGCGATCAAGGAGGGCGTTTCCCTGATCATGGACCGGGTCTTACCCGGCGGGATATCGCCTGAACAGGAGCGGGTATTAAATATTGCCAAGAAAAATATTGAACGGCTGGAAACCTTGATCCAGGATATCCTGGACCTGGCCAAGCTGGAATCTGGCCGGATGAAAATGGTGAAACATGAGCAACAGATCCAGCGGCTGATCGAAGGTTTTGTGCCGACGATGATGCCACTGGTGGAGCTCAAGAAACTGGCCTTAAAGTATTCCCTCGAAGAAGGACTGCCAAATATCTATGCTGATGAAACACGGCTGCTACAGGTACTGACCAACCTGGTTGGCAATAGTGTCAAATTCACTGATAGCGGCGGCGAGATCACCATTAAGGTCAGGCGCAGTGCCAGTGCTGGGATGGTAGAATTTGACATTGAAGATACAGGCAAAGGTATCCCGCAGGAAGCCTTAAAGCGCATATTTGAAAAGTTTGAACAAGTTGACCGTGAAGTAAAGCCCGGGGTGAAGGGCACCGGCCTGGGCTTATCCATCTGCCGGCAAATCGTGGAAGCGCATGGCGGCAAAATTTCCGTCGCCAGTGAAATGAATAAAGGAAGCCGGTTTTCTTTTACCATGCCGGTTTTTGAACCAACTATCGTGTATCAGGATATTTTCAGGCAGTTTGCTGATGAATATAAGCAGCGCCAGGAAAAGTTCGTGATCTCGCTGGTCTTGATCAAAAATTACCAGCATATCCTGGACCGGTACGGGCAGACCTGGGGCAAGGTACTGACTGACGATATTGCCCAGGCCCTGCAGGAGAAGATCCAGCGAGACGACCGCCTGGTCAAACTGGATAGTGGGTCAGTGCTCGTTCTGGTTAAAACCAGTGGCAATAATTATGAGCAGTTTGCGGAGAAATTGCATAAATTGACTCCTGGCCAGACTCATTTTTATGATAAAGAGGAAGTAAATGTGGAGTTGGTTGCCGGGGAAGTGTTCTTCCCTGATGATGGTGAAGGCGAACAAGCACTATTGGAACTGGCGAGGAATCGGGCGGGAGGCAAAAAATGAGTGTTGAAAAAAAAGTAAAAACAATATTATTAGTTGATGATGAAAAAGATATTGCTGAATTAACCAGGATGCGGATCCTCAGCCTGGGATATAATGTGATCTTAGCCGGGGATGGGGAAGAAGCTTTAATTAAGATCAAGAAGGAGCATCCAGACTTGATCCTCCTGGATGTGAAAATGCCTAAGCTTGACGGCTATCAGGTATGCAAGGCCGTGAAAAGCGATCCAGGGGTGAAAGACATCCCGATCATCCTGTTCACCGCTTCCAGCCGCCACGTCATGGAGCTGGGCGACCGGGCGTTGGAGCTCGGAGCTGCCAGCTGCATCAAAAAGCCCTTTGACTCAAAAGATTTACTGGAACAGATCAAGAAACTTATTGGTTAACATCAAAAAAGTTTTAAGTTAAGGTAAAATGCTTTTTACCAAAACTTATCACTTAACACTTAAAACTTATAACTGATTTTTAGAAAGGAATTACATGACTGAACCCAAAAAGAAAATATTATTGGTGGATGATGAAGTGGATATCGTGACTGTCATCCGCATGCGGCTGGAATCATCCAACTATGAAGTGATCGTAGCCAGGGACGGCAAAGAAGCCCTGAATGCCGCCCGCAGTTTGCGCCCTGACTTGATAGTATTGGATCTCATGCTGCCCGGTATGGATGGATTTCATGTCGCCCGCATGTTGAAATATGATACCCAGTATAAGGATATCCCGATTATTATGCTCACGGCCAAAGCTGGTGAAAATGACCGTAAGACCGGGGAAGAGGTTGGCGCTGATGCCTTCATGAATAAACCTTTTGAAGCCGAAAAGCTGTTAGCCAAGATCCGCGAATTGCTTGCCGCCCGTAATCCTGATAGCCATGAAAAGTAATAAAATTTCCATCCTTTACTGCGGCGATGACAGCCTGCGCCAATCAGCCCGCTATCTTTATGGCGTGCTCAAGCACCTGGGCTATAGTCTCGACTATGTCCCATCCCGGCGGTCATTAACCGGTCGTCAACTGCATAAACACTATGACGCCGTAATATTAAGTGATTATCCAGCTGCCCGGATCTCCCCGACCGCACAAAAAAGAATACTGCAACTCACAGCTAAAGGCACTGGATTATTGATGATCGGCGGGTGGGGTTCTTTCCATGGCTATGACGGGAATTATGACTGCTCAAGATTGGCAGAAGTTTTGCCGGTCCGTTGTTTATCCCGCGATGACCGGGTCAATTGCTCCCAAGGAGGAGTCATCCTGCCTAAAAGGGACTGGGATTTAAAATATCGGAGTTTAAAGCTTAAAAAAGGGCCGCTGATCGGCGGTTATAATAAAGTTGTTCGCAAACCAGGCAGTAAAATATTACTGACCGTACAGAACCTTAAGGTGAATTTGCCACGCCTAAGCCTGGCAGTGAAAGAATATCCGCTCCTGGTAACTGGTCGTTTCGGTAATGGATATACAGCTTGTTATATGAGCGACCTGGCGCCGCACTGGTCCGGCGGCATCGTAGATTGGGGGCAACAAAAAATTAGGATAAATAACGCCGCCGGTCACTTTATGGAGGTTGGCCGGAACTATATTGGGTTTATTCAGCTATTAATGACCCTGGTTTTACCGGGAGATAGGACACCAAAATGACTGAACAATCGCGTATCCAACGTTATCGGGCAGCCATTCCGGTTAAGTTTTTCGGTTTGGAGTCCATTACCCCTGTCGGCGAAGGGGTCATTGTCGATATCAGCAAGGGTGGGGCAAAGATCTACTCGGCCAGTCCTTTCCCCCAGATAGATAAATTGATCTTGCAGATCATGCTGCGTGAGGACATTATTCTCAATGATGTCCATGCTTCAGTGGCCCATTATACCAGGAATCAGCATGGTTGTTTCATTGGTTTAAAGTTCACCAGTTTACCAAAAAGTAAAATGGATCTATTGATCACCTATGTTACCAAACATCAATATCCAATAAAGGGGAAACCGTGAAAAAAGTTTTATGCGTACTATTTTTGGCTTGCCTGGCTGGCTCTGGCTGGGGTTATGAAATAACTTTTAAAGATAAACCGGTTAAACTGTCGGTAAACACACCTGTGCCCCTGGTTTTCAATGTCGGGACGGTGGACCTGGAGGAAATTGCCGGCCAGAAGATGCATCTGGTTGTGGTCGATAAGGACCTGGAAATGATGTTCCATTTTTCCCCGGTTGCTGACGCTGCTGGTAATTTTAGGCAAGAGGTGATTTTTCCGGAAGAAGACCGGTATCTGCTCTATTTCTATTTCCAGCCTGTGGGCAGTGTCCCGGTCGTAAAAATTGTGCCGTTGGATGTAGGCAAACGGATCAATAAGTTTGGCACGGTGAGGATGTACCTGGAGAATGAAAAACGCACCGCTGACGGGGACACGGTCTGTTTTATCACTGATCCGGAAGAAGTGAAAGAAAAAACAGAAACTATGTTTACTTTTATTTTAGCCATAACAAAATCAGGCAAACCAGTCAAAACTTTGCTGCCTTATGCTGGCCGGGGGGCGCAGCTGATAGCCATTAATGCAAATCAGGATGTCTATCTGCAAACACAATCTGAGGAACAAGGCGCTGCTACCTATGGGCCTGAGCTGCATTTTAAGGTAACTTTTCCGCAGAAGGGGATGTATAAGCTGTGGCTGGAATATAGGACCAAGAAAAAAATGAACACCATCCCTTTTATGCTGCAAGTGAAATAAAATAAACGGGAACCTATAAGTGCCTTAATGGTCTAATGATTATCCTGCCGGGCGCGGGATAATCTTAAGGTTTTAAATCGAAGGAGGGGGTTATGCGTAATAAAGCAGTAGTTACAATAATGTTGCTAATGATGGTGCCAGGATTTTTATGGGCTAAGGAGGAAGGGATTAAAAGCACTTTGAATGACCAGGAAGTGCTGTCTATCACTATTTACAATTCTAATTTAGGATTGGTGAAAGATACCCGTAATATTAATTTACCCAAAGGAACCGTTGAGTTAAAATTCATGGATGTAGCCAGCCAGATCAATCCCACTACCGTGCATATTAAATCATTGACTGCTCCCTTGAGCCTGAATATACTGGAACAAAATTACGAGTATGACCTGCTCAGCCCGGAAAAACTGATGGAAAAATTTGTCGGTAAAATGGTCAGGATCAGGGAGAAGAACCAGTATACCGGTAAAGAAGCAGTATATAATGCAAAATTACTAAGCGTCAATAATGGACCCATTTTCCAGGTAGGGGATGAAATTTACGCGTATGCACCCGGGCAGGTAATTTATCCAGAAATACCGGAAAACCTGATCGCCCAACCGACTCTGGTTTGGCTGCTGGAAAATGAACTGGCTAAGGCGCAGAAACTGGAAGTCAGTTACCTGACCGGCGGCATCAACTGGAAAGCTGATTATGTAACGGTACTCAATAAGGACGATAATGCCGCAGATGTGAGCGGCTGGGTGACTATTGATAACAAAAGCGGGACTACCTACAAAAATGCCGCGATCCAGTTAGTTGCCGGCGATGTGAACAGGGCGAAGGAGCCGGAGATGCGTTATGATAAAGCTATGAGTTTGGCCGGAGCAGTAGCCAGGGAAAGCGCTTTCAAGGAAGAAAGCTTCTTTGAATATCACCTCTATACCCTGGACCGGAAAAGCACTATTAAGCAGAACCAGACCAAGCAGATCAGCCTGCTGGAGGCGGCGAACGTGCCGGTACGGAAAGAATTGATCTTCTGGGGAGCGGAGTATTATTACCGGAGTGCCTATGGCCAGCCTATCTCAAACCAGAAAGTCGGCGTCTATATCAATGTTGACAACAAAAAGGAAAACCACTTGGGTATGCCTTTACCCAAAGGCATTATCCGGGTATATAAATCAGATCCCCGGGGCAACCTGCAATTTATCGGTGAAGATAGGATTGACCATACGCCAAAAGACGAGACCATCAAGATCAAAATGGGAGAAGCTTTTGATGTGATCGGGGAACGGAAACAGACAGATTTTAAAGCTGTCTCCAGCACGGTCTATGAAATTGCCTGGGAGATCAGCCTGCGCAATCATAAGGACGCTGATACCAGGGTGAGCATTATTGAGCCGGTTCCCGGGGACTGGAAGATACTGCAATCCTCGCATCGGGCCGAAAAAGTAGAAGCCCACACCTTGAAGTATGTCGTTGATGTGCCAAAAAATGGGGAAACCAAAGTGGAATACCGGGTCAGGATCAAATGGTAATAAAGCTAAGCCAGTTTAGAGCTTGACAAATTTTTAAAATTCATTATAAAGAAGATTATGCTATCAGGATTAGTGCAAAATTTACAGGGATATTTACAAGCTTCATCTCCCCTCGCGTTATTAGCGGTATTGGCGGCCGGGATCATGACCAGTTTTACGCCCTGTGTGTATCCTTTATTACCGATCACTATTACTTTTATCGGAGCCCGTTCCAGCGGATCGCGTAGAAAAGCTTTTTTCTTATCGCTGGCTTATGCTTTAGGCATTGCGCTAACTTATACTACCTTGGGGTTGGTGGCCAGTTTATCAGGACGGCTTTTTGGCCTTATTCAGACTAGTCCGCTAGTGTTCCTGGTTATTGGTAATATTTTTATCATCATGGGCCTTTCCATGCTTGGAGTATTTTCTTTCCCCTGGCCTAATGTGATCAAACAATTGCCGCAAACCAGGTCTGTGTTCATAGGAGCTTTTTTAATGGGTTTAGTGGCAGGATTGGTGATGGGGCCTTGTACCGCTCCGGTCCTGGCAGTACTGCTGGCCTTTGTTTACAGCAAACAGAATATTATGTTTGGGGCATTAACCCTGTTGGTCTTTGCTATGGGCATGAATACAGTCCTGATCCTCGCCGGTACTTTCGCTGGTTTACTGGTGAATCTGCCCAAACCAGGACCTTGGATGGAACGGACCAAGAAGCTGCTCGCCTGGGCCATGATCATCATAGGAGAATACTTCCTGATCCAGATGGGGAAAATGTTGTTATAAGACATCCTAAAATTTAGGATGTCTTGATTACACAGATTTAAAAAGATGATTACACAGATTAATGAGGAGGATCAATAATGAAGAAGATAATTTCTATAATAGGAGTTTTTGTTTTCATAGCTGGGTTTGCTTTGCCCTGTATGGCGCAGAGTGCCAACAAGCCAGCTGGCACTCCCGGCGGGCAAGCTATTGATTTTACCCTGAAAAATCTGGCTGGCAAAGAGATCAATTTAATGAAAGATTTTGCTAAAAAGAAAGTTATTATCCTGGTCTTCAGCGCGACGTGGTGCCCTTATTGTGTACAAGAGATCCCGGCTTTGAAAGCTATTTATAATAAATACAATTTTAAAGGCGTAGAAATTATTCATATTGATCCACAGGAAAGCCGGGACAGGGTGCAGAGACTGGTGGATAAATACAAGATACCATATCCGGTATTGCTTGATGAAAAAGGCGAAATAACCGGCAAGTATAAAATATTGGGATTACCCACTATTATATATTTAGACCAAAAAAGGAATATCAAGTGGCGTTCTTCCGGAGGAGAACAGGATTATGAGGGTCGGTTAAAAGAATTAGGGATCAAATAAGGGAGGATAACAGCATGAAAGCAAAAGTAAACAGCGATACTTGTATCGGTTGCAGTTTGTGTGCTGATAATTGTCCCGATGTTTTCAAAATGGATGGCGATTTAGCGGTAGTCATCATTGATGTCATCCCATCCAATGCCGAAGACACCGCCAGGGAAGCAGCCCAAAATTGCCCGGTGGAAGCAATTACTATCGAAGATTAAAATTAAACAGGGATTTGAAGCCAGAGCGTTTAGTATTTAGAATTTAGGGCTTAGAATTTCCTCCGAAGGAGAAGGTATGGATAAATTCAAATGTTTAGTTTGTGGCTATATCTATGACCCGGCCAAAGGAGATCCGGATAATGGCATTGCTCCGGGAACTTCTTTTGAACAATTGCCTGAAGGCTGGGTGTGTCCGGAATGCGGCGCGCCTAAAGACCAGTTCGAGAAAATGTAAAATACAGTTTCAAGTTACGTGTTTCAGGTTACGAGTTTTGAAAAATACAGATAATATGTAAACATATATTTCACCTTAACTCGTAACTCGCAAACTCGCAACTCGTAACTTTTTGTGAGGGTGTTATGAAACCATTTGAGATTGCCAATAAGGTGTTCTGGGTGGGGGCGATACATCCGGAATTACGACTTTTTGATGACCTGTTCCCGACTAAACACGGGACCACTTATAATTCTTACCTGGTAAAAGGACAGAAGAAGATAGCCCTGGTCGATACCGTGAAGGGAATATTCGCGCAGGATTTCATGGCCAACCTGAAAACTGTTTGCGATCCGGCCAAGATCGATTATTTGGTCGTCAACCATACGGAGCCGGATCACTCTGGTTCGTTCCAGGAATTCCTGAAGATCAACCCACATGTTACCGTGGTGATCACCAAGCCTGGCGCGCTTTTTCTCCAAGAGCTTACTAATAATAAATTTAATGTGTTGGAAGCCAGTGACGAGCTGAGTATTGACCTGGGCGGCCGCACCCTGAAATTTGTCATTGCTCCGTTCCTGCACTGGCCTGATACCATGTTCACCTATTTGGCCGAGGACCAGATATTATTCCCTTGTGATGCCTTTGGCAGCCACTATTATAGTGAGACCGGGATGTTTAATGATACTTCCGGTGATTTTAGCGAAGATTTTGCTTTTTATTTTGACTGCCTGGTCCGGCCGTTCAAGAAAAAGGTGCTCCTGGCCATAGCCAAGGTCAAGGATGTGCCGGTGAAGATAATTGCTCCCAGCCATGGACCGATCCACCGGGCCGATCCCCTGCAGTATGTCCAGAAATACCGGGAATTTTCTACGGTCGAAAAACTGCCTGCCGGAAAAAAGAGTATCCTGGTACTCTATCTCTCTGCCCATAAGAATACAGAAAAGATCACCCAGCAGATTGCCGCCGGATTAAAAACTGAGAAAACTGAAGTAAAGGTTATCCATATACCTGAAGTAAACCTGGACGAGATCCGCAATGAGCTGGAAAAAGCCGATGGATTACTGATCGGTTCGCCTACTATAAACAGGGATATACCTAAGCCGGTTTGGGATGTGCTCGGGCTTTTTCAAACAGTTAGCCATGAACTAAAGTTAACCGCTGCTTATGGTTCATTTGGTTGGAGCGGGGAAGCGGTTCAAATGATCGCAGACAGGTTCAAAAGCCTGAAACTTAAAACCTTTGAACCTGGCTATAAAGTGAACTTTGCGCCGACTTCTGCGGATTTAGACGCGGCCAGGGACTTTGGGAAAAAATTTAGTGAGGCTATACTCGTATGAAGTTAATGACCATTACCGTAACCAATGGTAGCCATAAAGGTGAGACATTTTTTGTGGCAGATAATTCTTCTATTATTATCGGACGCGGGGAAGAGGCTAGTTTACGGATAGCCGATGATCATCGCTCTTCCCGCAAACATGCCATTATTGGTTTGCAAGAAGGTAATGCTTATGTATCGGACCTGTCCAGCACCAATGGCACTTTTATAGGCAAAATACAGGTGCGCGGCCGGGAACAGTTGAAAGAAGGAGATATTGTTTTTATTGGCCGGACCTATTTTAAGATCACTATTAAAGAGCAGTAACCGAAGGGGAGTAATCCGCATTTATGGAGAAGATCTATTTGACCAGGGAAGCATACCAGAAGATCAAGGAAGAGATTGATTTTTTGAAAACAACTAAACGGAAACAATTAGCCAGGGAAATCGGCGAAGCCAGGGAAAAAGGCGATATTTCGGAAAACGCTGAATACGATGCGGCGAAAGAAGCGCAAGCCCTTAATGAGAAAAAGATCAGCGAGCTGGAAGGCAAGCTGGGCCGCTCCGAGATACTTGATGAATCCAGGATACCCAAAGACTTGATATCTATTGGTTCAATAGTAAAATTGTTAGATCTTGGGTGCAATGAGGAAGAGTGCTATACCCTGGTCTCGGAAATGGAAGCTAATTATGCCGAGGGCAAGATCTCGATCAATTCGCCGATCGGCAAGGGCTTGCTGGGCTTTAAGAAAGACGACATAGTGGAGATCAAAATACCGACGGGGATCTTGAAATACAAGATAGTAGAAATTTCCCGCTAATTTAGCGCTGTATTAAGGCTTGACAAAGCAACAGAAAATGATTAATATAAACATGTTTTAAATTTTACCTAGAGGGGAGCACGATGAAAAAAATCCTGTTTTTTTGTTTGAGCTTGGTTGTTTTATCATCAGTAGCATCTGCTGATCCTATCCTGACCGAACAGGTCAAAGGCGTAGCCGCCAATAACCTGGAAGCCGGCCTGGGAATTTCCTATGGTAAGGACACCTGGGATTGGGATAGCAATATTACAGGTGAGAATAGTTTATCGCTGACTGTCATACAGGCAATATTTAAATACGGCTTGACTGATCAACTGCAGTTAAACATGACTCTCCCGTACCGGTCCTGGAAATCTAAGATCGAAGCCAATGGCGCGAGCACCAGCACTGATGATTCAGGCATTGGCCAAATTGGTCTTGGCGCAAAATACAGTATAAATGATATGGTCGCGGTTGGCTTGGATCTCCAAACTCCGACTGGCGATGTGGATAAAGGATTAGGTGAAGGCACCAATGTTGGTTTATTATTAGCCTGCGCGCGTGAATTGAAACCGGTAGTTATTTCCGGTAATATTGGCTATTTGATGAAAAGCGAATATGAAGATGAGCATGATGTCAAGCATGATCCTGCTGATCTGTTCATTATCAGGGCGGCAGTGGAATACCCGCTGAATGAATTTTCTCCTTTTGCCGAATTCCAGGCCCAGTTTTTTGGCAAGTCCAAAATTGCCAGCTATGATATTAATGAATCTAGCGGGTCAACCCTTGACCTGTTAGTCGGCAGTCAGTATGCCCGGGACAACTTTAAGGCTAAATTAGGAATCCAGTTTGCCTTAGGGGACGAGGATCTGCGCATCGGCCGGATGCAGTTTTATGATTCCGCGGACTGGAAAATTGTCGCTACCGTGTCGTATGCATTTAATTTAATAGGGGGGAGCAAGTAAATGAAAAAATTTATAGTGTTCACCAGCTTGCTGCTAATAGGATTATTATTGCTCACCGGTTGCGGTGACAACAAAAAGAAAGCAGAATTATTCGGTTTGACCAATACAGCAACAACAGTGACTTCTTCTGCCCTGGATACGCAATTAGCGACTACCGCAGAGGCGTTATACACAGTAGCCGGAGTAGGCGCAGGAGCAGGGACAACCTCCTTTGGAGTCCCCGGGCGCAGGTATGTAGGCACAAATATGGACAGTCTTGGTGAAGCTGATGATGAGGGTTTTTATACTATTACTGCCCCAGGATTATCAGGTATTACCTGCAAATTGCAGTTCAAAAAAGGCTCCGAGGTGGTATATTTCAACATGGAACAGATCTTTGGCCAGAATATGGGTACTTTGCAGTTATATCCTTCTGATAGCCTGACCTCCACCCCAGTCACGCTGGCGGACATGCCTACGACGAATCCTATACTTCTGGCGGCATTTTTCCCCAAGTACATACCAGCCATGTTCTGTAAACTGGATGGCACGGCTCTGGCCTGGCACACGATTGCCGCAGCTGATGTAGCAGGAGACCCGACCAACGCCGAGAGCACTATACTGGCAGCTCTGGTTGATTTCATCAATGCTAATTTTCCGGATACGATGGAAAATACGGTTACCGGCAGACATGGTGGAGCGACAATTGCGCTTAGCCTGACTGCTGAAATGCCTGCTAATAAACCAACAGATGCAGATCCGGCAGAGTTGACCGGCAGCGGGACCGTTACCCTGGATACCGGGGAGATCCTGACCATAGTTTCGGATGTAACTGTGGGCGCCAACGGGCCAATAGGCGGTACGCAAACCTTTGAGTCCACTACCAGCGGCCTGAGCGGCGTTTTGACCTTCCATACTGACCAGACCCTGACCGGGACGATCTCCCGGGATGGTGTAGCGATAGCTACTATTGCCATTGCTGCTGATGGCACCGGAACTTTGACCAATATTGCTACAGGAGCAGTAACTGCTATATAATAATAGGTAAGGATACTTAAAGGAGGCGTCTTAAAAGTGCCTCCTTTATTTTTCCTTGACAACCATACAGATGTATGGTACAAGCTCGGCAGACGGTAACCGGTGTCGAAACCCGAAAATGAATTTAAAATCTTGAGGTGCCAAATTGTCACCTCAAAAGGAAGGATTACATGACCAAAGAGATAACTACTACTAAAATAGCAATTTTTAGGAAAAAAGGAATTAGAAAAGTAATTCACAACAATAAATGGTGGTTTGTAATAACAGATGTTGTAGCTGCGCTTACAGATTCGGCGCAACCAGAGGGGTATCTTAAGGATATGCGTAGGAGAGACTCAGAATTAGCAAAAGGGTGGGGGCAAATTGCCACCCCCCTTTCGGTGCAGACATCAGGAGGTCCTCAAAAGCTAAATTGTGCTAATACGGAAGGAGTTTTCCGTATTATTCAGTCTATCCCCTCCCCTAAAGCTGAGCCTTTTAAGAAATGGCTGGCGAAAGTAGGTTATGAGCGGATACAGGAAATCGAAGATCCGGAATTGGCGACCAAACGGACGCGGGCCTTGTATAAGGCCAAAGGATTATACCCAAGAACCAGAATTGAATTATGGAATTCGACGATAAATCTCCGCATATTTTCGTTCAAAAATCTGCTTACATACTGCTGTGAGTATGCTCGCATATTTTAGAAGCGAAAATATTTTGAGCTTTCTCGTCTCGGTTCGCATAACCAATTCCGGCTCTTGGGTGGCAATGCTTGGATTGAAAAACGGATGCGGGGGATTGCTATCCGGGAAGAACTTACTGGACAATGGCAAAACAGGGGAATCAAAGAATCTAAAGAATATGAAATCCTGACTGCGGAAATCTCCAGAGCCACTTTTGATTTAACTCCATCTGAATATAAGCGCTTGAAAGGACTAAAACGAGAGAATCTCAGGGATCATATGAATGATCTGGAATTGATTTTCTCCATGCTGGGAGAGGCTTCTACCAAGGAGATTACCGTTAATAAAAATGCCAATGGATTAGACGAAAATAAACAAGCTGCTTATGAAGGCGGCACAGTGGCAGGTAACGCGCGTAAAGAGTTAGAGCGTAAAAGTGGTAAAAAAGTGGTCTCACAGGAGAACTATCTTAAAACCACTCAAAACAAAAAGCTTTTAGAGAAAAAGAGAAATTAATGCAAAATCTTACGGAAAAACAAAAAGGGATATTGGATTTCATCAAGAGCTCCCAGTTGCAGAATGGGATGCCGCCGACTTTGCGGGAGATCATGAAGGAATTCAGGTTCAGGTCTATCGGCACAGTACAGGATTACCTGCGGATACTGGAAGAGAAGGGCTACATCCGCAAACGCGGCAAATTCAAGGCGCGGTTCCTGGAGATTACCGGTCTGACCCAGGCGCCGCTCCTTAACATACCCATTTTGGGGCATGTCCGCGCCGGCGCTCCGCTGTTGGCCATAGAAAATATTGAAGGGTATGTCAACCTGGATAAGTCGCTGTTGGGTAATAGCGCTGATTTTGCCCTGCGGGTGAAAGGGGACAGCATGACTGGCGCCGGGATCTATGAGGGAGATTTTGTCCTGGTGCGTATCAACAGCCGTACCGAGAACGGCGAGATCGTCGTCGCCCGCATTGGCGAGGAAATCACGGTCAAAAAAATATACTGCGATACCAAACACAGCCAACTCCGCCTGGAAGCCGCTAATCCCGCGTACCAGCCCATCATTAATCCGGAGATACAAATAGTCGGTAAAGTAGTGGGAGTGTTTCGGAAGTACTAAAAAAGTGAGCCAGTAAGAGCGATAAGCAGTCAAAACGAAGAGCAGTAAAAGTGAGAGGCAGTTAACTGCATTTTGTATTGACTGGCAACTGCTCCTCGTCCTGACTGGCAACTGTTTTTGGAGACAATCATGATTGAAACGATCAATGAACGGATCAGGGTCGGCGCGGTATTTACCGGGGACCAGATCAACCCGGTCTGGTTCACGTGGCAGAACCGCAAATATAAGATCGAGCAGGTGACCTATGCCTGGCGGGACCGCGAAGGAGAAGCGATCCTGCATTATTTCAGCGTGCTTCATTCTGCTAATCTCTATGAACTTTGCCTGAACAACAAAACCCTCGTCTGGCACCTGCTAAAAGTCACCCCAGCCTAAAGAAAGGTGATCAGGTAATCAGTATATCAGGATGCAGGAGATCAGGTAGTCAGAGTATCAGGTAATCGGGGAATCAGATTATCAGGAACTTCCTGATATCCTGATGTTCTGTTATCCTGGTATCCTGATGTCTCATCTTCCTGATATCCACTCCCTGATAGCCTGATATTCTGATAGCCGTATGAATCTTCGTATAGTATTACATATCGATATGAACGCCTTTTTCGCCTCGGTCGAGCAGAAAACCAATCCTGCCCTGCGCGGCCGCCCGGTCATTGTCTGCGGCAACCCGGAAACCCGCACCACAGTTTCCGCGGCCTCGTATGAAGCCAAACCCTTCGGTATTAAGGCGGGCATGAGCATCGGTGAAGCGCGCCGGCTTTGTCCGCCGGCGGTTTTTGTGATCGGTAATTTAGCTAAATATGTGGACACTTCCCGCCAGATATTCCAAATTTTGCGCCGGTTCTCTATAAAAACAGAAGTTTTTTCCATTGATGAAGCATTTTTGGAACTTACTGATACCTGTGCGTCATATGATGATGCCCTCAAAGCCGGGCAAGCCATTAAAAAAGCTATTACCGGGGAAATAGGTTTGACCTGCTCTGTCGGTATCGGGCCGAACAAATTAATAGCTAAACTAGCCAGTGATATGCAAAAACCTGATGGCTTGGTCCTGGTCCGGCCGGAACAGGTGAGCGCTACTCTGGAAAACCTGCCGATCAAAGATCTGTGTGGTGTGGGAAGGCAAATGGAGAAGCGCCTGCATGCGCTTGGTATTTATACCTGCGGTGAGCTGGGCCGCTACCCGGCCGGAATTTTGCGCCAGCACTTTGGTATTATCGGGGAAGTATTGCATAATATGGGATTAGGACTGGATAGCACGCCGGTGCATTACAGTGAAGATGAACCGCCGGTTAGATCTATGGGACATACCCACACGCTGGCGCGCGACACTGCTGATGTCGCCGAGATACGCCGGAACATATTTTCTTTGAGCGAACAAGTAGCAGTGCGCCTGCGCCAGGATAATTATTGCGGCCGGACCGTTTGTCTCATCCTGCGCTACAGTGATTTTTTTACGTTTAGCCGGTATTTAACTGTTGATTATTTTTTGGATAGCGGCTATGATATATACCAGCAGGCTTGGAAAATATTCACCAGGCTTGGCTGGCAGGGCCGGGCTGTCCGCCTGATCGGTATCAGCGTGTCTAACCTGGTCCGCCGGACACAGCAGTTATACCTGTTGGAAGAATTTACCAGGACCCAGTCTGTGGACCGGGTGATGGACCTGATCAATAAAAAATACGGTGATTTTCGTATCATGCGGGCCGCCATGATGAAAAGCGAGCGGAAATTAGTTCAACCGATTCTTGCCCGGGGTTTGTGGGCTAAGACGTTTACTAAAAGAGAGTAAGAACAAAAGGCAGTAAGTCCGAGAGGCAGTTGCCAGTCAGAACGAAAAGCAGTAAAAACGAAGAACGTTTGCTTGTCTCGAGTTAACTGCTTTTACTGTTCCTCGCATTTACTGGCAACTGTATTTGAAATGACTGGTTTACTTCTACCATGTGGGGCTTAACATGGATCGTAGAAAATATCCGCGGTATCCGGACAAAGAAGCTGTCGGACTTTATACTCTCGAAGAAAAGCGCTTTACCGGAGAGGGGATCTTGCGTAATGTGGGCATTAAGGGATGTTGTTTTGAAATGGTAGAACCGCCGCTGGAAGTTGACCAGAAAATCTATATCATTTTTGGTTTTAAGCGCGGCCGCAGAGTAGAGATTCCTGGCCAGGTCGTGGCTAAATATATAAAAGACGGGCACCAGACATATTCTGCTAAATTTATCGAGAATGACGTATTAAAATTGAATATTATACGCGAATATATTGACGAGGTGCGCCTGGGTAAGATCTGATTATATCTTTATCCTTGGAGCATGAGAAAGGGTTTCATGAATCAACGCGCTATATTAAAAACTATATTTTTCTTGATCATCCTGGCGTATGCATCTTTACTTTATTATATTTCTACCCATAGAACGTTAAAAACTAATCCTATTGAAGATTGGCAAAAATTTGAACTGGCGGTACGGGATGGTGCGATTGATAAGGCTGCTGCCAAAAAGGCCTTGCCAGCTATTATGGCGCAGTTAGAGACTCTGGCGCGGCATTATAGCTTTGCTTACGGACAAAATTGGATTTTTCCGGTGCCAGGATATGATCTAAGTGCTATTGCCGGCAAGAACGGTAATCTTTATCGGCCGGATATTGTTTATGGAAGCAGTCCGGTAAAAGGCTATGATTTTTTTGACGGTAATAATCATGGCGGACATCCGGCGCATGATATTATTATCCGGGATACTGACCAGGATTGCCTTGATGACCGCACTAATAAACCGGTAGCCGTTGTCGCGGTGGCGGATTGCCTGGTATTGGGGACACATACCGGTTGGCAGCCTGGCAGTCCATTGCGCGGCGGGAATGTGGCCTGGCTTTATAATCCAAACCTGCAAATGGTTTTTTATTATGCCCACTTGGATAAGGTCATGGTCAAGCCGGGGCAATTGCTTAAAGCCGGAGAAGTGATCGGTACTATTGGCCGTACTGGTTTTTCCGCAGAGAAAAAGGACAGTCCTACCCATTTGCACCTGATGGTATTGCAATATCAAGATAATCAGCTGAAACCTTTTAACTTCTATACTATCTTAAAGGATTCTACCAAATGATTACCATTGATGAGGTCAAAGTATCTGATATCCCGGCAGTCAGTAATGTCATTAGAACCACCTGGCGCGATACGTACCACGAATACTTATCCCCGGAAACGAGTATGAAGGTGAGTGAGCTTTGGCTTGATCCGGATATATTAGCAATCCAGATCGCAGATCCAGAGGTGATTTTCCTGGCCGCCAAAGATGAAACCGGTACTATTGTCGGGGTGGCTACTGCCCTGCATATCGAACCCACAACCTTGCAATTGGCACATTTATTTGTCTTGCCTAAAAGACAAAGACAGGGTATAGGCACATTACTGCTGGAACGAGTGATAAAAAAACTGGATTATATTAAGACTATCCGGACGGAAGTGGAAGAGAGCAACCTGCGCGGTCTTAGTTTTTGTATTAAGCGGGGATTTAAGAAGACGGGGACGAAACAGGATATTGTAGCAGATACGATATTATTAGCGATCGTAATGGAGAAAAAATTATAGTCGAGGGTGAACCAGGGTGAAATATTCAGAAGGCAATATCGGACGCGTTTTTGTGATACGGCTGGAAGATGGGGACCGGTTACCTCAGTCACTCGAAACCCTGGCCACTGAAAAGGATGTAAAACGGGGGATCTGCCTGCTGGTAGGCGGTGTTAAAGGCGGTGGTACGATAGTTTCCGGGCCCAGACAAGCGGAAACGGTACCAATTGAAACCATCAATAAGATCCTGGACGGGATACATGAAACTGTTGCCGTGGGAGCTATCTTCCCTGATGAAAAGGGGATACCGAAACTGCATATGCATGCGGCCCTGGGGCGTGACCAGGAAACCATTACCGGCTGTATCCGGCTGGGTATAGAGACCTGGAAAGTCGGCGAAGTGGTTCTCCTGGAGATCATTAATAATAATGCCCAACGGAAAAAAGAAGCGACTACCGGCTTCGAATTGCTTGAACCATGAGGTGAAGCGTATGACCAATAAAAGAACATTACCCAGATTCAAAGCCCGGGAAAGGATCGGGATACTATCCCTGGCTGATAATAAGCTGATTGCCGAGGCCGAAACTATAGATATCAGTATTAAAGGTATCAGCTTTGAATCAAATGCCACCTTGGATATTAATGGCAAGTATATCATTGTCCTCGGTTACCTGCGGTCAAAAAAGATGAAAGTAAATGCCCAGGTCATCGCCCAGTATTTTAAAGGCACCAAGGAATGTTATTCGGCTGTATTTACGGCTACTGACCTGCTCAAAAAGAATGAAATACGCAGTTATGTGGAAGCCGTGCGGGCAGGAAAACCCTGGTAGGAGCAGCGATGGGGTTATTTAGTGTAAATTCAGAAAAAGAAAAAGCATTACTTGAAAAAATGGCCCGCTTGGGTATCAGGGAACATGATTTAAAAGAGCATTTTGTGCGTTCCCAGGGTAAGGGCGGACAAAATGTCAATAAGGTAGCCAGTGCGGTTTATTTAAAACATGTCCCAACAGGTATAGAAGTTAAATGCCAGCAGGAAAGATCACAAGTCTTGAACCGGTTCCTGGCGCGACGGCTGCTGGCTGATAAAATAGAATCTTTGATCCTGGGCCAGAGATCTGCCGAGCAACGACGGATCGAAAAACTCAGGCGGCAAAAACGGAAGCGGTCTAAACGGGCCAAAGAAAAAATGCTCCAAAATAAGCATGCACAAGCAGCGAAGAAAGCACAGCGGGCCTGGAAACCGGGGCCGGAGTAAGGGATGGATCAGATCATTAAGATCGGGACTAGCGGCTATTCTTTTGCTGACTATTGGCTACTTCCGTTTCCATGGCCGCAATCCGGACTGGTTCAAAGCCACGGTAGCTGAACGCTATAATTACCTATATAATAAGGAAGAACTTAAGGAATTTATCCCCAAGATCAGGCAAGTAGCAGCCAAAGCCAAGACTACCTACCTCTTTTTCAACAACTGTCATTGGGGCAAAGCGGTAAAAAATGCCTTGCAATTAATGGAACTGACGGAAATAAAGCCTCTTACCGGAAAGCTTTTGTAAGATTGAGCCTTGACAGCAAGATGCCCATGTGTTATTAGTATTACAGCAATGATCAGGTAAATGATAGCAGTGCCGCTATCCGGACTATGTTGTCCACCAAACATTAAAGGTGGATTTTTTTATGTCTCCCAGTAAAGAAATTGTAACATTTAAGAAGCAAATAGCCGCACTTTCCAGGATTACCCAGGCAGTGTCGAGTAATTTACTGCTGGAAGATATTTTACGCCTGATCGTCATGGTCCTGGCTGAAGTAATGGACTCGAAAATATGTTCCCTGATGCTGGTGGATGAAAAGAAACAAGAGCTGGTCGTGAGAGCGACCCAATCCATCAGTGCTGAATATAATCAAAAACCAAACCTAAAGATAGGCGCCGGTATTGCCGGTCGAGTAGTGGAAGAAGGCAAGTCACTCTGCGTGTTGGATGTAAGAAGAGATCCCCGGTACAGGAATACGGATATTGCTATCAAAGAAGGCTTGTGTTCCCTGCTTAGTGTCCCCTTGATGGTCCGGGGTAAAGTTATCGGAGTGCTGAACTGCTATACCCAGGCTATTCACAATTTTACCGAGCCGGAGATCGCTATTGTCGCTACTGTGGCTGCCGAGGCGGCCATGGTGATCGAGCAGCATGGACTACTGGCAAGATCCCGGTCTATCCAGGAAGAACTGGAAACCCGCAAGCTGGTAGAGAGAGCCAAGGATATGCTGTCCAGGGACGCTCAAATTAGCGGGGAGGAGGCGTACCGGCGGATGCAGAAGCAGAGCATGAATGCCCGCAAAAGCATGCGCGAAATAGCTGAAGCCGTCATCCTGTCTAAATCCATCAAAAGATAATATAATCTGCCGCGTAGAATTAAATCCAGCTTGACAAGACTATATTCCTGTGATATTTTCAATAGTAGCTGTCGGCAGCATAAAATGTATGTTCAAGAGAGATGAACATATTTTCTATGAGTCCGGTATTGAGCGAAAAAACAACAGTATATATAATATCTCGAGCCAACCATACATCATAGTACGGTTGGTTTTATAATTTATCTTGCTTTATATAAAGGAGTTCCTTATGTCCAAACTCGGTAAGTTGTTTCTGTTTGCAGTTGTTATTCTAAGCCTTAGCTCTTACGCTTTTGCCGGCAACCCTGCTCCGATCGTAGCCATTACTCAGCCGGTAAATAACTACATCACTAACCAAAACAGTATCGCCGTCACAGTGTCTTTTTCCGCCACCGCCAACGATAAAAAAGATAAACCTACCGGCAGTGTTAAAACGATCATTCTCAAATTAGATACTATTACCGTGGCAACCTATAACAATCCGTCTGCTGTCAAACAGGGAATGAAGACCTTCACTCTGGATATAAGTAAAATAGCTGAAGGGCCGCATATCCTTCAAGCCTACGGCTACCAGGGGGATATCAGTGCAGGACTGGAAGGGAAATCTGATTCCGTCACCTTTATCATCGAAAGAACGCCTGATACTCCCCAAATCTCGCCGCAATCCGGCTTTATCCATGGGATAGTCTATGATTCCAATACAAATTCTCCTTTAAATGGAGCCACCGTAACGATAGATGAAGTTACCGGAACAGCTTTAACGAACGAACAAGGCAAATTCAGTTTCCCCACACCCGGTACTGGAGACTTCAAACTGACCTGTCATAAAACCGGCTATACCATCGCCCAAAGAAAAACAAGTGTAGTAACTACCAGGAACACCGCGGTTGACGACATTTATCTCAAACCTATGGATACAGCCATAACCACGATTACCAATGCCGGCGGGATTCACACCAGCGCCAATGGCAAGATCATTGTTACAATTCCGCCGAATGCCTTGCCTATAGGGACCAGCAGCATCAATGTGCAAGCTACATTATATGAACATTCCAGGGAACTGCCTGCACCACTGCCCAAGACTTCGTTTTTTACCTACTGTTTAGATCTTGAGCCAGATGGGACACAGTTTACCCAGCTGGTTGACATCAAATTTGCCAATGCCCTGGGTTTTGCTCCTGGCACCCAGATACCGATTGGACTCTACAATGCTAAGACCTTCCAGTGGGAAGACTCTGGGCAAATGAGTACGGTCAGCGCCGATGGCCAGTGGGTGGAATTTCAAATGAATCATTTTAGCTGGCCTGACTGCAATTTTCCATTTGCCTGGCCGGCACCGCAAGAATGCGCTTCAGCTGTTACTACGCAAACTTCCGATAGCAATGATAACAGCAAAGTATGCGCCAAAGATAGCGGCAATTCGCTGGTGAGGCTCAAAACCGGGGAATTATCAATGGACCACAGCTTTCCTTCAATAAAAGCTTTTAATCAAGACTTCAGCCTAACCTTCTTCTATAATAGTTATTCCGCCAATCCGATGAGCCTGATAGCTACGGATACTAATTTAAATAGCATATATACTACTATGCCGGCATATACTTCCTTTAAACTGAGTATTGAAGGTTTAAATTCTTCGACTTATTTTAAGGCAAAAGCTGGGAGCACAAGGCAAGCTTATCTATTCCCCTGTACAGACCCAAACAACGATAAATTGCCCACCGGCAGTTACCCCTATACGTTGGAAATTTCTAACTTCTATAGTGCGACCTACGGTACAGCGAATTACTTCGGTGGACCGCCTACCGGCAACACCGGAGTCAATACTATTGATCCAATCAGCATGACCAGCGCTAGCAAAGGGAGAATAGTTGTCAATAACCAGCAAGCTTCACCCTTTGGCAGCGGCTGGAGCCTGAACGGCTTGCAGCGCCTTTATTTTGATCCTGACGGGACTCTCTTATTGACCGAAGGCGACGGATCCGCGAAAACATTCAAAAAGCCGCAAGGCAAGTGTATCGCAGTTCTGGATAATGCGGCTCCTAATGGTGTATCAGTCTTAATAAATAACGGTGATGGCACTCTTCGCAGTCCAGGGATCACTTCTCTTATAGAAGCAAGCGGTCCGTATTCGGTTATCAGCGCTGATTTTAACCGGGATGGGATAACCGATTTAGCAAGGTTAAACTCTGGCTCTTATCTAGTATCCATTCTATTTGGTATTGGCGATGGCGGCTTCAAAGCTCCGGTCGATTATTCCGGAGGTGATGCTTCCAATGGTGCTCTACGGCAAATTGTTCCTGCGGATTTTAACGGCGACTCCTTCATTGATTTAGCCGTGACAAACTCAAATAACGTTGTTTCTATCCTATTAAATAATGGTGATGGCACCTTGGCAGCACCCGTCTTTTATGCAGTGGGAAAGTATCCACTGAGCAGTGTTTGCGTGGATATTAATCATGATGATAAAATTGATTTAGTCGTAGTGGATTACTTTCGCAAGATATACACCTTGTTTGGTAATGGGAATGGTACTTTCCAAAGTCCGATAGTGCATACAGCCAGTATTGGTTATAGTGGCTCTGGGGATGTAGTCAATAGTGGTGATTTCAATGGTGATGGGGAGACCGATTTAGTGCTAGCTCGTAGCACATACTGGAGCGGTGAAATTGTCATTCTCTTAGGAAATGGCGATGGTACTTTTCAAGAGCAGCTATTTGCGGGTAGAAATGATCCAAGGTCTATGGCTGTCGCTGATTTTAATAAGGATGGATTTGATGATTTTGCTATAGTTCACGTTTTATCTTATGGCAATTGGGATGGTTTTTATGTTTATTTAAGCAACGGTGACGGCACCTTCAAGAATGAGGTATTATATTTAGTAGGCAGTTTCCCATACTTAGTCATTGCTTCTGATTTTAACGATGACTCTATTATTGACCTGGCCGCTGGATATACTAATTATGATGCATCAAGTGTAAATGTTTTTCTCGGCAAGGGTGACGGCACTTTCCACAGCCCGCAGGGATATCTTGCAGGGTCGGCGTGGGCGTCCAATAACATCTGCGTTTTTGATATAATCGCGGACAGCAGCATCGCCGAAGCAGATCTTCTTCCTCCTGCCGGCGATTTCTCCTCGCTAAAGAAAAACCCGGATAACACCTATACCCGTCGGATGAAAGACGGTACAAAGATCAACTTTAACCAACAGGGCATGCAGACACAGACTATTGACCGCAATGGCAATATCATTGCCTTCGAGTATCAGGACGCTGACGGTGACGGTATCCCGGCAGAACCCTCGGTTATTACTTTGTCGACTGGCCAGCAATATCACTTTGCCTACAGTAGTGGCAAGCTCCTGAGCGTAACAGATCCTGCGAACCGGGTCACCAAGTTTAACATAGACTACCAGGGCAATCTCATCCAAATAACCAACGCTGATAATACCAATAGATATTTCACCTACGACACCAATCACCTGCTCACCAAGAAAACCGATGAGCGCGGCCACACCGCAGAATACTTCTATGATCAAGCCGGCGCTATCCGGGAAGTGCATTCGCCGCAACGGGCAGTGACAGAAGTTGCCGCCGATGGCACAACCACGACGTCCAGTCAGGTCGAGACCAGAAAATACTATCCTTCCAACAAGCAAGGATTGATCAATGACCTGCCCAGCGGAGTAGGGACAGAACAGGATCCCGCGCCTGCTGTTGCCACTAATGGTATTGTTGAAAAAATGATAGACGGCAAGGGCAACGTTTGGACTTACCGCACGGATAAATTCGGCGGCCGGCTGGCCTTTATCGATCCTCTCGGCAACACTACCAGTTATAGACGAGACGAAAATTCCAATGCGCTGCAGATAATTCAGCCTAACATTTCCAGCACAGAAACGTATTACGATGCTAAGGGTAATTTGACTTTTATCGCAGATTGCTACAACTACAGCTGGTCTCGCTACAGAACAACTAAAATAACCTATGAACCAAACTTCAACCAGCCAGTATCCATCACAGATCCCTTGAAAAATACAACCTTAATAGAATATGATGCCAAAGGCAATCCAATTAAGATCACCGATGCCAAAGGCGCCATAAGCACTATGGAGTATAATACACGCGGCCAGGTGACCAAAGTTATCTCTGCCTTTGGCACAACCTTGCAAAACCAGACTATCTTTGCCTATGATCCAGTCACCTTTAACCTGATCAGTATCACTGATCCGTTAAATCACAGTACTTCATTCACCTATAGTAATGCCGGAAATGTAGAAAAGATCACCGATGCCAACAACAAAAGCACCCAGTTCACCTATGATCTAATGAACCGGGTAAAGACAGCTACAGACGCAGACAACAAGACTACCATCTATGCCTATGACAATATCGGTAACCTAGTCTCAGTCACCGATGCTAACAACCATACAACAACTTTTACGTATGATGAGCAGAACCAGTTGGTCAAGACTACCAATCCGCTCAACGAGCAGAAGCTCGTTTCCTACGACATCAACCGCAATCTGTCCATGATCGTCACTCCCAAAGGAGCGCAGATCAAGCTGTATAACAATGCGGTTAACCTGGTAACCAAGAAGTTCCTGCCAGAAGGGGTAGTGGACTATACGTATAATAACCAATACAATCTGACCAGAACCACCAATGCTGATTCTGATCTAACCTTCACTTATGATACATTAAGCAGGCTAACCCAAGCCCAAACTGCTGGCATTGTCCAGCCAGCTACCAGTATCAGCTATGCCTATGATCTCAATAGCAATCTTATCAGCATGGTTAATCCAGCGGGAATCATTACTAAATATGTTTATGACACTTTAAATCGCCTAACTGATATCAAAAATCCTGCTAATCAGGTCATATCCCATTATGATTATGATGCCCTTAGCCGGAGGACTGGAAAATCGTTTGCCGTTAGCGGTTTGCCGTTCGCCGTAAACTACACATACGACATAGCTTCTCAGCTTCTTGCTATAAGCCATATGCCATTAGCTATAAGCGCAAATTATTCTTATGATAATGTAGGGAACCGCTTAAGTCTTACGGATAACAATGGCCTACACAATTACAGCTATGACAATGTGTATCGCCTGCTCAATTCCACCAATCCCAACGAAGCTTACAATTACGATCCAGTAGGCAACCGGAATCCCATAACTCAAACCTATGATTCAGGTAATAGACTGCTGGAAGATGACACCTATACCTACACGTATGACCTTGATGGGAATATGGTAAGCAAGGTTAAGAAGGCAGGGGGAGAGACAACAACCTACAATTATAACTCAGAAGATCAACTAATCGGGGTGACCACACCAATACAGACAATATCCTATAAGTACGACTCGTTGGGACGGAGGATAGAGAAGAATGTCAGTGGTACGATCACTCGTTATATCTATGATGGCGAAGATATTATCCAGGAATTAGACCAAAACAACCAAATCACGGCAACTTACACCCACGGCCCTGGGATTGATGAGCCGATTTGTCTTGAAAAGAATAGCCAAAAGTATTATTATATCAGTGATGGCTTGGGTTCCATAACCACGCTGGTTGATCAAAACGGAAATATAGCGCAGACATACAGATATGACAGCTTTGGGAATATTATCAGTCAAAATGGTTCTTTGACCCAACCGTATACCTATACAGGTAGAGAATATGATCAGGAGACTGGACTTTATTACTACCGCCACCGTTATTACGACCCCAAAATGGGCCGCTTCCTGCAGGAAGATCCAATCTGGAATACGAATTTGTATGGATATTGTTACAGCAATCCATTAAACTTAGTTGACCCTTATGGACTATTCAGCGGGAAAGATTTTGGTATAGGTGTATTAAAGGGAGCAGGTTATTTGGCAGGAGGAGTTGTTATTGGAGCAGGATTAGTTGTTGCCGCGCCAATAATCGGAGCAACAACAGCAACAGTTGCTTTAACAGGGATGGCTATATACGGATCTGCATCATTAGGCTGGACCGCAGGGCAAGCTATTGTTGGTGAAAAAATATCATGGGAAAATGGAGGATTTGTAAAACAAGGCATGTGTGATGCCGAACGATCTGAAATGTTGGGTGAAACGGCTGTAGGAATTGCGGCCCTAGGATTTGCTAAGGTAAAAATAAAAAATACTACTATAGATAGTTCAAGTGGCCCTTTAGGTCCGCATTTACATTATGGCAATAATATTCCCGGATCAAATCATCCTATGATACATTTTGGTCCTAAAGCACCTAAAGGTGGTAGTGGTTCATGGGATGGATGGATAAATTGGGCTTCAAAGGGAGGTGGATGGAAATGGAAATGAAATGTTATAAGAAATTGGACGATAGATACTATAGATCTAAGAGAATAATAAATATATTTAGAATATTTAATAATGATTCAAATAATAATAATAAAGAAATACTATTTAATTTAATAGATTTTTATTCTGATTTAGTATTTTCTTTCTATAGCAGTAGTAATCAAATAATGTTTGATGATTCATCATATATTAGTATTTCTAAAAAGGAAACAAGATATAAATTGGAAGAATATTTTAAAGATAAAAACATCAAATATTGTATTACAAATAGATTAATTAAAAAGAATGTTTCCTTTCTGGTTTTGAGTTCCGATATTCTAAAGGATTTTATAAAAGAGTTTGCACTTTATTCTGACCAATTATTTTTAAGAATAAATAGAAGTACTGATGATTTAGTGCTCTTTGAGATTCCAGGCCACACAGCAATAGATTATATAAATAAAATTGATAATTATGATTCAATAATTACTATGTCTCCTTCCTTATTTTATTTTGAAGTTTTATCAGCTGTTAATAATTTCGATGATTTTGACAATAAAATGAACATAGTTGCTTCAAAATATAATATTAATCTAATTAAAGTGGAATAAGTAAGGAATAAAGTTTTAGGTGACGGAGTTAACTAATTAACTAATGGAAGTATTTATAACCGTGTACGGATTTACGGTACGGAGTTAGATATTACGATATTGACATGACTATCCAAAAGGTCACCTTATTGGTGACCTTTTTCTTTTTATTCTTACGACATCAACCGCAACCTGCACTCCCAATGGAGCCCAGATCAAGCTCTACAACAATCAGGTTAACATGGTAGAGAAGAAGTTCCTGCCAGAAGGGGTAGTGGACTATACGTATAATAACCAATACAATCTGACCAGAATTACCAATGCTGATTCTGATCTAACCTTCACCTATGATACATTAAGCAGTCTAATAGCAGCCCAGACTGCCGGCATTGTCCAGTCTGCTACCAGTATCAGCTATACCTATGATCTCAACAACAACCTCACCAGCATGACTGATCCAGCGGGAATCATTAGTAAATATGTTTATGACACTTTAAATCGCCTAACAGATATCAAAGATCCTGCTAACCAAGTCATAGCTCATTATGACTATGATGCCTTAAGCCGGAGAACGGGAAAATCGTGCGCCGTTAGCGGTTCGCCGTTTGCCGCGAACTATGCCTATGATCTTGTTTCTCAGCTTTTATCGATCACCAATCTACCGACAACCATAGCCAATACCTATACATATGATAATGTTGGTAATAGGCTGTCACTAACCGACAATAACGGATTACACAGCTACACTTACGACAACGTGTACCGTTTGATTAACTCCACCAATCCCAACGAAGCTTACAATTACGATCCAGTAGGCAACCGGAATCCCATAACTCAAACCTATGATTCAGGTAATAGACTGCTGGAAGATGACACCTATATCTACACCTATGACCTTGATGGCAATATGACCAGCAAGGTTAAGAAGGCAGGAGGAGAGACAACAACCTACAACTACAATTCTGAGGATCAGCTCATTGGGATAGTTACACCAACGCAAACAATCAGCTACAAGTACGACGCTCTTGGCAGAAGAATAGAGAAGAACGTCAGTGGCACGATCACTCGCTATATCTACGATGGCGAAGATATTATCCAGGAACTGGACCAAGACAACCAAATCATCGCCACCTACACTCACGGCCCAGGAACAGACGAGCCGATTTGTCTTGAAAAGAATAGCCAAAAGTATTATTATATCTCTGATGGCCTGGGAAGCATAACGGCGCTCGTAGATTCAAACGGAAATATTGCTCAGACATACAGATATGACAGCTTTGGGAATATCATCAACAGCAGCGGGACCATAACCCAACCGTTTACATATACAGGCAGGGAGTATGATTCGGAGACAGGGCTGTACTACCTGAGAGCTCGCTATTACGATGCCAAGATCGGCAGATTCCTGCAAGAAGATCCGATTTGGGGTGTAAATGCGTATTCTTACTGTAATAACAACCCGATTAATTGGACTGATCCTTTAGGGCTCTGGTCTATTGGATTCGAATTTTATAGTGAGTTTGGAGGAGGTATTAAATTTGGTGTTAATCCTGAAGGAGGTCCATTCTTAACCTTTAGATTTGGGGTTGGGGAGGGAGGAGGTTTTAGTTATGAACCTTCTGGCACAAGTCCTGGTTGGGATCCTTGTCTTGAACACGGCCCGATAGGACTTGGAATAGGGGGTTATGCTGAAGCTAATGTAGGAGCAGGTCCATTCTTTGGAGGTATTGGGGCAGCAACTGGAGTAAATGCTGAACCCCTAATAGGTTGGTACCCATATTTTAATGCTGGGCCTAGTTATGGAATCGATACTGGTTGGCGGTTACGTATTGGGGCATCTGCCGGAGGGGAAGTAACATTATATTAATCAAGGAGAAGATATAAAATGCCAAAAAAGATAGTTTATTCTGTTATAGGAATAATCATAATCTCATTCTTTTTGTACCTGATTTCTTATTTATTAATTTTGAGAAGTGAACCTTATAAAATTGCTCGGCAGTTTATTATGTATAATCCCTCAGTGAATAGTAATATTGGCCATGTAAATAATATAAGGCTCAATTATTTCGGATATTCACTAAAATATACCGGTCCTTATGGTAATGCAAAGTTCTCTTTTTACGTGGTAGGTGAAAAAGGACAAAAGCAAGTATATATTACACTTAAAAAGGAAACAGGTAATTGGGAAGTAGAGAAAGCTTATCTAGTAATGTGGAAAGAGACCTCTATAAATCTTATGAATTCTGGAGGAAATATAGGGAAATAAGACGATATAGGGGAGTTAGATATTAAGATATTGAGTGGATTATAAAAAGGTCACCAAAGAGGTGGCTTTTTTCTTTTGCTCCTACGACATCAACCGCAATCTGTCCATGATCGTCACTCCCAAAGGAGCGCAGATCAAGCTGTATAACAATGCGGTTAACCTGGTAACCAAGAAGTTCCTGCCTCCTCGGCAGGCAGGCCTACCGGAAGAGGTAGTGGACTATACGTATAATAACCAATACAACCTGACCAGAGTCACTAATGCTGATTCTGATCTAACCTTCACCTATGATACATTAAGCAGACTAATAGCAGCCCAGACCACCGGCATTGTCCAGCCCGCAACCAGTATCAGCTATGCGTATGATCTCAACAGCAATCTTATCAGCATGACTAGTTCGACTCCGCTCACTACAAGTGATCCTGCGGTTACTAAATATGTTTATGACACTTTAAATCGCCTAACTGATATTAAAGATTCCTCTAATCAAGTCATATCCCATTATGACTATGATGCCCTTAGCCGGAGAACTGGAAAATCGTTTGCCGTTAGCGGTTCGCCGTTCGCCGTAAACTACACATACGACATAGCTTCTAAGCTTCTATCGATCACCAATCTACCGACAACCATAGCTAATACCTATACCTATGATAATGTTAGTAATAGGCTATCGCTGACTGATAACAATGGATTACACAGCTACACTTACGACAACGTGTACCGTTTGATTAACTCTACCAATCCCAACGAAGCTTACAATTACGATCCAGTAGGCAACCGGAATCCATTAACTCAGACCTATAATGCTGGTAACAGGCTATTGGATGATGGTACCTACACCTATACCTATGATCTTGACGGTAATATGGCCAGCAAAGTTAAGAAAATAGGGGGAGAGACGACAACCTATACCTACAACTCAGAGGATCAGTTGATAGGAGTAGTTACACCAACGCAAACGATCAGCTACAAGTACGACGCTCTTGGCAGAAGAATTGAGAAGAACGTCAGTGGTACGATCACTCGCTATATCTACGATGGAGAAGATATTATAGAAGAATTAGACCAAAACAACCTAGTCATTGCCACATATATCCACGGCCCTGGGATAGACGAGCCGATTTCTGTTGAAAAAAACAATCAAAAGTATTACTATATTCAGGATGGATTGGGCAGCGTTTCGGCGCTGATAGATCAGAACGGAAATGTTGTCCAAAGCTATCGTTATGATTCCTTTGGAAATATCATCAACAGCAGTGGAA